>JBFFSQ010000095.1:0-11060 GCA_041572275.1 Gammaproteobacteria bacterium
ACAAGTTAAAGTTAAAGACAACGAGCCCTTTGACGTTGCTCTTCGCCGTTTCAAACGTTCTTGCGAGAAAGCCGGTATTCTAACCGAAATTCGTCGTCGTGAGGCCTATGAAAAACCCACAACTGAACGCAAACGCAAAGCAGCTGCTGCCGTTAAACGTCATCTGAAAAAACTGTCTAAAGAAAGAGATCGTTTAAGCCGCAATCCACGTCGTCGTCGTTAATAGCATTATTCTATGAGTACAGCACCTCTTAAACAACGGCTTCAGGACGAAATGAAGGCCGCCATGAAAGGCGGAGACAAACCTCGTCTGGGCGTGATTCGTCTCATCAACTCGGCAATCAAACAGATTGAAGTTGATGAACGTATTGAGCTTGATGATGCCCGTATTCTGGCTGTACTGGATAAAATGACCAAGCAACGTCGCGAATCTGCCACGCAGTATGAAGAGGCCGGGCGTGACGACTTGCTGGAACAGGAAAACTACGAAATCAGTGTCCTCAAGGATTTTCTGCCCGCCGCCCTAAGCGATGAAGAAATCGATGCATTGATTGATGAAGCCGTTTCCAGCACGGGCGCCAGTTCGATAAAAGACATGGGCAAGGTCATGGGGATACTTAAACCCCAGATGCAGGGCCGCGCCGATATGGCTGCCGTCAGCGGCAAAATCAAAGCGCGTCTCAACGCCTAATCACACTATTTCAAGTATTTCCGGGGTAAGCTATGGCCAATACCATGCAATTCATCGATGTGCCTCGTCAAGACCCTGAAAAAATCAAGGTCGAGCAACGTCGCGTTGAATTTCGTGAAATTTATAAACCATTTAACGAGCAGACTGCTCGTTCTCAGGCCGACCGTTGTCTTGCCTGTGGCAACCCCTACTGCGAATGGAAATGTCCGGTTCACAACTATATTCCAAACTGGTTAAAACTGGTTAGTGAAGGCAATATCACTGAGGCCGCCGAGCTGTCTCACCGCACCAATTCACTTCCTGAAGTCTGTGGCCGTGTATGCCCGCAGGATCGCCTCTGTGAGGGCGCCTGTACATTGGATGATTGCAACTTTGAAGCCGTCACTATTGGTTCTGTCGAGAAGTACATTACTGATGAAGCCCTTAAACAGGGCTGGCGACCTGACCTATCCCAGGTAAAAGACACAGGCAAGCGCGTGGCAATTGTGGGTGCGGGACCAGCCGGTCTGGGCTGTGCAGATATCCTGACACGTAATGGTGTCAAACCTGTCGTCTTTGATCGCTATTCCGAAATCGGCGGCCTGCTCACTTTTGGTATCCCACCCTTTAAACTTGAAAAAGACGTCATGACCACCCGTCGTGAAATCTTTGAAGGCATGGGCGTGGAATTTCGCCTGAATACCGAAATTGGTAAAGATATCAGCTTCCAGCAATTACTCGAAGAATATGATGCTGTATTCCTGGGTATGGGCACCTATAAATACATGAAAGGTGGCTTCCCCGGAGAAGACATGGAAGGTGTTTATGAAGCCTTACCGTACCTGATTTCCAATACCAATCAACTACTTGGTATCAGCGACGAACGTATCGACATGAAAAATAAAACGGTCGTCGTACTGGGTGGTGGTGACACCGCTATGGACTGCAACCGCACCGCCATACGTCAGGGCGCTACTAAAGTAACCTGTGCCTACCGACGTGATGAAGCCAACATGCCAGGCTCTAAAAAGGAAGTTCAAAACGCCCGGGAAGAAGGCGTCGAATTTCTGTGGAATCGCCAACCAATCGAAATCGTCGGTAAAAATGGCGTCATGAATGGCATCAAAGTGGTAACCACTGAGCTTGGTGAGCCCGATGAACGTGGTCGTCGTCGCCCAGAACCTATCGCGGGCACCGAAGAAATCCTACCCTGCGATCATGTACTGGTTGCCTTTGGATTCCAGCCAAGTCCTTCAGACTGGTTTACAGATTTTGATATTAATACTGATGATCGTGGTCGCGTTTTAGCATCCGCTAACGGCGAGTTCAAATATCAAACAACAAACCCCAAAGTGTTTGCGGGAGGTGATATGGTGCGCGGGTCTGATCTTGTAGTCACGGCTATTTTTGAAGGCCGAAATGCAGCTGAAGGCATTCTCGACTACCTGGAAGTTTAATTTAAAGGGCCTTAATTTTGAGGCCCTTTAACATAAAAAATAAAAGAACGCCTGACTGGATGCCATTCACCAGCCGTCACTTTGTCCACTATATATTTACGTTGGAATTATGTCTGAATTAAAAAACGATCGCTTTTTACGCGCCCTGTCAAGACAACCGGTTGATCGCACGCCAATATGGATCATGCGCCAGGCTGGACGTTACCTGCCAGAATACCGCGCGACCCGCGAAAAAGCCGGTGATTTCATGACACTGTGCTCAACACCTGACCTGGCCTGCGAAGTCACCCTGCAACCCCTGGAACGCTTTGATCTCGATGCTGCTATTCTGTTTTCAGACATTCTAACTGTACCGGATGCTATGGGATTGGGCCTGTATTTTGAGGAAGGCGAAGGCCCCAAGTTCAAAACCCCAATCCGCACAGCTGACCAAATTAAACATTTGCCAACACCCGACCCAGAAGATGAACTGGGCTACGTCATGGACGCCGTGCGCACGATACGCCGCGAACTCGATGGTCGTGTGCCACTGATTGGCTTCTCTGGCAGCCCATGGACACTGGCGACTTATATGATCGAAGGTGGCAGCAGCAAAACATTCTCCCGATCCAAAACCATGTGCTTTAACGAGCCAGCGTTGGCTCATCAGTTACTGGCTAAAATTTCTGATTCTGTTGTAGCGTATTTAAATGCCCAGGTTGCAGCCGGCGCCCAGGCATTAATGATATTTGACACCTGGGGCGGCAGTTTATCACCGCAGATGTATCGTGAATTTTCTCTCCGCTACATGACCGATATTGTCGCTCAACTAACCCGTGAAAATGAAGGTCGGAAAGTACCTGTCATCCTGTTCACCAAAGGCGGCGGCCAGTGGCTCAGCGACATGGCTGATTCTGGCTGTGACGGTCTTGGTCTCGACTGGACCACAGATATAGCACTAGCACGACAACAGGTCGGCGACCGTGTTGCCTTACAGGGTAATATGGACCCCACCACACTGAATGCTTCACCTGATATTATCCGCCAGGAAGCCAGTAAAATTTTACAGGCCTATGGCAATGGCAGCGGCCATGTATTTAATCTGGGCCATGGCATCACGCCTGAAATAAACCCCGAACATGTTGCTGCTTTAGTTGATGCTGTACATGACATGAGCGTGCAATATCACAAATAAATCTGCCTCCCAGCATTGAGATTGCGATAGCTACATGACGCTGCCGCAATCTCATGACCTGGCTTCACTGCTGTATACGCCCCTCTGAAACTGATATAACATGAACTGATAGTCGCTACTACTTAAGGGCACTCATAAAGGACTATGTTCAATCAGCTCATTCGATCCGACTCTCCCTTTTCACGGCTTCCATGTAGCAGCCTCTGTCTGATCTTGTTTTTGCTGTCATTTCCAGTGCTGGCACAAAACCATATAACTCTTACCGACTCACAACAGGCCCATTATGCAGGCCCTTATCTGGATATCCTTGCCGATCCGGATGGAATGCTAACCATAAGCGATGTCACCAGCACTCCAGTAAGCCTTCAATTCGAGCGCAGCAACAATATTGTTCCCAATTTTGGTTACACCAAAACGGTATACTGGATCAGGCTCAGCATCACCAATAGTTCAACACAAACAACAGAATGGCTACTTGACCAGAACTACAGCAACACCCATTTCCTCGACCTCTACATACCGGTCGCTGACAGTAACCACTACACACTCAAACAATCAGGCAACCTACGACCTTATAGCTCTCGAGATATTCCCCACCGTCGAATCCTGTTCACGCTAAATATCCCTACCGGCGCTACACACACTTACTATTTACGTATGGAAAATGGCTCATCCATGACCATGGACTTTCGACTCTGGTCACACTCTGCCTTTCTCCAATCTAGCGATAACGAGAACTTCTGGCAGGGCATGATATATGGCATTCCGCTCATCATGCTTGCCTTTAATTTATTTATGCTGATTAGTTTACGTGATGCCAGTTTTGGTTGGTTGGTTAGCTTTATTGTTTCGATTATGGCATTTGCTTCGTTCTACCATGGCTATGCACAACAGTTAATCCCTGACTCATTGGCCCACTTGAGCTATCTAGGCACAATGCTGACAGGCAATATGATCCCACTCACCTTAATGTTTTTTTCACGATCTTTTTTTCAACCCCTGGATAACTCGCCAACACTGCAACGCACTCAATTACTACTGCTTACATTACTGATTACTCTAGCTCTATGCATACCTTTTATGAGTTATGCGCTCTGGGTCAAGTTCATATCCATACTCACATTACTGGCCATGGGCTTTATCACATTACGAGGCATCATAAGCATCATTAAACAGGAGCCCGCCTCACAGCTTTTCGTTCAGGGTCTGTTATTTATGATCCTCTCCATTGTTATATTTTTCCTGGTTCGCATGGGCCTGATCGACAGCAACGCTTTAACAGAGAATATTATTCCCTTGGGCGTCATGTCCCTGGTTCTCTTCATGTCACTTGCACCCACAGATCGCATCAACCAGCTACGTAGGCAGGAACAACACGCCCTCATGGCTCTTCAATTCAGCGACAAAAAGCTTGCAACCAGCAACGCCAAATACCGTACATTATTTGAATCCGCTAATGAGGCGATTTTTCTGGTCAATCTTGAACACATTATTGACTGCAATTTGAAAGCACTGACCATGTTCAACTGCAATAAAGAAGATATCATCGGCCATGACATCAACGAATTTTCGCCGCCGTTTCAAAAAGACGGAAGCCCGTCCAGAGACACGCTAATGCAAAAAGTACGAGCAACGCTGGAAAACAAACAGCAGATATTTGAATGGCAATGTACTCGACATGATGGCTTCATTTTCGACGTTGAGGTCAACCTGAATCGAATAGAACTCGACAACCAGGTTTATTTCCAGGCATTAATTAGAGATATTACCGAAAGCAAGCAACTGAAAGACCAACTGCAACGCTCGCAAAAAATGGAAGCCCTGGGCAAGCTGACCGGCGGCATTGCTCATGATTACAACAATATGCTTGGTGTCATTCTTGGTTTCTCGGAATTACTTGAAACCAGGTTGGGGGATCAGCCAAAATTACGTGACTATGCACACCGCATTACCCAGGCTGGCAACCGCAGCAAAAAACTTACTCAGAAATTACTATCATTTTCACGCCACAAGCATATGGACTCAACACTGGTCAACCTTAACACCGTCCTCAAGGACATCAAGCATATGCTTGAAAAAATACTAACCGCCAGCATAAAGCTTGAACTTACATTAGCCGATGACTTATGGCTTGCATGGCTGGATCAGAATGACCTGGAAGATGCATTACTGAACATGTGCATCAATGCCATGCATGCCATGCCCGAAGGTGGACATCTGAGTTTAACCACAGTCAATATCAGACTTAATGAAAGTGAAGCAACAATGTATGGCGTTGCAGCTGGAGAATACATTCAGCTAACGATTTCGGACACTGGCATTGGAATGAATGAGCAGACCCTGTCGAAAATCTTCGACCCATTCTTTTCAACCAAGGGTGAACGGGGTACTGGGCTTGGCATGAGCCAGGTTTATGGTTTTTTGAAACGATCGGACAGTGGCATTCAGATTCAGTCCCAGATTGACAAAGGCACCAGCATCGCCTTGTTTTTCCCTCGCTGCAAAGCACAATCAACAGATGCTGATATAGACAGACTAGAACTTAATCAGTTAACTAGTAGTGGCACCATTCTTGTGGTTGACGATGAGCCCGCACTACGTGAACTCGCAGGAGACATTCTTAGCTCACATGGCTATAAAGTCTTTAGCGCAGAGAACGGCCAACAGGCACTAGAAATCCTTGATCATCATCCTGTTGACCTCGTATTCAGCGACATCATCATGCCTGATATGAATGGTTACCAACTGGCTACTCAGATACGAACACTACACCCCGACACCACCATTCTTCTGGTGAGCGGTTACACTGACAGCACTGACACGCCCAGGCAATCACACCCCACAGAGATTGAACATATACTTCAAAAGCCCTATTCGAAAAACACCTTACTCGCCAAGGTTAACGATCTCTTAAAAACACATCATCAATCTTAAATACAAAACAGCCACATCAACCCATCATGGTATTTCTGACTAAAATAACTGTTCAGGAATTACACCATCATCCGCACCACCAGAAGCCCCGCCAGGGATAACTTTTTCTGTCGGTGCACGTTCTGCCCGGAATGTTTCAAACACGGCATCCTGATCGCTGGAATTTGCCAGCTCACCAGTTTTTGAACTAATTTTCACTGTGACCAGATTTTCAGGTCGCGCCATCACCTCTTCTGGAACACCTTCGAGCGCCACACGCATATAATCAATCCACATAGGCAAAGCTGCCTTTGAGCCAGTTTCATAGTTACCCAGGGATCGCTGCTGCTGATCGAAACCTATCCATACATTAGCCACCAGGGCACGATTAAAACCATTAAACCAGGCGTCTTTCTGATCATTCGTCGTACCAGTTTTACCATGAAGATCATTACGCCCCAAAGCAAGCGCACGCCGCCCGGTTCCGCGCTTGATAACATCCTGTAAAATTGAATTCATGATATAAACAACCCGTTCATCCAATGTACGCTCAGCCTGTTTCGGTAAGCGAGCCATACCCTCTTCCAGGATCAGCTCTTCATTCACAGGCAAGCCACTCAGTGACTTATTCATCTGAGACAACTCCTGTGCCGAACTCATACCTGACACAGCCGCCGGTGCCATTACATCCTCTTCCTTCAGCACACAACTCACACAGGCTAATACTGGATCAGCCTCAAATAACACATTACCCTCAAGGTCTTCAATACGCTGAATAAAGTAAGGTGTAATTCGATAGCCCCCATTGGCAAACACCGCATAACCTTCTGACAGGCTTAGCAAACTGACTTCACCACTGCCTAACGCCAGCGATAAGTCACGTGGCAAACTCTTGGAATCAAAACCAAAGCGCGACGCGAATCGTGTAGCATATCCAATGCCGATTGAACGTAATATTCGGATTGACACCAAATTACGTGACGAGACCAGCGCTTCACGCAGTCGTGTAGGGCCATAAAATTTGCCACTGTAATTCTCGGGTCGCCAGGTACCCTCCAGAGCTGGGTCATGGAACACGACAGGTGCATCATTAATAATTGAAGCGGCGGTGTAACGCTTTTCTAGTGCGGCCGAGTAAATAAACGGTTTAAAACTTGAACCGGCCTGGCGTTTCGCCTGTACTGCACGATTGAACTTGCTCTGATGAAAATCGAACCCCCCGACCAGCGCCTTGATGGCACCATCATTGGGTGACAGTGACGTCAACGCCCCCTGCACCTCAGGTATCTGACCTAGACGCCAGTGACCATCTTCATGTCGATAAATACGAATAATATCGCCAACTGACAAAATTTCAGCAGCCGTTTCAGGCTCCTTACCCTGCGTGTTAACATCAATATAAGGCTTCGCCCAGGATAGTGCCGACCACTCCAGATTGATCAGTCGCCCCCCTTTCAAATAGACTCTGGCATTTTGTTCCCCTAGTTCAATCACCAATGCAGGCAGCAGGTTGCCATAGCCATTCATGTCTTCAAGAGATTCTTCCCAGATTTCGCTATCAGTGCGTGTGTCTTCTACAATTTCAATAGAAGGCTCTGCCTGCGCTTGTTCATTCGCAGCTGGTGACAAAGGCAGTTCTACAGCACCGTTCTGTGAAGCCGCAATTTCTATATGCCGTTCAGCACCACGATAACCATGACGCTGATCATAGGCCAACAGGTTCTTACGCACACTTTCATTGGCGGCTTCCTGTAGGTGCTTATCGATAGTTGTATAAACCCGTAAACCTTTTGTGTAAGCCTCTTCTCCAAACTGACTGGAGATCTCTGCTCGCACCATTTCAGCGACATATGATGCCGACAATTCAACCGGAGAATCATGTAAGCCAGCCGTTACAGGCTGCGCAAGCGCCCAACGTAAATCAGATTCTGAAATATACGCCAGCTCTGCCATACGATTAAGAACATAATTGCGACGTGTGAGGGCCCGTTCAGGGTTGATGATCGGGTTATAACGAGACGGCGCTTTCGGCAGGCCAGCAATCATCGCCACTTGAGACAAATCCAGTTCAGACAATTCCTTCCCGTAATACACCTGTGCAGCCGCAGCCACACCATAGGCCCGATTACCGAGATAGATCTTATTCAGATACAACTCAAGAATTTCATCTTTACTCAACTGCTGCTCAATTTTTAAAGATAGAAAAATCTCGTTGAGCTTTCGACCATAGGTTTTTTCACTACTCAAATAGAAATTACGCGCCAACTGCATGGTGATAGTACTACCGCCCTGGCCCCGCTTACCAGTTTTCATCAAGTGCACAACAGCTCGCAATATACCTTGATAATCAACACCTGGATGCTCGTAGAAGCGATCATCTTCAGCAGCTAGAAACGCCTGACGCAATGTCTCCGGAATCTCTTCAAGCATTTTCGGTGATCGGCGTTTTTCACCGTATTCTGCGATCAGCGCACCTTCTTTACTGTAAATTCTTAATGGCACCTGAAGCTGAACATCACTAAGGCCTTCAATAGAAGGTAGATCTGGCTCCAGATACAGATAGAGGCCAACCAGTGTCGTGAGCCCTAATACTAGTCCTGCAAAAAAAATTTTTAATCCAATTCGCAGAAATTTCATATATTTTTGCATATTATTACTTAATCCCATGCAGACAGTGCAAAGTGCCTATTTTTTTAACGCCGTCTGTTGTAAAACTAAAATTACAGTATATTAGAGCATCCAATCAGGATAAGTGCTTGAAATTTTAAGAAAATGCCTGGCGCTCAAATGACAATTCCCTGGCCCCGGACTCCTGGGCACCCCAGATTTTGATGAAATTATAGTCCCTGAATACATTTCAAGCGACATCATTTTAAAAATTAGGCTAGTATTATTCGATACTTGCAGCTAATATTTAATGCAAATACGCATAAAAGAGCTATAACTACTTATAGTCACTGGATTAAGAGGAAGACGGAGTGTTTCAACTGAAACGCAAGAAATCACCCATACTGGGAATAGATATCAGCTCGACTTCGGTCAAGCTAGTTGAGCTATCTCAAACTGACACAGGGTACCGTGTTGAAAGCCTCGCTGTCGAACCTTTGCCAGCCAATGCAGTTGTCGAAAAAAATATACAGGACGTCGAAGCAGTTGGCGACACCCTGATCAAAGCACTAAAACGCTCGGGCAGCAAATGCAAAAAAGCGGCCCTTGCTGTAGCTGGCTCGGCAGTCATCACCAAAGTCATCACCATGCCAGCAACGTTGAATGACAGTGAAATGGAAGCCCAGATCGAACTTGAAGCCGATCAATACATTCCCTACCCACTGGAAGAGATCAATCTGGATTTTCAGGTGCTAGGTGAAACTCGCGGCAACCCTGACACAGTCGATGTCCTGCTAGCTGCCTCAAGAAGTGAAAATGTTGAACTGCGAACAGCAGCGGCCGAAATCGCTGGACTGGAAACAGCCATTGTCGATGTCGAAGCCTATACGATTGAAAATGCCGCCCGTATGATTACTCCCTCTTCTGACATTGGTAGTGCTACAGAAGACGATGTTGAAACAGATGAACAGCCCTTCCTTCTAGCCATTCTTGACATAGGCGCCACCATGACCAGCCTGAATGTGGTTGAAGGAAATGAATTAATCTATACCCGTGAGCAAGCCTTTGGCGGCAAGCAGTTGACGGAAGAAATCATGCGTCGCTATGGCCTAGCTTATGAAGAAGCCGGACGCCTGAAAAAGGTTGGCGGCCTTCCTGACAACTATATCCCTGAGGTGCTTGAGCCATTCAAGGAAACCATGTCACAACAGGTGAGCCGCTTCCTGCAATTTTTCTACACCTCAGGCCAGCACCATACCGTCGATATGATTGCACTGGCTGGAGGCTGCGCCTCCATTCCCGGCATTGATGAATTGATTGAATCACAACTCGGGATAAAAACGGTAATCGCTAACCCATTTGCCAATATGGAGCTGTCCAGCAAGGTAAATGCTCAGGCATTAAGCAATGACGCCCCGTCACTGATGATTGCCTGCGGACTGGCTATGAGGAGCTTTGACTAATGGCACGCATTAACCTGCTACCCTGGCGCGAAGAACTCCGCAAGGAACAAACCCGGCAATTTGTAACCATGCTGACGATTTCCGCCTTGCTAACGGCGGCTATTGTTTTACTTGTTCATGTTAACTTCAACAAGATTATTGAGCACCAGAATTTTAGGAACAGCATTCTGGAATCAGAAATTGCCAAGCTTGAAAATGAATTAAAAGAAATCAGAGACCTGGAAGAGACCAAAGAAAAACTGCTCTCCCGCATGGAAATCATCCAGTCTTTGCAGCAACGGCGTCCACAGATCGTACATGTGTTCGAGGATATTGTCAGAACCATGCCCGACGGCATCTACCTGACCTCTATCCAACAACAGGGACAGGGCCTGACATTTACCGGTATTGCTGAATCCAATGGTCGTGTATCCGCCTACATGCGCAACATTGATGCCTCTCTATGGCTAGCCTCACCACGACTCAATATCATCGAAGCCAAACGTAAAGATGGTCGTGGCAGCGAGTTCATCATCGGTGTCAAACAAACCGCACCAAAAGAAGCAGCGGAAGAATAAACATGAAGCTATCTGAAGTTGATGTAGGCGAATTAATACAAAGTCTCAACGACCTGGACGTTGAAGACCTGAAAAAGTTCGGTACAGCCCCCAAACCCGTTAAAATCGGCGCAATCATCCTGGTGTGTATACTCGTGCTTGGACTGGGTTTCTGGTTTGATACCAAACCACAAATTGAAACGCTGGAAAAAGCCGAGAAAAAAGAAGCCGAGCTACGGA
>JBFFSQ010000096.1:0-10974 GCA_041572275.1 Gammaproteobacteria bacterium
CTTAGTCAAGATTTGACGGCACTGTCATCTTTGTGGGAGGAGGGCTTTTCAAATAAGGTTTATGATGAGTTGCATAAACCGGTGTCTGAATGTATGACCTTGATGGAAGATCATGTATCGCTAAAA
The DNA here is from genome assembly GCA_041572275.1 of Gammaproteobacteria bacterium. Lineage (GTDB taxonomy): Bacteria > Pseudomonadota > Gammaproteobacteria > SZUA-229 > SZUA-229 > JBFFSQ01. Next base: position 127 of record JBFFSQ010000096.1, read on the forward strand.
GATCATATCGCAAAATGTATTTATATCATGCTTGCTAATGATGTACTTGTGCTTCCCGTAGTAGAGGACGATCGGGTGATCGGCGTGATACGTCTGGTCGATTTGTTCGAGCGCATTGCAGACAGTGTCGAAAAAAAATGGCTGCCCAAACAGGACAAGGTGTGAGTTATGGTGGAACCAACAGAAGAAAAATATATACAATTTACCATTCCTATAACCAAGCCCGACCTTAAACGCCTGGGATTTATATTTTTGGGTCTATTTCTTTTCTTTTGGCTTTATCTTGCTGACCCTCTACCCGATGCTGTTGATCCTTTGGGCGAACATTTTCCATTAAGCCGTGAGGGCAAAGCGGCAATTGCATTATTTCTTCTGGCTGGTACCTGGTGGGTCTTTGAAGTGGTGCCTATTGGTGTCACCAGTTTGGCCATTGGTGTTATTCAGGCATTGTTTCTGATACGTTCAGCGAAGACTGCATTTAATGATTTCATGGATCCATCGGTGCTATTTATATTCGGTTCCCTGGTTATTGGCATGGTGTTTACCAAGGTTGGATTATCGCGACGGCTGTCTTATAAAATGTTATCCGTTGTCGGTGAAAAAACCAGTATGATTTATCTCGGCTGTTTTATAATCACTGCATTTCTGACGCACTTTATGGCACATACTGCAGTAGCCGCCACCATGTTCCCCATCTTGATGGCTATTTACTCCCTGTATGGGGAAGGTGATGAGCCAACGAAATTCGGTAAGGGCTTGTTTATTGGAATGGCGTTTGTGGCAGGTGCTGGCAGTATGATTACACTGTTAGGTGCTGCACGGGGTGCAGTCGCCATCGGTTTTTTCAATGATATTGTTGAACGCAATATATCATTTTTTGAACTCAGTTATTACATGTTTCCGATTGGCTGGATCATGGTGTTCCTGTGCTGGATTATGATGATGATCATGTTCAAACCTGAAAAATCTGAAATCCCGGGTTTACGTGAAAAAGCTAAACGCCTGTATAAAGAAGCGGGTCCTATTACACGAGATGAAATCTTTGTTGCTGTGGTGGTGCTGTTGGTCATTATTACCCTGTCGTTGAAGTCATTTATACCCGCTATGGCTTTCATCGATAAGACTTCCGTTGTTCTGCTGTCTACTATTATCTTTTTCCTGTTCAGAATCTTAACGATTAAAGAACTGGAACAGATTCCCTGGAATATTGTCCTGCTGTTTGCCGGTGCTATGAGTATTGGTTTCTGTTTGTGGGAAACTGGTGCGGCTAAGTGGTTGGCGATAAACTGGCTGGCGATGTTCAAAGATGCCAACTGGTTTATCTTTGTTCTGGGTATTTCTTTCTTTGTGATGGTAATGACTAACTTTATTATGAATGTTGCGGCTATTGCGATTTCATTGCCGGTAGCACTGGTCATTGCGCCTTATCTGGGCGTAGCGCCGGATGTGGTGTTGTATTCAGCCCTGATTGTTTCAGCCTGCCCCTTTCTATTGCTGGTTGGTGCTGCGCCAAATGCAATTGCCTATGATTCTAAACAGTTCACTACTGGGCAGTTTTTTATGGCGGGTATTCCAGCGAGTATTGTATTGATGGCTGTTGTGGCGTTGGCAATCGGTATTATTTGGCCACTGATGGGTATGCCGATCACAAAATAAGAATACTGGGATACGAATTCAATCCTGGGACTGGTCAGATGATTTAGTGCATTTAATAACCTAACAATCGATCAGATCAGTAGTCCTGATGAATATTTATCAGGCCTTCTTCTGTGTCTGCATTCGAATGATTTTTAATATCAGAAGCACAGCGGGTGTGCCATGCAAGAAAAGATCAAAGATGTCCAATGGTCGTGTTAATGATCCATCAATTAACATTTTAATTTTTTGTATTAAATGCGGCTCAGGTGCAAATGGGGCGAGACCCAGAGCAAGAGCAATAATCAATAATGTTGAAAATGTGATCCGATCCAACCATTGCATACGTATTTCCTGAAGTTTTTGCGGTATTATAGCGATCATTAAGCATAAATTGAATAAACAAAAATAATAAGTCGAATTTATAGATGATTGAACATGATATTCGCATTGATCATGATCTGCAGGCAATCTTTGTTGTGGTCTCAGGTATTATTACAGAAGATGATTACAAGTCTGTATCAGGCAAGGTATGGGCTTTATCCGCTGAATTGGCTTATCATGCCTTTTATGACCTGATCGATACACGATTCACTTTTGATGTTGATGTCAGTGCTCGCCTGCCCAGAGAAATTAGTGAAAAAAGTGCACCCAATGCAAAAAATGCGCGTGTTGCATTACTGGTAAACGAAACTGATTATGAAAAGTGGAAGTTCATTGAGCTTGTAAATTTTGGAATTGGCTTTAAAACTCGCCCTTTTCTGAATAGAGAAGAAGCAATGGTCTGGTTGCTTGCCTAATAACCTGGTTTGGCACTCCCTTGCCGAGCCATGTCATGACATGTTCATTGTGTGCTGAGGTGTGTACTGATGTACATCTCAGGACAGACTTAGTGTTTCATCTTACCCATGTCCATCATCATGCCTTTCATCATGATTTTTCGTACTGGAGCCTGAACAGTTATTTCACTGTTATCTTCAAACTCCAGCGTGACGATAACGATGTCACCAATTTTCAGTGTCTGTTGTAGCTGTACGAGCATAATATGCAGGCCGCCGGGCTGTAGTTTGGTCTGGCCCTGAGCAGGAATATCAATTTTATCGATGCGACGCATTTTCATCATGCCACCTTCATGAATATGGGCGTGCAACTCAGCAGTCTTTGACACATTGCTGCTAACCTTGATGAGAGAGTGTGCAGTCGTTGATGTATTCTCCAGTTGTAAAAATATGGCGCTGTTGGGTTGTCCCGGCGGTACGGCACGAGCATAGGGATCTTTAACGTGGATACTTTCACTGGCGGGTGTTTCGGCATGGGAAAGGCTCAATGTCGAAAACAGTGTGATCGCAAGGATGAGTTGTATGTATTTGAAGTTCTTCATAATGGCACCTGTATAATCAGACTAATAGTGAGGGTTCTAATTCATACTTTGGCGAGGATAAGGATTTGTCTTGTAGCTCAAAATCATCTGATAGCGGGTACTGCTGAAGGTGTGCAGTATGCAGTCATTGATATAGCCATTAAGACTAAATTAATTGCTAATCAAAGCTTCCATGGCGTTTGATTGCCGCCAAAATTTGTTCTGGTAATGCAGCATGGGGGAGTGTTTCAACCAGTTTGCCGTTGGGTGATACCACATAGGTTTCAGAAGAGTGGTCAACAACATAGTTTGTTTCTGAAGCCTGTTTTACGATCTGGTAGGCCACACCATAACGATCGGTGATCGCTTTGATTTCATCAGCGTTTCCAGTTAAACCAAGTATGGATTCGTGGAAATAGTGAGTGTAGGTATGAAGGCGTTCAATGCTGTCACGATCAGGATCAACACTGATGAATATACCTTGAACTTTGTTTGCTTCTATTTCGCTGAGCTGGCTGAGGGCACCAGCCATCATGCTGAGATTGGTGGGGCAAATATCCGGACACCATGTGTATCCAAAGTAGATGAGTACAACTTTGCCACGTAAATCACTGAGTGACACAGGACCCTGATGCGACTGTAGAGTAAAGTCACCGCCCTGCATGGTACTGGTAGTGGCCAGTTCATTGTGCTGCTTTGTTGTAGGCTGCCAGGCAAATAAGACCCAGAGCAGGATTCCAGATAGGGCCACAACGATGACGGCGAGGCTTTTGTTCATGTTACTTCTGAGTCACAAAGGTATAGGGTGCAATATAGACCCCTTCAGAGGTTTTGATCATCACCTGAGCTTTCCATTCCATACTGTTGCGGATACAGACGGGTAAGGCGCCGGTTCCCTGGAAACTGCCTGCACCGGTACTTTTTAAACCAAATCGATTCAGGCCCATGTTCATGGTAGTGCCCTGAAAATCAATGGTTACAGCCTTTGCATCGATGGATTTAGTGTCAACTTTTAGGTTGATGGTCTGTAGTAGGGGAATGGGACGTGGTTCAATCGAAAAACGGACACTGCCACCGTTAGGTAAATTCAGACTGCAGGCCTCGTTATGCAGGTCACAACTCTGATCGAGTTCTAGCTCGGCAATGATACGCTCACTCTGAGCCAGTTGATTTTTGTAGTAAACAGAAAATGCAAGCGTAAGAGTCAGGACCACCGCTGCGATGATCATCAGGGAATTGGTTTTGAGAACATTTTGCCCTTTCATATCGGCATATTAAGAGATATCGCAGTATGAATATCTATCCATTTGTAGATGTGTGAAATCACGCAATTTTCCTCCAGTTAAAAGTTGGGCTATCAGGTAATCAATTGACTGAATAGGGTTTTGGTATTCGGTTATCAAATAATAGCTATTAACGATTAAAAGTATAGATATAATCGAATTTTATTATTATGCAATAATGATTATCCTGTAACTCATGAATTGTGGCACAGATACTGGAGAATCGAGATGAAAAAAACCATTACCTTCGCTGTTATGCATTTTTTAATCGCTTTTACAGTTGCTTATGCGTTCACCGGTAGTGTTCTTGTGGGCGGGGCAGTGGCGCTTGTTGAGCCAGCCATAAATACGGTTGCTTTTTATTTTCATGAGAAATTTTGGGCGGCACAAACAAATCGCCAGCCCCGTAGAGTTGACCCTCAAGTGAGATCTCAGGTGATAGCCGCTTAATTGAGGCCAATGATTCGGGTGTGGTTCTTGTATATGTCGTACAGGATGATAATGGGGCATATTGCCAGGGCTGACGATAGTTGCTGGAACTGTATATAATGGCCCTATTCATAGGCCAGGGTTATTCACATCAGAAAATATGTTGTTCCGTATATTTAATGCCAATCCAGTACTCGATAGTGAAGCTGTGAGCTGGTTGTTTGAGAGTTATCGTTGGGCACTCGTAAATTTTGATCGGCAGGTCTTTTTTAATGAAACCATGCTGGTGTTGCCAACCAATGATTATTTCCCCGGTCGCGTCGATAATATGCAGGCGATGGCAGAACTGATTTTTAATCAGGTCAAGGAGTATGCTGGCCTTGCACACTGGCCGACACGATTGCTGGATCATCGCCTATGCCTGAATGAAGATGCCCAGCCTCGGATTCGTATTGAAGGCGATATACGAGGTAAGGGTGGAATTAGGCTGGAGCAGGTTCGTGATGAAGAAATGTTGCTGATCCAGTACAGTCCTGATCAGCTAAATAATCCAGAGGCACTTATTGCGGGCTATATTCATACCCTGGCACATTACCTGGCAACGACCGCAGACGAAATGCCACCCGGTGGCAAAGATTACTGGCCACAGGCTACTGAGTTACTGGCAATTTTCATGGGCTTTGGTGTCATTATGGCCAATAGTGCCTATACCTTTAAGTCAGGTGGTTGTGGCAGTTGTGGTGGATCTGCCCAGAGGACAGGGTATCTCAATCAATACGAATCAACCTATGCGCTGGCGATATTCTGCGTATTAAAAAATATTCCTCAGCGCCAGGTTCTGCCGCAGTTGAAAAAGTCATTGCGTGGGCATTACAAGGCAGCAATTAAAGAAATTAGCCAGCATCCAGCATATGCTGATATGAAGGCCGACCCAATTGCAACGTTGACTGGCTAAACTGAAATTTTGTCACAGCTTATGTCAGGCTAATTCTGTCATGGAACACCTAGATGAATATACGGGCCTGTTTTCTATTGCTGACAGCTGTATTGGTCATTATCTTTACACTACTGTGGGTACCGTCCATTCCCCAGGATAGCGGCTATCATAATTTTTCCGACCAGCGTACATTGCTGGCTATCCCAAACGCCTTCAATGTCCTGAGTAATTTTCCATATTTAATGTTCGGTCTGATGGGTGTTTTCCAGTTATGGAAACAACCAAAACTGGCACTGATTTCATCGCTTAGATATGTGTATCGGTTATTTTTTGTTGGAGTTGTCCTGGTGGCGATTGGGTCTGCTTATTATCATCTAGAGCCGTCCAATGAACGTTTGTTTTGGGATCGGCTGGCTATGAGCATCACGTTCATGGCTCTGTTTACCATTATTCTTGCTGAATACGTCCATGAACAAGTTGCTCAATGGATGCTGATACCCTTGTTAGTGGCGGGTGTGTTTTCTGTGCTTTACTGGTCGTATACTGAGTCGCTCCAGCAGGGAGACTTAAGAGGCTATGTTCTGGTTCAATTTATACCGATGATTTTTATCCCATTGATCTTATGGTTGTATCGGCCATGCTTTATACCATCGATGTATTTTTGGCTAATGATGAGTTGTTACTGGCTGGCCAAGGTATTTGAGTTGCTAGATCAGCAGATATTTGATGAATTAGCCTATATTTCAGGTCATAGCCTTAAGCATGTAATATCATCTTTGAGTGTGTATATTTTTTATCAGGCCTTGAGACAACGTACGCCATTAATATCATGACTAATTAATGTTAGTGTCATGCAACTTGTTCTTACGGTTCAATTGTCATTTTTCAGTGAAGCTGGTCATGAATTTTACAGTTAAATTGCCCCGTAGTTAATTGCGCTTATATACAAAATCGACCAGTTAATGACGTGTCGGTTCAAAGAATTGATCAATTTGATTGGCGGTTCCTTGGTAGAGTGAATGGTTATTGGTATACCTCATGGCTTTAAATGCCTGTCGGCTCATGAAGCTATTTTTCGTATGGCTTGATGTGAGTCAACACCTAACTGGTTTGTTGCAGTTATAAAATGACATTCCCGGAAATAATCTATAGCAATCTGATGTGTAGTTTATATGGTTACACGTACTTCAAACTGACAGTAAGTTCGTATTTGGCATATAGACCTGTTGCCGAAGATGTAAACAAGGCCAGGCTATGAGGACTTGCTACCGGTTTATGATTGTTTTCCTGGCGGGTCTGGTTATTTATCCAGCTCAAGCCTGGCCGCCACTACAGCTGTTTGTTGAACTTACCCCTGAAGGTGGGGTGTTACGACCACCACCCGGTCGTTATTCGGGGCCCGTCATTATCTCACGTCCCATTACGATTGAAGGTAATGGCGAGGTGATTCTGGATAACGAGGGTACAGGCACTGTGTTGACACTGAAGGCTGGGCACAGCGTGATTCGCGGTTTGCATATGACGGGTTCTGGGGAGTCACATGATCAGGTCGATGCAGGTATATTGATCGAATCCGATGGCAATATCATCGAAAATAACCAAATTGACGATGTGCTGTTCGGTATTCATCTGCGAGGTGCTTCAGAGAATATGGTACGGAAAAATTATATCCGTTCCAAAGCAGTGGAACCCAGTATGCGCGGTGATGGTGTGCGCTTGTGGAATAGCCACGAAAATCGTATTGAAAACAATAACATTGAATCTGTGAGGGATATCTTTATAACTAATTCTTCAAATAATCAGCTGCTGGGTAACCATATTCAGGATAGTCGTGTTGGAATTCAGCTGGTATTTGCTCATGAGAATGAAATTATCGCTAATCATATTGAGAATAACGGAACCGGTATTCTGTTGTTCTATTCCAATGACCTGTTAATACAATCTAATCGTATTAGTCACTTACGTAGTTTTTCAGGTGCGGCGCTGGCATTCAAGGAGAGCAGTGGTGTACGTGTCGAGAATAATGAAATATTGCATTGTGCAGTGGGTGTCACTGCTAATGCTCCAGTACATCCGGAAAATATACTATCACTCATTAACAACCGTTTTGCCTATAATGATGTAGCACTGTATTTCTATGGTGAGAAAGGTGGTCACATCATTAAGCAAAATCGTTTTGAGCAGAATATTGCAGATGTCCGAGTCAGTGCTGCAACCACAGCTCTTGATAATGTCTGGGTTGATAATTACTGGGATACCTACCAGGGTTTTGACTTGAATCAGGATGGAGTTGGTGACACACCGTATGAGTTATATATCTATTCAGATCGTATCTGGATGGACCGCCCGATGACACAGTTCTTCCGTGGATCACCTATCATGGAAACACTGGATTTTATTGAACGGTTGGGCAGCTTCTCTGAACCCAGTCTGGTACTTAGAGATCCGACGCCTAAGCTACACTGATATTTAATATCTCAGGTTCGGATGTTTATTTAAGTTAATTACCCGCCGAGTAATCTTTCCAGTTTCAATTTAACTGTTGTGAGTGATTCCGAATCATTGCCATCGGATGAGGTTTCTAAATTATTGAGAATAGCTAATGACTCATTAATAATTTTTGTTCTTTCAGTATCTTTATCTCGTAAGTTCGTCACCATGGTTTCAAAAGCGGCGGCAAGCTGTTAACTGGTCAGCTTTTCGAAGTGAGGTTATTGGGCTCAGGTTACCATTGGCAACTTCATCGCATACTTTTTCGAGTCGATACATGGGGCCTGCAATCTTATGACTCTGATAGAGTACAGCAACAGCTGCAGCAATACTTGTCACTAGAACGGTGATTATATTACCAAAGATGACAGCCGGTGCCAGGCGATCCCAGGTGTCCTGAATTTGTAGATGAGCAGCTTGTAGTTGAGCGCTAAGCTCACTCGAAAGCAGGAAGTAGAGTAGTGCGGCAGAAAGTAAGCCAGATGCTGTAATTATTAAAATAACTACAAGTATTGAGCGTCTTTGGAAATCTTTCTGTATATAAACGGTTTGTCTTTTTTTGTTGTTACTCATACTTTTCTCACTGATTTGAATGACATGCCAGGCAGAGGTCACCATCTGCATTGTTTCTTCTTAGTGTATAGCTTTTGGATAAACGTTCACGATTAAACATCAAGTCAAGAAAGCTTGAGCTGGCAGTGGGTTTGTCACTTTTCAAGCTTCCGTGCGTGTAGTGACAGGTCAGGCAGGTTATCTGGCTGTCGCTATTTAACGGTAAATCTGCGGGTACGGTATAGTCAGGTGTAATGCCGACAATATGGCTTATGTTGTCATCACCATGACAGCCGATGCACATATTGGTCGCATCCACGATGAAGTTGTTCATATCAGGTAAAATTAGTTTACCAGTATCCTGCGATGCTGTATTTATGATTGCCTTATGACAGCCCATGCAGCTCTCGTTGTCTGCGTTTAATTCTGTTATTAATTGATGAGGGTTATTAGCTGTTACCAGGCCAGTAGTGAATGTACCGAGTATCAACAGGAGTATTGTTAGAGCCTTGTTAAAATTAGTATGAGAATTATTGAGGACAATATGCATAATTCAACCTGGCGATTTAAAAGCTTGCAACCATTTGAAAGGTTAGTCGCTCATCTTCAAAACTGGGAGACTGTGTTGACGTGTCCCTATGTGAAAAATATTCGAGTTTGATCTGTAGGTTATCATCAATTATATAACGGCCGCTGATGGTATATCGTTTGAGTTTTGAGACGGTATAGCTGCTTGTGTCATCATCTGGGGCGATTTCGGCTGAGAATTCAGGATCCCATTCACCGTAGCCTATATAAAATGATACTGGATCAAAGTCCAGGAGTAGGCTGATATTGCTGCCGGATTCATTGGCAGGGCCAGCCAGTGATAAGTCTTCAGGTCGCACAATCTGTTCAGGGTTGTCTATTTGCATCTTTTCATAGGTGATCTCGGCAATGCTGAAGCGCCAGGTAATATCGAGTCCACTCACTTTATTGCGTATGTTATCGTCTGCGTCATAATCATTAATGTAGGACAGCCCGATCACAAAGTTACGATCAGAGTCTTTTTTATGTACCCGAAAAGGATCGCGTCCAGGAAAAATACCAACTCGGGTGCCGATGCTGTTACCTGTGTCTTCAAATAATGAATTGGTCCAGTACAATGCATAATCGATATTGGACCAGTTGCCATAGATACGGATGCCATCACCTCCGAAACCACCATTCTGGATGTGTTCGGTTGTCAGAGGTGCCGTAATATTGGGCCGGTCTGCCGCGGCGAACAGCTCATAATCAATACCAAAGGGGATGTCGAATCGCCCAAACTGGATGTGATAGCCAGGCTCGTCGAATATCTGGCCTCGGGCAGGAACGTTCTGGTCATAGGAATGATAATCAAGTACCGCTACGGCCACTTCGGCTGCATCACCATCCCAGACCAAAGCAGAGCTGACAGAAAAATTCTCGGCTGAATCAAATTCGATGTCTAGCTCAAGACTGCCCAGGTCAAATGGATGATCTGAGTTATCAGTTGTATGAGCGGTGACATCAAAGAAGCCGCTTATAGCTAGCGGGTTGTAGTCTTTAGATGATGTCTCTTGCTGGTGTATACGGTCTTTTAAGTCAATAATTTCTGTTTGCTGCTTATCCAGCATGGCCTGGATTTCTGAGCTGTCAGTTGCAGTTTGTGGACGTAATTCAGCATGGCAGTCTACAGATAAGGGTAGCGCAGCTATAAGCAGTAAAAACGGGTATTTCATATGTACCTGCTAATGTATTCTCAAACCTCAAACTCCAGGTTTCCTTGCCATGGTGTAAATCCTGTAAATAAGTATAGTCAGGAATCTACATATTGCCTGATTCCGGGATGGTTACTAGATTCTCTATAGCTAAACAAGGGCCTGTTCTTATTATTAGATTCGAGCAGGTGAGTGATGGGTTCATTGCAGGTTTTACCTGGCTAAGACTGATGGGTGTGGCTATCTGGTCGTAAGACGTATGTCTTAGTTTAATTTTTATGAATCCTTTGCATTTATAATGTTTTAGTATATATTCCCATTCCAATACAAAAAATGTTGTGATAAAGGCAAGTCTGTACGAAAGGCAGATACGCAAAATCCCGAGTCTAACGTCAACTATTGACCATGATTGCGAGGTTACCGGAACATAGCTCAACGCTA
>JBFFSQ010000097.1:0-10890 GCA_041572275.1 Gammaproteobacteria bacterium
AAGGGCATTATTCCAATCTGTTCATATTGTCACAGCATTCGAGATGATAAAGGCGCATGGGATAAATTAGAAACTTATTTATCTAAACATTCAGAAGCAGAATTCAGTCATGGTATATGCCCGGGCTGCTTTAAGATAGCATGCAAAGATGCAGGACTGAATAGTAATGTCGATTAAAATCATAACTAATTAGTTACATGCTTTTGGGTTCTACCTGGCTGAAATGATTGTAAGCACGTGTCAGAGAAATCATCACAACAATAATAAATTTTCTCTTAAGTCATAAATCGTACGTTGACTTATTATCTGTATCATTCATCATCCTATCCACTAACCAGCTGATTGCGGCCACGATCCTTGGCCAGATAGAGATATTCGTCGGCTCTTTTTATCATCTCATCAAGCGTTTTACCGATGGTGTCAGTAGCACCAATACTGAGAGTATACTGAATGTCCCCAGCATCTGTCTCGACACTGGATTGCTCGATAATTTCTCTGAACCTATCAAGGCGGCCCTCAGCATCCTCTAGACCAATCCCATCAAACAGAATACAGAACTCCTCACCACCGAATCTTGCCACAATCTCCTCACCGAAGTGCTCAGTCAATGCTACAGCTATGCTCTTTAATACTAAATCGCCTGCATCATGCCCGTAACTATCATTAATTTTTTTGAAGAAATCAATATCCATTACCGCGATTGTGAGTGGCGTCTTCGCTGTAATTGCACTATCAAATATTGTACCGCCATTTTCAAAAAAATAACGACGATTGTATAAATGTGTCAGATAATCACGGTTGGCTGCATCACGAATTTCCTCGATATGCTCCAGCGCTTCCATGTTCTGCATTACTCGACAATACAGTTCTTCGTGTGAAAATGGCTTGGTAAGAAAGTCATTTGCACCATTTTTGATGAACTTTGCAGAAAGGGTCGGAGAACCCTGACCTGAGAGACCGATAATCGCCATTGAACTTTTATCAAATTCTTTGCGGATAGTGGTGGTTAGCTGAAATCCATCCATACCCGGCATATTGTAGTCGGTTATGATCAATCGGGTTTTTGGGTTAGCGCGTAATGTGGTTAATGCTTGCTCACCACTCGCTGCCTCAATCACTCGAAAATTGTGCTGTAGTAACAATGATTTTATATAGCCACGCACGCTCATTGAATCATCGACCACCAAAGCCGTGATAAAACGATTCCGGTCTAACCGTCCGATAAGACGAATCACATACTCATACGAGTAACGACTCTCCTTCACCACATAGTCGACCACACTCTTGTTTAGAATCTCTTCTCTACGCTGCTCATCAAAGCTTGATGTGAGCACGATTGAAGGAATATTATAAGCAAGCACGTAGTCGATGATTTCCCCATTAGGCGCATCGGGCAGTGTTAGATCGAGGGTTGCTGCAAGAAAATCTGTATCTCCACTCTCTAGCAACTTCTTCGCATCTGCCATCGACTCACAGACTACTGCAGAAAAACCGAGCTCAAACTTCAACATGTGAGTCAAAACTCGAATCAACATCTTGCTATCTTCAACAATTAGAATACGTTCCAAGACATTCTCCTAATCTCCAGTATCCGAGATGTCATCAACGAACCCCTCCCTTAAATCCAAACCATTTTTACTTTATTAGTAATGACTGAATGCGGCTGTTAACTGCCAGCCCATAACCCATAACTATTCATCTACATTCAACTAATCACCCAAACAGCACGAATCATATTCGTTATTTCACACACTCTAATGCGGCATATTTAATTGCGAAGTATTACAGACAACAAAATTTTTTAACTTAACTGGTTAGCTACTACTACAACAAATATCGACCAACATAAATTATTTAATAGCTAGATAACTTACAGCCTGTAATTTGTGATTGCTTATTATATTTATTAGCCATGATCATAAATGGCATACATTTTTAACACCAAATCATTATCACGCTATTTGAATTTCTACCCTGTCTAATGATCGCTCTCCCCATTTCTGATTTTTTCTAATTTCCATTCTCGGTGTTTATTTATCACCTCTATCACTTCATCCTCATCATCCGTTATATGTACCAATTTCAAATCATCTTCTGATATCGCACCATGGTCTAGCAATGTATTTTCAATCCAGTCATACAATCCACCCCAGTAATCTTGACCAAACAAGATCAATGGCATTGGATAAATCTTATTGGTTTGCATAAGGGTCAATGATTCAAAAAACTCATCGAGCGTACCAAATCCTCCAGGCATACACACATATCCCATCGAGTATTTTACAAACATTACTTTACGCACAAAAAAGTAACGAAACTCCAATTTCACATTCTGATAGGGATTGGGTATCTGCTCATGGGGTAACTCAATATTGAGTCCAACTGATTTGGCTCCCGCTTCCTTTGCGCCTTTACTGGCTGCTTCCATAATACCCGGACCACCACCGGTAATAATCGAATAGCCTTCAGTTGCCAGCTTGCTGGCAAGACTTTGTGCTTTTTGATAATAGCTATCTGTCGGTAAAGTCTGTGCTGAACCAAAAATGGAAATACTAAATCCAAGATCGGATAATTTATCGAAACCTTCAGTGAACTCGCTAATGATTCTGAACATACGCCATGATTCATCGCCCTTAAGGTCATCAATCATGATCAACTACTCGCTATAATTGTTTTAATACTCAATATATAGCTCAAGCTGGTGAGGGTTTCAGCCAGAATGCTGACTTTTACTGTGATTAATTACGAATGCCGTAGCCGGATACTTAGCGATTCCAGCGTGATGGGTCATTAATCTCAGACATCTTGTTTTCGATCCAGCCCTGGACCTCTTCTTTGATGTCATCGGGTTTGCGGCCATAGGCCTGTATTGCCGGACCAAATGATACCGTGATAGTACCTGGCCATTTTATCAAACTGTGCCTGGGCCAGAACTCTCCGGCATTATGCGCCACAGGTACAACAGGATAATCCACCTTGGATGCGAGTATGGCACCGCCTGATTTGTAGCGCTCCTTTTTACCTGGAAGAACCCTGGTACCTTCAGGAAAAATAATGACCCAATATCCCTGCGCCAGTTTTTCACTGCCCTGATCCACCAGTTGCACAACCGCTTTACGACCGGCATCACGATCAATCGCAATGGGTTCGCACAAGGCCAGGCCCCAGCCAAAAATCGGCAGCTTCAGTAGCTCACGTTTCAATACCCAGCGTTGCTGTGGCAATAGTTTCTGTAACACCAGGGTTTCCCAGGTTGACTGGTGTTTGCACATCACAATAGCTGCACCCTGAGGCAGGTTTTCCAGCCCTTCTACTCGGTAATCCAGCTTGCATATCCACTTAAGCAGCAACAACGATCCTTTTGCCCAGCTTGATGCAATCGCATATCGCACCCGAACCGGAAAGGCAAAGGCTAACAATTCAGTGGTTACAACGGGGGCGAGCCAGAGCAGGCTAAATGCCCAGTAAATAATAGAACGAATATAAAGTACAGGTTTAGAAGGGATACGTACATCACTCACAAATCTGTCTCCGCTAACAGCATTTCAGCCACTTCAGCTAAATTATTGAATACAGGAACATCTTCCAGCTCTTCTGGCTGTGCACTGGCCAGGGTACGCTTACCCTTGCCTGTTTTCACCAGAATGGGTTGAGCACCGGCTGTACGCGCCGCCTGCAAGTCACGCAAGGAATCACCAATGGCGGGCACGCCAGTTAGGTCTTGTATGTATCGGGCAGCTATATCCTGAAACATGCCATCACGTGGCTTACGACAGTTGCAGCCATCTTTGGGTCCATGAGGGCAAAAGAACACCGCCTCCACATAACCACCATAGGGCTCCAGCATGCGAGCCATTTTGCTGTGCATGGCATGCAGGGTTTCCAGATCATACAGTCCCCGGGCAATCCCTGACTGATTGGTTGCCACTACCAGGGTATAGCCTGCCTGACACAGTCGCCCCATGGCCTGTAAACTTCCTGGAAGCGGCTGCCATTCATCAACCGACTTGATGAAATCATCAGAGTCGTAATTGATAACGCCGTCTCGATCCAGAATAATCAGTTTCATGACTGCAGCCGAGACAAGTCCGCAGCTTTCATGAACAGATCCCGCAACTGACCCAGCAGGGTAATGCGATTGTGTTTCAACGCCTCATCATCCGCCATCACCATGACGTCATCAAAAAAGCCATCTACTGCTTCCCGTAATCCGGCAAGTTGCTGCAACCCGGTTTTGTAATCACCCTGCTCAAATGCCGGTGCCACCTCTGCGGCCAGCTGCTGTAACTGCTGGTGCAATCGCTGCTCAGCAGCTTCCTGTAACAAAGTCTCATCAACTTTATCAGCCGGCTGCACATCGACTTTTTTGAGTATATTACCGATACGTTTGTTGGCTGCCGCCAGGCTTTCTGCCTCTGCCAGCTTACGGAAACTGTTAACGGCATGAATGCGGCGGTCAAAATCAACCGGACTGGTCGGCTGCAATACAACGACGGCTTCATAAACATCAGCGCTGATATTCTGATTTGTATAGTAGACTCGCAGGCGCTCGAGCATGAATTCCAGCACTTCATCAATGGCAGACTGGGCGTCAACCACATCACTCAGGGCATCGGCGGCAAAACCCAGAATCTCACGCAAGTCGAGCATCAGTTCACGCTCGATGATGATACGTAATACACCCAGTGCTGCACGGCGTAATGCAAAGGGGTCTTTTTCACCGGTTGGTTTCTGACCGATGGCAAAAATGCCCAGCAGGGTATCCAGCTTATCGGCCACGGCCAGAATCTGCCCGGTCATGGTTGTTGGCAGCTCGTCACCTGCAAAACGTGGCATGTACTGTTCATCCAGTGCAATCGCCACATCACCGGGCTCACCATCATTGATGGCATAGTAACGGCCCATAATGCCCTGGAGGTCAGTAAATTCGAACACCATTTCCGTCATTAAGTCGCATTTTGACAACAGAGCGGCACGGTGAGCATGATCTTTGTTGGCACCCAGCTCCTCGGCTATTTTCTTGGCAATTTTTGCCACTCGCCGACTCTTATCACCTAATGAGCCCAGCTTGTTCTGGAACACCACCTTGTCCAGTGCCGCCATATGCGTCTCTAGCGGATGCTTACAATCCTGTGCCCAGAAAAAGGCCGCATCAGACAAACGTGGACGAATCACACGTTCATTACCTTCCTTAACCTGGGACATATCATGACTATCAATATTGCTGATGGTAATAAAATGCGGCATCAGCTTGCCTTCAGTATCCAGTACGGGGAAGTATTTCTGATGATCCTGCATGGATGAAATGAGAGATTCCTTGGGCACTTCCAGGAAATGCTCATCAAAATCGCCAGCTACTGCCACGGGCCACTCAACCAGTGCCGTCACCTCCTGCAACAAGTCTTCATCGATGTGTGCTCGACCACCCAACTTTTCCGCCGCCTCTTCTGCCTGCTGCCGAATCGCTTCGCTACGTTGCTCCATGTCGACCAGCACATAGCCAGGATTTTCCAGTTTTGTCACATAATCAGCAGCAGAATTCAGCGCAATAGCAGCTGGATGATGGAAACGATGACCTCGGGTTTCATTACCGGTGCTGACACCCAGTATCTCTGCATCAATGACATCACTGCCAAATAACAACACTACCCAGTGCACGGGACGGACAAATTCTTCTGTGCGTGCACCCCAGCGCATGCGCTTAGGTATCGGCAATTTTGCCAATGCCTGATTCACGATATCCGCAACCAGTAATTCAGTCGGCTG
Source organism: Gammaproteobacteria bacterium (assembly GCA_041572275.1). GTDB lineage: Bacteria > Pseudomonadota > Gammaproteobacteria > SZUA-229 > SZUA-229 > JBFFSQ01. Next base: position 5,767 of record JBFFSQ010000097.1, read on the forward strand.
TCCCTGCTCCTGACTACGAAACACCAACCATTCACCTTTATCTGTCTTCAGCGTTTCCAGTTCATCGACACTGACACCGCAGGAACTGGCAAAACCCTGAGCCGCCTTGCTTGGGCAACCATCATCGCTGAATGCAGCCTTTAAAGCTGGCCCGCGTTTTTCTACATTGCGATCAGGCTGGGCTTCCGCCACATCTGTGACAATTACCGCCAGACGGCGAGGAGCGGCATGGGCCTGCACCGCACCAAAACCTACATTGGCTTCAGTAAGACCTTTCTCGATACCCTGTGCAAAAGCTGTACTGAGCTTATTTAATGCCTTAGGTGGCAGCTCTTCAGTACCAATCTCGATTAATAAATCACGTGTGCTCATTTAATTGCCCTCCTTTGCAGACTCACAGATGGGGAAGCCAAGTGCTTCGCGAGCATCGTAATAGGCCTGGGCAACGGCACGTGACAAGGTACGTACGCGCAAAATATAGCGCTGTCGCTCGGTCACCGAAATTGCATGACGGGCATCCAGTAAATTAAACGTATGCGAGGCTTTCAACACCATTTCATAGGCCGGTAACGCAAGCCCCTGTTCGATCAGGTGCTGACTTTCTTTCTCACAGGTATCAAACCAGGCAAACAACGATTCAATATCCGCCTGTTCGAAATTGTAATGGGACATTTCGACTTCGTTCTGGTGGAACACATCACCATAGGTCACGACGCCCTGTGGTCCACGCGTCCAGACCAGGTCATAGATACTCTCGACATTCTGTAAATACATTGCCAGGCGCTCAAGTCCGTAGGTAATTTCACCGGTCACTGGCTGACATTCCAGACCGCCCACTTGCTGAAAATAAGTGAACTGAGTCACTTCCATGCCGTTGAGCCAGACTTCCCAGCCCAGGCCCCAGGCACCTAGCGTAGGTGATTCCCAGTTATCTTCGACAAAGCGGATATCATGCACCAGCGGGTCAAAGCCCAGCGCTTTCAATGAGCCCAGATAAAGCTCCTGGATATCATCCGGATTGGGTTTTAACACCACCTGGAACTGATAATAATGCTGCAAACGATTGGGGTTTTCACCAAAACGGCCATCAGTCGGTCGACGGCAGGGCTGTACATAGGCGGAACGCCAGGGCTCCGGTCCTATGGCCCGTAAGAATGTCGCTGGGTGAAATGTCCCCGCACCCACTTCCATATCCAGCGGCTGCAATATTGCACAGCCCTGTTGCGCCCAATAATCCTGTAGTGCCAGGATTAGCCCCTGAAACGTTGAAACATCATATGCCATTAATTTTGCTCAGATTGTCGTATTTTTTTGAGTGCGCAAGTATACCCTAAAACGTCTTTAAATCACCGCTGCAATCCGCCCAAGTCTCAGTAATCCGGCCTGTTTTGTTCTATATTAGGAGTAGACATCTGCTCACGAGGTGCACTCTATGACGCCGAATCTGTTACTGGAACCCACCATTGAAGCTCAGTGGAAGCATATCCTTGAACAAGCCGAACATCAGAGCCGCTGCCAGCTTGATGAAGAACTCGAAAGTTATCTGATTTTTACCCTGATCCGATTCACCCAGAACCCACAATTAGCCGTCCAGGCACTGGCACCCGAGTATCTCCAGCAGTTTCGCCTCAAACACCATGCCTCACGACAGCAGTTACGAGATATTGGCGACCAGTGTTTACTCATCTCCGGACTGTTTCCACAACGGGCGGAGAAACGCCTGGTCAGGGTTAGTTATTATGTCGACATGGGACGCAGTGCCTACCAGCATTTAAGCACCCTGCTCAAACAGGCCTTTGCCCGACTTTACCAACATCTGTCACACAATTTTGTTCCTTTGATGGATGTTTTACAGAATATCCGTCCTGATCCTGCACTGTTACCACTTCAGGCCTTTGAACTGTGGCAGGATACCGGCAGCGCACATGCCAGAGCACTGCTCAGTCAGAGCACCAACGCAATTCCGGTTTGTAAGCCAAACGCAAATCAGCATTAATCCAGCAGGACTGGTAAAATACTTCTTTTTTGTTAATTGCTGGTCTGTATGTCACAACGTAAAGCCGTCGCGCTCATTTCCGGGGGACTTGATTCCCTGCTTGCTGCCAAAGTCATGCTCGAACAGGGTATTCATGTCGAAGGTATTAATTTTTTTACCGGTTTCTGTGTGGAAGGCCATACTCACGCGATCCGAAAAAAGGACAAAGACAAACCCAAGCGCAACAATGCACTCTGGTCGGCAGAACAACTGGGCATCAAACTCCATATCATAGATATTGTGGAAGAATATAAAGACGTGCTACTCAACCCCAAGCATGGCTACGGCGCTAATATGAATCCCTGCCTGGACTGTAAAATATTTATGGTCCACAAGGCGCAGGAATGGGCTGATCAAAACGGTTTTGATTTTATAATCACCGGCGAAGTTATCGGCCAGCGCCCGATGTCACAACGTAAGGACACCATGCCAGTAGTTGCCCGTGAATCCGGAGCTGAGGACCGCCTGTTGCGTCCGCTTTGTGCTAAAAACCTGCCCGAAACCCTGCCCGAACGTGAGGGCTGGGTGAAGCGTGACAAACTCTATGATTTCAGTGGCCGTAACCGCAAACCCCAGATGGCACTGGCAAAGCACTTTGGTTTTGAAGACTATGCCAGTCCGGCTGGAGGCTGCTGCTTCCTCACCGATGAAAACTACTCAGTGAAACTGGTCGACCTGTGGAAAGCCCGCGGTAGCCGCGATTATGAAATGGATGACATTATGTTACTGAAAGTGGGTCGCCATATTCGGCCACGCCCTCATTTCAAACTGATCATTGGTCGCGAAGAAGGTGAAAATAAATTCCTACAGGGCTATTTAAAGCTCTATAACTCGATCAAAACCACCAGTCATGCCGGACCTCTCACACTGATCGACGGTGTCGCTAATGATGAAGATCTTGAATTAGCTGCTCGTATCACCGCTCGTTTTTCCCAGGGCAAAAATGAAGACACGGTCACGGTTGAAATCCGCCGTACCAATGGTGAAGTAAAAGAAATTAATGTCACCCCAATGAAGCCCAGCGAGATGCAACAGGAGTGGTATGTATGAGCCATTACGAACTGGATGCCCGCCGAACCCTGTGCCCGATGCCTGTCATTAAAACACAGAACAGGGTTAATGAACTGAGCCCTGGCGATATTCTGGAAGTAACCTGCACCGATCCGGGCGCCCTTAATGATATACCGGCCTGGTGCCGTATCAACGGCCATAAAGTACTGGAAACCCGACAGCTTGATGATGAAGTAATTGTTATCGTTGAAGTTGGTGGTGAATAATAACTTCGAAATATTCCAGACAGTAGGCAGTGAAAGCTTTACTGACAACTAATAACTGTCAACTGCCCACTTCTCAGCCTATTTATTCATCGCATTATCAATACGGCCAACGGCGCAACTAACAAACGACTTGGCCTTGGCCTTAGCAGCGGCCATACCTTCGGCAGTACCTGACTCCGGATAACCCATTTTCAGCAGTGCGGCTGCCCAATCATCTTTTGCCAGTTCACTGGCTTCAATCACTACGATACCATTCTCTATATCCACGTCCACCGCAGAAATCCGGTCATCTTCCAGTAATTTTTTCTCAATACTACTGGCACAGCCACCACATTTAATATTTTCTACACTAATCGATACATTCATGTGCATAGGCCTTTGCTCAAATGAATCTCTATTATAACCGACCTGAGCTACACGTTTAAACTTGCATCATCAACAAGCAGACCTGAAAATACACTCCAAGAAAATGAATGGTGTTACAGTGGAACTTACGCACGCAGAACGAAAAAAAGCGATGGATACAGCCACCTGGTGGGGTGTATTCGTCAATCTGATACTGGCTATCGCCAAAATTATTATTGGCCTTATCGGCCACTCCCAGGCACTGCTGGCCGATGGCCTGCATTCACTATCAGACCTAATCTCCGATGGCCTGGTTCTGTTTGCAACACATCACTCGAACACCGATGCTGATGAAGATCACCCCTACGGCCATGCCCGCTATGAAACCGTTGCCACTATCGCCCTCGGTGTTTTGCTCATTGCAGTTGCTGTGGGTATCGCCATTGATGCCAGCCATCGCCTGATGAACCCGGAACATCTCGCCATCCCCAGTACCCTAACTCTCTGGATCGCTGGCCTCTCAATCGTCAGTAAGGAAGTGCTATACCAGTACACGGTGGTAATCGCCCGCCGTGTTAAATCAAAAATGCTGGAAGCCAATGCCTGGCACCATCGCAGTGATGCTGTTTCATCGATTGTGGTGTTTGTAGGTATAGCCGGTGCTATCCTGGGCTGGCCCGTTCTCGATCCCGTTGCTGCGATTATTGTGGCCGTCATGATTGCTAAAATCGGCTGGGAACTCAGTCACCACAGTTTCCAGGAGCTGGTTGATACTGCCCTTGAGCCCGAAACCCTGGCCGATATCAAAGACCAGATCATGGCTGTAGATGGTGTGAATGAGCTACATATGCTCAGAACTCGTCGCATGGCCCATAATGCCCTGGTTGATGTACATATACTGGTGGATTCCGATATCAGCGTTTCAGAAGGGCACCAGATATCTGAGGCTGTCGCCGGTGCACTGGTGGATAATTTTGAGGAAATTAACGATGTCACTGTTCACATCGACCCGGAAGATGATGAACTGAGCCCAAACAGCTGCAAGGACCTGCCCCTGCGTGGCGAAATTATTCAACATCTAAAACAACATTGGCAGGATATCCCGGAAACTGCTCAGATTAACGACATTACCCTGCATTATCTCGATGGTGCGGTGAATATTGAACTCACTCTGCCGCTAACCGTGTTGCCATCCCTGGACCAGGCCGGTCAGCTGCAGGAAAAAATCCGTTCCGCCAGTCTGAGAGTACCCGAAGTGCATGAGGTCGATATCCGCTTCAACTGATTATTTGCACCATATCAGTGCACCCTATGACCTCCTGCACGCTCATGGTGCAAATATTATTGTATGATTACCAGAAATCAACGCTTTAGCGCATTTCACTTGTGGCACATTTCGTGCAAAATAAACGGCTGACAGAATTTTCACCACTGAGCTGATGAAATTCTATCGCTCAGTAATTACTA
>JBFFSQ010000098.1:0-10789 GCA_041572275.1 Gammaproteobacteria bacterium
CGACGAATAATCATTCGTGGTCCTACTGCACCGGCGTCCTTAGCTGCTGCTTCAGTTTTCGCTTTTGGTGCACCGGCAGTCAGGTTTTTTGTCAACTCATTAAGGTTGGTTTTTTTATCGGCATTGATCTCCACAAATACCTGAGGTGCACGCACGGTGATCTCATCAATGATATAGGGTTCTTCTTTCAGCGAATCAAGATCGATTTTAGTGCTGACTTCACCCAGAGAAAATGCATAGGGCATGGAGAACCCCTGAGGATTCGCAATTGTCAGGCCATTGATGGCGCCTGCACCTTCGATAAGGTCAATTTTAACCTGCTCAACACGTACGTCGGTTTGGGTCGCTTCACTGCCGTACTTCTCAATACCCGCTTTCACCAGTGCATCAAGATTAGTGAATATGTAGAACATCAATGCAGCAATGGCGAGGATAATGACAAGGACCAGACTAAGTATAAATTTTTTCATGGGATGTTCTTTCCTTAAACAGGATTTGGTGGTGACTTTGAAAAATAGTACTACGTTTCTTTGGCTGTGTTAATTAATGGATCAAATAGCTATTTATAACTGAACGGATCCGCTTATGATATTGACCATGACGATGTAGAACTTTGCAGAATGATAATGATGGTATTGCCTGTACAACGGGCAATATTCTGGAAACTTGACATAAATACCACAACCGGTAAGACGCCATGATGGTTGTTCACCTCCATTGCAAGGCGATTCATTTGTCGATATCGCTATATTTAATTAACGAACCGCTGCGCTGGCAAATTACAGAGCAAGGTTTCCTTTATTAGATGAAACAATTGGCTAGTAAAGTTTTTTTATTAAATACACTCGATTAACACATGAACAATAAGGTTTTTTCCTAAGACATCTGCTGACTTCCTGCCTGTTTTCCCAGTGAAATCGTGCTATATATGTCTTAATATTTATTTTTTAAGCCTGCAAAACAAATTTAAGTAAGTGCTAATTAATTGCGATTAGAATCAACCATATCGGCGATTAACCACTTCTCCTAACCAAATAGACGTTTTAGGCAGGATGCTTCAATAGCATTTTAAACGGCATGAATACTCAGACAGGATTCTTACTCTAGTAGATGGATCGAACTTTGGTTAATCAATCAGATAAAACTCAAGAACAATTACTCAAAGAGCTGGCAGAAGCCCAGGCTCGTATTGATGAGCTTGAACACTCGTATTGTGCTGCAGCTCCGGTTGGTTTCTTCCGCACCGACCCCAGCGGAAAATGCACCCAGGTCAATGAAAAATGGAGCCATATCACCGGTCTTAGTTCAGACCAGGCTCTGGGCAATGGCTGGACAGACAATTTATATCCTGAGGATAAAGACAAGGTATTCAATGAGTGGCAACAATCTGTCAATAACAACCACCCATTTGAAATGGAATATCGGTTTCAGAATGATAACAACGAAATCATATGGGTAGTTGGCAAAGCCATTGCAGAACTGAATCTAGATGGTGAAATCACAGGTTATCTGGGCACCATCACCGACATTACCAAACAAAAACAGGCCGAGGAATCGCTACGTCACAGTGAAAGTAAATTTCGCAGCATCATTGATGCTTCCCCTGTCCCCTATGCATTAAATGATGAACATCAAAACATTACCTATCTAAATCCTGCTTTTATCAATACCTTTGGTTATAACCAGAACGACATCCCCACGCTAACCGACTGGTGGCCCAAGGCTTATCCTGATAAAAACTATCGCCAATGGGTCGCAGACACCTGGCAGCAACGATTAGAACAAGCCAAACAATCCGGTAAGCCATTTGAACCACTAGAAATCGTTATCCACTGCAAAGACGACTCACAGCGTACTGTGCTGGCCGCTGCAGCCTCTTTAACAGAATCCTACCAGGACACACATCTGGTCATCCTCTATGACATTACTGAGCGCAAAAAAACCGATAACGAATTTCAGCAGACCGCAGCTATGCTGGAAAATGTGGTGAATTCCACACCTGATCTAATTTTTGTAAAGGATCCAGAACTTAAGACTATTTTTTGTAATCAGGCCTATGCCAGCGCCGTCGGAAAAACCCGTGATGAAATGTGCGGTAAAACGGATGTGGAAAATGGCTGGACCCCTGAACTGGTAAATGGCGACCCAGAAAAAAATATTCGGGGCTATAAGCACGATGACATGGACGCACTCTCAGGAAAAGATGTTCACAATCCCAATGACCCAGCCAGTGTCAATGGCGAAATCCGCATCTTTGACACACATAAACTGCCCCTGAGGGACAAAAACAATAAAATCATTGGTGTTCTTGGAGTCGCACGTGACATTACTGAACGTAAACGATCGGAAGACCAGTTGCAGCAGCAAAAAAATTTACTCAGGGAAATGGCGGCTAACTACCCCAATTCCTATGTATCGATTATTGAACAAGATTTAACGACAGGATTTACCTCAGGACAGGCATTTAAGAAAGCCGGTTTGAACCCGGATGATTTCATAGGGTTATCAATTGATCAGGTATTCGGTGATCATACACCCATCATAAAAGAACACTATCTAAAAGCCTTTGCTGGTGAAGAAAATAGCTTTGAGCTTTTTAACAACAATCAATATCAATTCTACCGTTGTATTCCACTGCATGAAGATAATAATAAAATTAACCGAATTCTGGTCGTGGTTGAGGATATTACTCAACGCAAACTCGTCGAACAGGCTCAGAAAGACACTGAACAACGACTCAGGTTAGCCACTGAAACTACAGGTATTGGTTTATGGCAATGGAACCTGAAAACCAATTCAGTACACTGGGACGATCAAATGTTTCGGATTTATGGCTTAGAGCCAACCAAGGATGGTTTGATCGACTATGACACATGGAAAAATACGGTTCTACCGGAGGATATTGAACGACAGGAAGCTTTACTACAAGAGACGGTGCGTAATCAGGGAGAAAGTCAGTTCCAATTTCGAATTCGACGAGGTAACGATAATGAGATTCGCATTATTCAGGCTAATGAAACTATACGCACCAACTCAGAAGGTGAAGCTGAATGGATGGTAGGCACTAACCTGGATATTTCCAAACGCATACAAACTGAAGAACAACTGCGTCATAGCCAGAAAATGGATGCCCTGGGCAAACTCACAGGGGGCATCGCTCACGATTTCAATAACATGCTGGGTGTAATCATGGGCTATACCGAATTGTTACAGCATCAATTAAGCTATGACCCCAAACTGCAGCATTATGCCAATGCCATTTTAACAGCCAGTAATCGTGCGAATACACTCACATCAAAACTGTTAGCCTTTTCCCGCAAGCAGACTACCGATGCCAGCCCAACTGACATTAACCAGTTATTACAACGCGACCATCACATGCTGGAAAAGACCCTGACCGCCAGAATTAAGCTGAACATTAAATCAACAGATAATTTATGGCCTGTGTTTATCGATGAGGAAATGCTGGGTGATGCCATACTCAACATGAGCATCAATGCCATGCATGCCATGCCTGATGGTGGTATTTTAGATATCAGTGCCGAAAATACCACACTCAATAGCACAGACACAGACCAACTCTCTATCTCACCGGGTGATTACGTCTGTTTGACCTTGTCAGATTCGGGAATCGGCATGGACCAAAAAACCCGAGAGCAAATTTTCGAACCATTTTTCACCACCAAGGGTGAGCATGGCACAGGTCTCGGCATGAGTCAGGTTTACGGGCTGATTAAACAGTCACGAGGTGACATTCGCATTTATTCAGAACCGGCACAGGGTACAACGATAGTTATTTATTTACCTCGTTACCTGGCAACAGATGAACATAAAACAGTTATTGACACGGTTCCAAACAAATCAAAACAATCCGCCTCGGAAACCATACTGATTGTTGACGACGAAGCTGCATTACAGGAACTGGGCAATGATATCTTGTCAGCTCAAGGCTATCGTGTACTTTGCGCAAACAGCGGCAACCAGGCACTTGAGATTCTCAACTCAGAACATGTCGATCTAGTTTTAAGTGATGTTATTATGCCTGAAATGGATGGCTATAAACTGGCCAGCCAGATCCAGAAAAATTATCCACACATCAAAATACAAATGGTGAGTGGCTACAATGATGACTCTTATGCGAATAGTGAAAATAAAACTTTACACAATAATCAATTGGAAAAGCCGTATCGTTCTGAGGACTTATTAAATCGAGTACGTGACTTGCTCGACAACCAATAGCGTTAGCAATTAGTGAGTTAACCTTCATTCATTATGTGTACGCACTTTTACTCGCCTGCCGTCTTCAACCTCATCACTGGGATGATTAATAACGCTCTCACCTTCTTCAACACCTTCAACGATTTGTGCAATTAAACCGTTACGTTGCCCCACTTTAACTTCACGTCGAATTGCGTGGTTATTTTGCAACACAAACACAGCCCAGCCGCTGTTGTAACGAAACAGACTGCTAGCAGGCACCTGCAACACATCTTCATCGTGCCATAGAATAAACCGTGCTTCTACACGATAACCATCACCAAGCCGTTGCCATTGTTCTGCAGGTGAAGTGAAATCTGAAATAACCAGCACGCGTTGCTCTTCGACTCCAAGGGCCGAAACTTTTGTAAAGCCGACCGGCTCAATATTGCGCACCATACCCTCTAAGGGTTGCTCACCTCCCCAGCGGTCAAACAATACATCCATATTCGGTTTGATTTTAACAGCATCGGCAGAGAGAACATCTACTTCAACTTCAAGTGCTGTTGGATCACCCACTTCAAGCAGGGGTTCACCTGTACTCACCGGGCCTTCACATTCGCGCGCCACTTTAAGAATACGACCGCTGATGGGAGATCGTATGGGTACACGATCGGCCGGTGAACCACCGGCCCTAACCGCTGCTGAATATTCAAGTGTGGATCGTGCCGCTTCCAGTTCATATCTGGCCACTTCGACATTGAAGTCAGCAGAACGTTTGGCGGCAGCGCTGGTCTGTGCCTCAGTTGCGGCCCGGTCGAAATTCTCACGTGAAATTAATGCTTGCTCCATCAATGGTCGCAGACGTTTAAGCTCGGTACTGGCCAGTTCTGCAGCGGCAGTAGCCGCAGTAGCCTGTTCCTCGGCAGCACGCAATGCAGATTCAGCACCCGCCACCCGCGCCTGTGCCTGGGCACGACTGCGTGGGTCCAGCACCTGCGATTCCAGAGGTGTAATACCCAGTAACACCTGTCCACGCTCAACCGCATCACCGACTTTTAGTTGCAGGCGACAAGTTACACCACTCACCGGTGCCGAGATGACATAACGATCGATGACACGGGTGCGACCTTCTTCTTCAATGGTAATGGTCAGCGGTGCACGATTAACGGTAACCACCTCAACTAACACGGGTTGTGGCCAGAACCCCCATACCAGCAAGCCGATGATCAGTACGGCAATGAGTGTGATAACTGGATGTTTTCGCAACAGGATAAGCATCGAATCACTCCTTGGTCTTGAGTACGGCCACCATATCGAGGTGAGCCAGGTTTCGCCAGATCATTATGGCTGAAATAATAGATGATACGACCACCACCAGTGCCGCAAAGGCATACACATTAATACCCAGCACCAGTGGAATACGATACAGATCGGTATCAAACTTGAATGCCAGGTAACCACACAGGCCATAGCCAATAAGCATACCCAGGGGTATTGCCACCAGTGTCAGCAGGGCCAGTTCACCTAACAAAATATAAGCAACCTCACCACGTTGAAAACCCAGTACGCGCAAACTCGCGAGTTCACGATTGCGTTCAGACAGCGCGATACGCATGCTGTTATAAATAACACCAAAAGCGATACTGCCACCGAGCATTGTGGTGATAAAGGTAAAAAACAGGATGGTTTCAGCCATGGTTTCATAGAAAGACTTGATCGCCGACTTTTGCTCCACCACCCCGGCAATACGCGGCATGTCTTTAAGATCAGCATACACATCCTGCTGGTAATGTTCATCGACTTTTAACCAGGCACCGGAAATAGCATCACCTTCTTTTAACAGGCGATTCAGCGCCTCACGTTGCATATAGGCACTTACACCCAGGTACTCTTTTGCGGTGCCCACAACTGGCACCTGTACCGTGGGACGATTACCTTCCAGTACTTCAATAGTGAGCATGTCACCGGGTTGAATATGTAGCAACTCGGCCAGGTAGTCGGTCAATATGACACCTTGTGGTGGCACATCAATGACACTCAGTTCGGTATCGAGCAGACGCATCAGATGCCCCTCAGAGGGTATACCTTGCACTGAAGTACGATAAAAACGGTGTTCAAACTGTAATTTCGCCGGTACGGACCGAAAACCTTCCGCGTACTCGACGCCCTGCAAACTGCTTAATGAATACAGTGAACGCCGCGAGGTTGGTTCGGTAAAAATAGCTGTGAGATCGCCACGCTGGCTTAATTTAAATTGCACCTCAACCATATGATCGATAGCACCTTCCTGAAAGCCTCCAATCATCATGGTGCCACAGGCCATGCTGATACCTAGTGTAGTTAACAGTGACTTTAAGGGGCGACGTTCGATATGACGCAGAATCATGCGTGAAGGCTGCGAAAACCAGCGTTGCAAGCCCAGACGCTCTACCAGGGTAGCATGGTAGATAGCCGGAGGTTCTGGTCGCATCGCCTGGGCTGGTGGCAGTTTTGCGGCACTGTATACAGCATACAGGGTGCCAAATATGGCCACTGCCATGCTAATCACTGCTGCTGCAATAATTACCTGTGGTTTAAGTACATAGATCATGAACGGCAGGCTATAAAACTCCATATAAATATTACTCATTCCATGCCCCAACCAGATACCGACACCTATGCCAGCAATGATGCCAATAGCTACAATCATCAGCACCAACTTGGTGTAATGCAACCCAACAGCGAAATCACTGTAGCCAAAGGCCTTAAGGCTTGCGATTTGTTCGCGTTGCAGACTGATCAGACGACTGGTAACCACATTGAGTAAAAATGCAGCCACACCAAAAAATATAACCGGAAATACTGTAGCAATAGTTTCCTGCTGTTTGAGTTCTTCAGACAAAAAACGATTGGACAGCTGATCCTTGCGTGCATAGGCCCCGATACCACCATAGGGCTTTAACAGATCATCCAGCCGATCAATCACATCCTGTGCATTACCATCCTTAGTCAGCGTCAGCGCCACATCATTAAATGCACCTTCCATGTCATAAGCACTGGCCAACGGTTTACGCGCCATCCACAACACGCCGTAACGCAGATAATCAGGAAACATCGCGCCGGGTGCAATCTGGTAAATATATTCAGGTGATAAACCATGGCCAACCACGGTGAGGGTTTTGCGTCGGCCATTAATGGTAGCCCCTAGTTTGTCACCGGGTTGCAAATTATGAGCCGCGGCAAACTCCTCGCTGAGCAGTACCTCATTATCACGACCAGGCTCAATTAAACGACCATTACGCAGGTACATCTGATTCAGCAGACCTCTGCTGTTATCAGGCAGTGACAATAAGTGACCGCTGACCGGATCACTAAAACCAACCACATCGAGATTCACATAGGCCACAACACGTGTCTCTACTTTATTAACGCCGGGAATTTCTTCGATACGTTTCACCAGAGACAAGGGCGCACGTTTAAGTGAGGCAAAGACATGCGCGAAGTGATAATTTCGATAATAGGTTTCTCGAGTTTCATATAAGGAATCAAGGGTACTCAGAGACATGATGAAGATAGCCACACCACCAACAATGACCATGGCAATCGCCAGTGCCTGCATACGCATGCCCCAGAGTTCGCGCCAGAGTTTTTTGTCGATAGCTTTCATCGCGGTATTACCATTTCAACTCATGGGGAGCCAGGCGACTCTCATTAGTGTAAACGTTAGTGATCAGACCATCGGCCAGGTTGATGACACGATCTGCCATTTGTGCGATACCCGCATTGTGGGTAATCACCGCAGTACTGGTACCTAATTCCTGGTTAACCCGTTGCAGAGCTTCGAGCACGACAATCCCGGTTTTAGAATCAAGGGCGCCGGTTGGTTCATCGCACAACAGCACATCTGGTTGCTTGGCGATAGCACGGGCAATCGCCACTCGTTGTTGTTCGCCACCGGAAAGCTGGGCAGGGAAATGATCAAGACGCTCACCTAGTCCCACCAGTTGCAGTGCCTGTTCTGGTTGCATGGGCGCTTTGGAAATTTCGGTGACGACGGCCACATTCTCCCGAGCCGTAAGACTGGGAATAAGATTATAGAACTGGAATACAAAACCGACATGATAACGCCGGTATTCAGTTAGCTCATGTTCACTGGCACGGGTCAGGTCGCGATCGCCATAGAACACATGCCCATCTGTGGGGGTATCCAGCCCGCCAAGAATATTCAACAAGGTGGATTTACCACTACCAGAAGCACCGAGCAATACAGTGAACTCACCGCGATACAAATCCAGATCAACGCCGCGCAAAGCCCGCACCTGTACCTCACCCATCTGGTACACCTTGGTGACACCATGCACATGAAATACCACGCCCTCATCCAGTGGCTCATGAGCGGTTGGCTTATCATTTGACATACGCAAGCTCCCTTCGTGCTGTTTACAGTATAACAATGTAGCAATGATGTGGGTTTTGATTCTAATCAGAACTGAGGGAGGTAGCGGTCTTATTGTCGATGTGAATATATTTCAGCAACATCGTATTTGCACATGTTGTATATCAGGATTCTCTGTTTGACTCTGAATGACAACTGAGTGTGTTTGTTTTATTCTTTACCTGCCTTGCAGGATCCAGGCACCAACCAAATATGGAGCTTTAAAAATGATTAAATCTTACCTGTCTAAATTCATTTTTCCGTTATTACTAATATTCTCGGGCTGGGCGCAAGCAGACACCTCATACAGTCGAGTATTTGTGTTTGGCGATAGCCTGTCTGATACCGGTAATCTGGCCTCCGTGATCGGAAACTTTCCAGCACCCTATTACATGAACCGAGTCAGCAATGGTCCAGTTGCTGTCGAAACACTGGCCGCTCAACTTGGACATACTACAGAGGCTTCTTTACACCTGATAGGACCTGAACAAGGCAGCAATTATGCAGTCGCCGGTGCCAATGCCTTTGGTGATGATGCAATCGACCTTAACACACAGATAATTAGCTTTCAGGCTAACCACGGTTCCATTGCACCAGCTGATGCACTATATGTGATATTGATTGGTGGCAATGATATACGATCAGCCCGTGATAGTTCAGACTGGATTACCGCTCAGGCCATTGTCCAGAATGCCGCACTTGAAGTGCACCAGGCTATTGAAAGCCTGACTCTGTCCGGAGCGCGTTCATTTCTAATAATCAATTCACCGAATATCGCCCTGTTGCCCGAAACACAGCTGATTGCCTCTACCACTGCCAACCCTCGACTGGTTAAACGTGCCCGCAAGCTTAGCAATCTTTACCGGGTGAAACTGCATGCAATGGCTGAGCAACTTGAGAATGCACATAACATTAATATTGCCGAGTTTGATCTGTTCAAGTTCTTTAACAAGCTGGTCAGAAAAGCTGACCGTTACGGTTTTAGTAATGCAACTGAGGCCTGTTTCAGTCCAGATATATATCCAACCACCCTGTTTCATCCAGACTGTGATTTTGATCAGTTTATTTTCTTTGATGAAATCCATCCAACAGCCAGGGTACATGCGCTGGTTGGCGAGGCTTTTCACCAGGCACTCAATAAACATGATTGAGTCGTAAAGCTACTGATGTAAAACGGCAGGAAGACTATGAGCATGTAGTCTTCCCGCCAGATGGCATAGCCACATATTTTCATCTCACTCGCCTTATCTATTGCAGTTATCAGGGCTCATTTCTATCGCTCTACTCGCATTTTTCATCACACAAATTTTTATTGTTGCGCTATATCAAACAGAAGATAAATCCCAAGAAAAAAATGGATGTATTTTCATATTTGCAGGTCCAAGATAGTGGATCACTATCCTTGTCTTCTTAGTGAACCTTCAACCGAGGATAAACAAATGATTAAACGACAATTTATTCTTTACACTACACTGGTCGCTGCTCTGGGCCTATCGGCACCTGGCTTCGCAGCTGATCCACCCATTTACGGCAGCCAACTAATGACCGCCCAGGAACGGGCAGAACATCGCGATCGTATGCGCAATGCCAAGTCTGATGCCGAAAGACAGCAAATTCGTAATGAGCACCATGAACGCATGCGTATTCGTGCCAAAGAACGTGGTGTTACCCTGCCTGAAGTCCCGCCGTCCCGTGGACAAGGGAAAGGTATGGGACCGGGTGATGGCATGGGTGGCGGCATGGGAGGTGGCCGTCGAAACTAGACCGCTTACTACTTCTTTGAAACATGGCGAGGTTAGTCAGTCTAGCCTCGCTAAAACAAACAACTGATATTCCTGACATCAATTATCAGTTCTTTTCACTGCCGCTATCACTAATACACCTGTAAATCCTGTATCTAGTCTACATCGCAATATATTTGACCATATACACGAGCAAGCAACTGGCATAGACTAAATATACGGGCTTAAGTATTCGCTATTTATTTATGATGAATATGCAATTTTTTATCCGCCAACTATTCTTTCTCATGCTGCTCTCAAGCATGCTCTTCACATCGGCCAGTTTTGGCAGTCATGACATGTCGTACTTGCAGGGTTATTTAAGCGCATTATTCGAAAACAAGCTCAATTGGCAAAAAGATAGTTTTCATATTGATATTTATAATAGTGTTGC
>JBFFSQ010000099.1:0-10604 GCA_041572275.1 Gammaproteobacteria bacterium
AGACACATTGTTGAGCTATTTTTTGTTTTTTAAGTCATAGCCCACAAAAATGGTCCGACGTAGTGTCTCAAAATACAGAAGAAATGCAATGTTTTATGCTTAAAAAAATTCGATTGCATCTCAAATTTAATTAATAGCGCTGTTTAATGCTGAATAATGAATATGCTGCTATAGCAGTGTATTTTGATTTTTGACCTTGCTCATTTTTTCAAAACTCAAACATGCGATGATATTTTGATTCTATATCAGTAACTGCTAATTATTTTCGCGCATTACAGCAAGTAATCGATTCGTCATTTATTTTTTTATTTACCTTTCATCTCTAATAAAAAAATTTTCATTCAATTAACACAATTGATTAACATTTTTGTGAACCGGAAATTCTTCCGGCTATAACACTCAACTTATCCACAAGCCAGCCGGTGGGAATTTTTCCTTTTTTATATTTAACCTTCCCGAACACCACGCCCCCATTTGAAATAAATGACCCACCCATTCTATATAGCCATCAATAAACCAGTTATTCCTTAACTCACCAACTCTGGAACCCGAACGACCTGAATAATCATTATTAATCATGAGATAGACACTCCCCATACTGTATTACGAGTAGATAGCCGTAAGATTTTGTACATTTGGCCTTATATTTCAGTTTTTCCCCCTAAGATCTCTCACGCTGTTCGAGATGACAGAATGGCAGAAGGTCAAGCTGGCACAGCCCAGATCGCCTGATTTGAACTGTTCAAGGAATCTAGCCACCCCTCATTAACCAGCGTCACCCTGAGCGATGGCCGATGCCTGCATGGGCGTAGGTAGTAGGGTAATGCAGGAGCTATTATCGAAGGATCTTACTCATCAGGCCTTATTCTGGCCTTTTCCCGACAAGACCCCTCACTTCGTTCGGGATGTTAGGCGCGCAGCTGGGTATCTCAAGCTCGACCTACACCTGGATAAAAGCCAAAGTTCATCTCCGCAACACAAAAACCTGCCGTTTGGCGAGCTCTTTGTATTTGGCTGGGAAGCCAGAATTACTCGGCGCTTCCATGCACCTCGCCCTAAGGGCTCGCTTCGCTCATTCAAATCTACTAACGGCAAATTTGTCGAACCGTTCTTACGTGTGAAGATAACTCGTAAATTAACCATGCGAAGCATACTTATTGACCTGGAAAGCTTCTCACCCTACCCCCCCAACAAACACAAAGGGCCCGCCGACTGGCGAGCCCTTTGTGTTTGGCTGGGAACTAGGATTACTCGGCGCTTCCATGCGCCTCGCCCTACGGGCCAGGGCCAAAACAGCATGACCCTGTTCTCGATTGCTCCGGGCAATCGAGTCGAACCGGCTAGCTTCTCACCCCTCGACCCCCATCAAAAACAAAAGGCCCGCTTGGGCGGGCCTTTTATTTTTGGCTGGGGAACTAGGATTCGAACCTAGATTGACGGAGTCAGAGTCCGTAGTCCTGCCGTTGGACGATTCCCCAAAACTTGTGCGCCTGCAAAAAATGCAGGCGCAGGTGCAACAAATAACCGTTGCAGGGGTAAACCGATCTTAACGTTTCGAGAACTGAGTAGCGCGACGTGCTTTGCGCAGGCCCACTTTCTTACGTTCTACTTCACGTGCATCACGTGTTACGAAACCGGCTTTACGCAAAGGTGAACGCATGCTTTCATCATAAGCGATCAATGCACGGGTAATACCGTGACGAATTGCTCCAGACTGACCAGTACCGCCACCACCTTTTACAGTGATATGGAAATCAAATTTATCAGCCATTTCAACCACATCCAGAGGCTGACGTACAACCATGCGTGCAGTCTGACGACCAAAATACTGTTCGATTGGACGGCCGTTTACTTTGATCTCGCCATTACCAGGACGCATAAATACGCGAGCACTGGATGTTTTACGGCGACCTGTTGCGTAGTATTGGGTTTCTGCCATGAGTATTCCTACTTACTTATATTTCCAGCGCTTTTGGCTGCTGGGCTGTATGTTTGTGTTCTGAACCGGCGTAAACTTTTAATTTACGGAACATTGCGCGACCCAGAGGATTTTTCGGCAACATGCCTTTCACGGCACGTTCGATGATCAACTCGGGTTTTTTGTCACGCAGTTTGTCAAAACTGATTGATTTGATACCACCTACATAACCGGTATGTGAGTAGTACATCTTATCGGTTTCTTTATTACCGGTCACACGTACTTTTTCTGCATTAACAACAACTATGTAGTCGCCTGTGTCAACGTGTGGCGTATATTCTGCTTTATGCTTGCCCCTCAGACGGCGGGCAATTTCAGTCGCCATACGACCCAGTGTTTTGCCTTCTGCATCTATGATGTACCAGTCACGTTTAACTGTTTCTGGTTTGGCACTGAATGTTTTCATGTTGCTTGTCCTACTGGAAACACGCTTTAAAATCGAGGCCGGGTATTTTATAGAAATAAAACTTTCAATACAAGCTGAATTACCCCGTATTTTTATTGTTTGTTCGAAACATCCGTTATCTCCACCAGCATCTGGTATAACTCATTGATTATTATTCGGTTTTTTAAAGTAATTGCTCAAAATCATTTCTGCGGGACAAAAAAAAGCACGGTAGGGGATACCGTGCCTAAAAATATACCACCAAAGGAGGATGGAGGAGTCATACATGAACCAAGCTTCTTGCCTGATTCAGAATATAATTAAATTCTAATAAACGGATTCAAGGATTGCAAGCCTTTGAATGAAAAATTTTTAACATTTTTCGTAACACCCGACAATGAAAGTTATTAAGCCATTGATAAATAGAAGAATTATTAAAAATAAAATGCATCTTGCTATACGAAAACCAGGGAAGCGGTACTTTAAAGCCTTTACTGCAGTGGATTCTGTATTTAACTAACCGACCAACAATCGAGCAACTTTACGTCCATTGAGCAGGTGCTCCTCGATGATTTCATCAATATCCTGCTCATCAACATAGGTATACCAGGTATCTTCTGGATAGATCACCATGACAGGACCGACATCACAACGATCCAGACAACCCGCTGTATTGATACGTACCTGACCCTCACCCGACAGACCCAGGGATTTAATTTTAGCCTTGGCATATGCTCTTAATTTGCTCGCAGCCGCCTGCTCACAGCACAATTCACAACCTTCGCGCTTATTTGTGCAAAAAAATACATGATATTTGTAATAGGACATTGCGTGCCTCTCCCACTATTCTTTATGATGCCGTCGGCAATTCAAATACAAGGCTCACTCTGATGCAATGGTGATGTCTCGGTTTATTGAGTACTCGGGTTATAATACAAACCGGGTTGCAGCCAGCCTAAACCTCATTGCCATTCAAGATGACTGAAGCCAGCAATCAGATTGCTCCCGTGAAATAATTAAATAGTATACAGCGACACCATATCAAAGCAGGTAAAATTGGACACAGCAGTTACCCCCCGGGACCAACACCCGACAGGACTCGAAGATACCGATCTATGCGTGCTCTGTGGCATGTGCCTGCCCCATTGCCCGACTTATCGAGTCTATCAGAATGAGGCCGAATCCCCACGTGGGCGTATTTCCCTGATTCAGGCCTATGCCCGCGGCCAATTAACCGCTAACCCTCTCTTGATTGAGCACCTGGACCACTGCCTTGGCTGCATGGCCTGTGAAGCCATCTGTCCTTCCCGAGTACCCTATGGCCGATTAATGGCAACGGCTCAACAACAGATAACAGCTCAAAAACCAAAAAATGTACTGCTTGAGCGTTTATTAAAAACCACTGCCCGTCCCGGCGGCCTGAATAACTATCAGCAGGCGCTACAGTGGTATAAAAAAAGCGGTTTGAACCGCTTAGCTCAATTGAGTTCAGCCCTACTACCCGACTCATTGAACAAAGCTCGCAAACTGGCTGACAGCGCCAGCCAAAATAAGCTGTCAACGCTCTATGAAACTCAACAAACCCAGAAAGGGCGAGTAGCCTTGTTCACCGGTTGCATGGGTACGACATTTGATAACGAGACCCTGCTAGCCAGCATCAAACTACTAAACCATTGCGGCTACACCGTACTGATACCCGAACAGCAACACTGCTGCGGTGCACTCCATCAACGTAACGGCCAGCCTGACGTCGCCAAAAAACTGATCACCAATAATCGGCAGCTGTTTCAATCACTTGATATTGAAACCATCATTTACACATCTTCAGGTTGTGGTGGCCAACTTGAAGCCAGCGAATTCACAACACCAACGACTGACATTCTAAGCTTCCTGCAACAACAGGCTGAGCTCACTAGCGAAGACTTCATACCTCTGCAGCAAACCCTGATCATTCATGAGAGCTGTACTCGAAAGAATGTTCTTAAACGCAGTGGCAGCAGCCAGTCATTGTTACAGCTGATTCCCGGACTCGAGTTCCTCTCCATTAAACACGACACCTTATGCTGCGGTGCCGGCGGCAGTCACCAGCTACTCTACCCTGAACTTGCTTCCAGCATTCTACAATTCAAACTTGATGACCTGAAAATAATGCAGCCAGCCCTGCTGGTAAGTGACAACCTGAGTTGTAGTCTGCATATTCAGGATGGCCTGCAACAGCACAATATCGATATCACCATCACTCATCCAGTCAGCATGCTAGCAAGACAACTTGAAAGCCGAGAGTGATTTTTGTACCGTTTTTAATATCTCAGCACACGCCAACTAATACGCGTAATGCACATGATGTTATAATTTTTAAAAATTGACCCAGTTCTATATGAGGTTGTTACATGCGCCACCTGTCACCCATCGACCAATTTATTACTCAGGCTGACCATGCCCTTAGAACCGTACTAGGCAAACCTCGAATTACTGAGCGGCCGAATCCATCCAACGGTATCGAAGAGGCAAAACTGAATGATAGTGAACGCATTCGCTCAGCTGGCCTCATGCGAGTTAATCATGCAGGAGAGGTATCGGCGCAGGCTCTATATCAGGGCCAGGCACTGACCGCACGTCTGGACGAAGTACGTAGTAGCATGGAGCGTGCAGCACTGGAAGAGAATGACCATTTAGCCTGGACAGAACAACGCTTACAGGAACTGGGCAGCAATAAAAGTATTCTCAACCCAATCTGGTATGCTGGCTCTTTCGCCATTGGCGCTTTTGCCGGCGCCATCGGCGACAAATGGAGCCTGGGCTTTGTTGCTGAAACAGAGCACCAGGTGATTCGTCATCTGGACAACCACCTGGAAAAACTGCCCGCCCAGGATCAGCGCAGTCAAATGATTTTAAAACAGATGAAGGAAGACGAAGCCCACCATGCAACTGTGGCTCTGGAAGGTGGGGGTGCAGCGCTACCGGGACCGGTTAAGACTTTGATGGCCGCCATGTCAAAAGTGATGACTACGTCAGCCTATTATATTTAGTTGTTTGTGTAACATTTAAGCTAATCTTATTAAAAAGGGAGCAAGATATACTTTGGTAATAAGCTTTTTTAGCTTCTAAGCTAAATTGTAAAGATCTTTTAAGTTTCGCCAGCCGGTGAAACCCAAAGCTTAATGAAGAGAATACTAAAAAGTATCTAAATGATTATACTAAAGCGCCTGCGCAGCCGCCACCACAGGCTCCGGCTCTGGAACTTGCATAGCCACTTCATCCAGTACTCTAGCAATCGTCAATAACAGCTGTTTCTTATCTACTGGCTTAGACAAATAATCCCGTGCTCCGAGCTTCAAACCCCAGGCTTTATCTGACATTTGATCTGAACCACTGATGATAACGATAGGAATATGGCGGGTGTCCGGCTGACGGGTCAAATAACGCGTTGCCTGAAAACCGTTTATCTCTGGCATGACGATATCCATCAATACGACATCTGGCTGCTTATGCCGAGCCAGCAAAATACCCTGCTTACCATTTTCTGCGGTGAGTGTTGCAATACCCATGGATTGAAGCATTTTTTCCATGGCATAAAGCTGCGTTCGTGAATCGTCAACGATTAAAACAGTGATATTTTTAAAACGCTCAGAATTGAGAGTAACCGAGGAAGCCGATGGCTTCTGTCCTTTGAACCAACGCTGCAGTAAAGAGTTTTTCATCATTTATACTCGCAATCTATCCATAAAACGTGAAACTTTTTTCATTATATAACAACCAATGAGACAAGGCTGTTAGCTACATCAAGTTTTAAATGGGTTTTGAATGACGAATAATAATGACCGGTCGATTATGAATATCTTTTCGCGCCATCAATCGCAAATTTACCGGTTCAGGCTGTCTACGATGGGCTTCTGCGCTATTCGGGATTCGATACACCCGGAACATATATTCCAGATCTTCATTACGACCATGAAGAGCACTGGCCGCCATGAACAGTACATGGCGAAGCCGCTGCAGTATTGCCAGCTCATCAAATGATCGACCTGTACTTGATGACAGGTCCACACAATCATCCCAGACCTCGGCTGATACATAGACCGAGCGCCTGAAATTAAATAACCGTGCCGTGCTGGTGACATCCCTCAAGCCTGGATCAGCATCAGGCTCAAGCTGTTGATTATCATCAATATTCTGCATATATGCGTGCATCATTCCGTCGGTAATTTAATGGTTATTACAGGCTGGTTGTAATGATTATTGTGGGCGACAAGTTTCAAATGAGTCTGTTCCGGATGACGAGAGCCACCACCATTCGGCACCCGATGAATCCTGAACTCACACTCAAGATTTTTAATTCGTCCGTGTAAGGCACTGGACGCCATAAACAGAACATGTCGCAAACGCTGTAATACAGCGAGTTCATCTACCGCTCGTCCCTGCCGGTCCATCATTTCCACACAATCACTCCAAACACCATCAGTGATATACACAGGACGATTAAAATTAAACAAGCGCGCCGTGCTGGTCACATCCCGTAATTGGGGCTGTACTGCATACTGTGGTTTAGTGTTAGGGTGCATAATGATCACCGTTAAAATTTTACTCTACATAATGAAGTGTAGAGTCTGAGCCACAAACACTGTGTTAATCCTGTCACAAAATAATGATTTTTTGCCAACAATCAAATTTTTACCGGTTTTAGACTATTTTTTACAGCATTTAGTCAAATTTTCGACACAATTACTGTTTTTAATAATGACAGGATACATACAGTTTAGGCATTGCTAGAGTCTGAGCAATAGTGAATTTCCCTATTTATAATATAAAGGCGGGATTTAATGACAAATATCAGTTTTTTATAACAATTCAGTCATCATCTGTTGAGCTGAGTTCAATTTCTTCCCTGATCCCCAGACTGGACTCGATAGCTTGCATAACCTTTTCCAGATGCGGATAAACTGATCGACTATAAAGACGGGAACGATCGACACCCTCAATCCAGCCAAAAATAGATGCCTTGAGCTGCTGCTCGGTACGCACACTATTTTCTACATCATAGGCAAGCTTGCGATACTCTGAAATTGTTGGCGCCAGTCCCAGCTCAACCATTAATTCATTCATTGGCTCTAGCCATTGTCGACTGGATTCATCCAGTCCCAGGTCATCCGGCTGCAACTGTTCAGTGCTCTCTGCCAATGCATTTACCCATACCCTGAAGCTGATTTGCTGCAAAGAATGGTACAAAGGCTCTGCGGAAATCAAAAAAATCATTAAATTGGCCTGGTTGGCATAGAATTTCACATCACTATAAGACCAGACTCTGGATTTAGTGAACTCATACAACCGCAAATGCTGCTGGAATTCAGCCTTATGCAACTGATCCAAAATCAAAATGGTTTTTTCGGCTTCGCTCAAGGCACAGGCTTCGGTCATGACCCGATCAAACGGCTGAGTCGGTGGCTCTTCAGGCAGCGCCTCGCCTTCATGCATATGCACCACCTGTGGCTGAGGCTTATCCGCACCAAACTCATAATAAAGGACATGCTGATGCCCCAACGCCTGGGCCAGAGCATGGGCAAATGCCGTTTTTCGACGCCCCGGATCACCATCTACATTCAGACAGCGGATATGATCTGTAGGACTATTCAACAGACACTGAATTTCATAATCATAGCTTTCACGTGATTCGAAGCCATATTCTGCCAGTTGTTCTTTGAGGAGCATCACCTGCTAAGCACCCACTAAAAGGATTTGGTGAGGGTGAAACGGCGCCGGATATCACGCAGCACAACGAATAACCAGGGCCAAATCAGTGCACCGATAAAACTGGGCATAAAATAATCACCCACATCAGGTGCCTGACCAACAATGCCACTGACCCAGAGCACCAGCAGTTGCTTGATCATGAGCAAGACAAATATCACAATTGCCTGCTGAAATAATGAAGCAACACGAATACGCAGGTATTGCAGGTGAACCAGATAAATCACCAACACCATTCCAATCGCGTGCTGTCCAAGAATCGCTCCCTGAGTAACATCCAGCAACAAACCAAAAATCCAGGCAACGGTCACACCCACCTGCTCAGGAACCGCCATGGCCCAGTAGATAAGCACCAGCGTCACCCATTCAGGGCGATAAGCCTGAGCCCAGTCGGGCAAGGGAAACATTTCCAGCATCAGCGCTAACACCAGGGTGGGTAGCACGACTCGATAACATTTACTCGTCAGCATTTTTCACCTCGTCCTGACTCAATACTTCAACAGGCTCGGTTATTTCCGGTGGCCGATGCCAGACCAGCAACACTTCTCGCCCCCGATCCAGGTGCGCCACCGGTTCGGCGGTTACCCGCGCAAATGTTTCTCCCGCCGGACGTTCAATTTCACTGATGCGACCGACGGGGTAATTGGGTGGAAAACGCTCACCCAGTCCCGAGGACACAATCAGGTCACCGATTTCAATTTCAGCATTGTGAGGAATATAACGAAGTTCAAGCTTGCCGGTATGTCCACTACCGAAGGCAGTACTACGCATACCGTTGCGATTAACCTGAACCGGAATGGCATGACTGGGGTCCGAAATCAACATTGCGGTTGCAGACATCTGGCCAACATGGATAACCTGCCCCATCACACCCCAGGCATCAATAATCGGCTGGCCCAGATAGACCCCATCCTGGCCACCCTTATTGATGATCACCTGTTGTTTATAGGGATCAAGATCGATCGACATGAGTTCTGCCACCAGCACCTTCTCCCCCACTTTAGGCTTGGCACTGAGCATTTTCCGTAAGCGCTCATTTTCCTTTTCAAGAATACTCAGTTTCTGCAGACTCACCTGCGCCCGTAATTTCTGTTCTTTGAGCTGACGGTTTTCATCCAGCAACTGCTGATGGGAGACAAATGATTCATCAGTCCAGTTAAATAACCGAGCCGGAATATTAATGATATAGCGTAGGGGATAAATCAGCGTGGTTTCAATGGCACCACGTGCCGCTTCCAGATGATGCCAGCGATGGTCGGCTGTCATAATCAAAATAGAAGCAATAATCAGAATAATGGCACGTAAAGTAACCGATGGTCCTCGCAGGAATATCTGCTGCATAATCGATCACTCTACGTGGAATATTTATTCAACGGCCAGGAAATCACCACCGTGCTCATCGATCAACTCGAGAACACGACCGCCGCCACGGGCGACACAGGTTAATGGTTCTTCAGCCATAATTACGGGTAAACCGGTTTCTTCCATCAGCAAACGATCCAGATCCCTGAGCAGGGAACCACCACCGGTCAATACGATACCGCGCTCGGCCACGTCAGCACCCAGTTCAGGCGGTGTTTGTTCCAGTGCTGTTTTCACCGCACTGACAATGCCATGCAGAGGCTCCTGCAGGGCTTCCAGAATTTCGTTACTGGTCAAGGTAAAGCTCCGTGGTATACCTTCAGACAGGTTGCGACCTTTCACTTCAATTTCCAGCAAATCCTTACCGGGGTAGGCCGAGCCAATCTGGTGCTTAATCCGCTCGGCAGTAGACTCACCAATCAGGATACCGTAGTTACGGCGCACATAGCTGATGATGCCCTCGTCGAATTTATCACCACCAATTCGTACCGAAGCCGAATAAACAATACCGTTCAGAGAGATAACCGCGACTTCCGAGGTACCGCCACCAATATCCAGCACCATGGAGCCACGCGGCTCATCCACTGGCATACCGGCACCAATGGCAGCCGCCATCGGTTCTTCGATCAAGTACACGCGACGAGCACCTGCACCCAGGGCAGATTCACGAATAGCGCGACGCTCTACCTGAGTAGCTCCACAGGGCACACAGATCAATACCCGTGGACTTGGACGCAACATCGCACTCTCATGCACCTTGCGGATAAAGTGCTGAAGCATTTTTTCAGTAATATGGAAATCGGCAATGACACCGTCTCGCATCGGGCGGATTGCAGTGATATTCTGTGGTGTACGGCCAAGCATACGCTTGGCTTCATGACCATAGGCTTCAATCGCTTTGGGACCACCGGGACCCCGATCCTGACGAATTGCCACCACCGAGGGTTCATCGAGAACGATGCCCTTACCACGAGCATAAATCAGGGTATTGGCAGTACCCAGATCAATAGATAAATCATTAGAGAACATGCCCCTTAGGCGTTTCAGAAACATTGCGTATGGTCGACCTGTTATTTTTTAATTTTATGAAAATGAGCTTAAATTTGCAGTAAGCCCCTAAGTTAGGCGCTAACT
>JBFFSQ010000100.1:0-10494 GCA_041572275.1 Gammaproteobacteria bacterium
GTATAGCTGTTCGGATACGCCATTCCTGGATATCGCGGTCGATCAGATTAGCGGGTACCAGACTCAGCCAGGCACTGGCATCCGGGTGGTGTCGGCGTGCCATCGTAAGGCCGATGTATTTATATAGGCTGGATGTATGGACGGGGTTGAAGCGAGCATGTTGTTCAAGTTTATTGAGCAGGAGTATGCCTTGAGCAATGTCTTTTCTAACCATACGTTTAACCGCATGCAGGCGAATGCTCGCCAGCATAGGATGTGACTGTTTCAGTAACGGGTTATGACTGGCTTTTTCAGGGTGGAGGTGTAGCTGTACCCAGAGTTCTACCCAGCGACGTTCACTTGTCGGCAGCTCCCGAGCCAGGAATCTGGCCAGTCTAATGCGATTCTTTGACATGGCCAGCTCAATGCGCTGCCAGGTGAGCTGATCAGTTTGATAGCCTGCTTGTTGCCAGATCTCGAAGACATGATCACAGGTTTTGGGGCGTGATTGGCTACTGAGCCAGAGTTTCTGGATATCAGCAGCGACCTGTTCGATGCCCTGGGTGTGGATTTTTGCGCGCAGATAATGGCATTGCAGGCGGGTGCTGGATTGAGGTTGATAGATACGAATCAGTGCCTGCCAGCGCTTATGCCGGGCATAGTATTTGATCAAGTCGCGCCGCAAGTGGTCGGCAATGACTGTGCCATCATAGAGGCTGAAAAAACTATCGATGGTCTTTTGGTTCAGGCGTCCCAGCTGACGTCGTAAATTGTAGTAGCGCAAATAGGGGTAGAGAGGGTAATCCCTGAGTTGTGTTGCTAATTGTCTGAACCTGCTAAGGCGACCCAGTTCAAGCGCCTGTTCAGCCTGCTGGAATAACTGGCGCTGTTGTTGCAGTCGCTTGTTATTGAGGTTGTCATAAGACAGGCTGCTGTGTGAACGCTCTTCTTCGGTTTTAATGGCAGATTCTGAGGCGGAGACGATTGCAGAGGGAGTGAAAAGTAACAGGCACAGCGACCAGCTCAGATGGTGTCTGAACAGGTGCTGAAGTATTGATTTATTATTACTTGTTGTCATCACTAGCCGTATCTGCGCATCCGAGCCTGAGTCCGTAAATAATATATTATCAAGAGTTTAGTAAACAAAGTTAAGAATTGTGTGAGAAATATCACAAAAGGTGCTGCTGCTAACGAGGCTCATAGGCTCCGTATTGTTTGATAAATTGGCGTCCCATTTTGATGGCTGGTTTTTTATCTTCCACTGAGAGCTTGTTAAAGATGGTACGCATGTGCTGCTGGGCCTGTTCCAGGCCCTGGTTAGCAGCAGAGAAAAACCAGGCATGGGCAATCACCAGATCTCGGGTTACTCCCTGTCCGGTGGTGTAGGCAACTCCGAGTTCGGTCTGGGCAGAGCCATGGCCTTTTTCGGCAGCCATACGGAAGTGGCTAACTCCGGTAGGAAAATTGCGTTTCACACCATAGCCGTTGACATACATCTTGCCCAGTTCGTAATTGGCATCGACATGCTGCTGATCGGCGGATTTTTTAAACCAGTTAAATGCAGCCTGGTCATCTTTTTTGACCTGTTTGCCGTTTTTATAGGCCATGCCGGTGTGATATTGCGCTTCTGCATGACCTTGTTGGGCGGCTTTCTGAAACCAGTCAAAGGCCTTGGCCGGATCTTTTTTGGTGCCAGTACCATTCAGACTCAGTAGGCCCAGGTTAAACATGGCTTGTGTATGGTTGGCCTTTGCTGCTTTGGAATAGAGTTCATGGGCACGACTGATGTTTTGTTTGACGCCAGAGCCAGTCAGGTACATGGTTGCGAGTTGGTCTTGAGCCCCCGTATGGTTTTTGTCTGCAGCTTTGGTAAACCAGTAGGCTGCTTTCAGTGGTTTATAAGGGTCATCCCGTTCTAGATACAGGCTGCCGAGAAGGTACTGGGCCTCAGTGTCATTGGCGCGGGAAGCCTGGCTCAGCAGAGTGATGGCGCGATTGATATTTTTAGTGACCTCATTGCCGAGCAGATAGAGTTTACCCAGTCGTAGTTGCGCCGGGATGTGTTTGTTATTGGCGGCCTTATCCAGCCAGTGAATGGCTTCCGTTGGATTGTGACGATCGCCTTTTTGCTGCAGATAAAGTTCTCCCAGCATAAATTGCGCAGGTGCATTACCAGCATGTGCGAGCGGGTACCAGATCATAAGGGCTGTGGTCAGGTCACCAGTCTTATAGGCTTTCAGCCCTTTTGCATAGGCCTGGGCCTGGGGATCAGGAACGATGGCTTTTTGTGCAGCCCAGCTGCTGTTGCCAAAGGCAAATAGCAGGCTAATCAATAAACTGAATTGGATGAATACGGTACGCATAGACTCGGGGGTTGTAATACTTAGGTGAAGTATAGGGCAGAACAAATAGAAATGCAGAGCATGACACCTAAGCACGATGTATGAAATCTTCCTGCTGGCGTAGTCAATAAGGCTATGAGCTGGCGGTTAAGTCTGCGTGTTCTTCGATGAAATGTCGGATGAAGCTGAGTGGCTTGGCACCGCTAAAGCGAGCGACTTCATGGCCATACTGGAACAGAATAAGGGTGGGAAATCCGCGTACCTTATAATGACCGGCAATTTTCATATTGTCGCCATCATCAACTTCGAGTTTGGCAATACGAATCTGGCCTTCAAATTCGGTGATGACCTTATCCAGTATGGGTGCGATTACGCGACAGGGAGAGCACCAGTCGGCCCAGAGGTCGACCAGTATGGGGGTATTGTGTGAGGCTTCGATGACGTCTTTTTCAAAGGAGTCAAGTTCAACTACAAAAATAGATTCAGACATAACAACTATTCTGTTTGGTAAATACGGAACACAATGATCAATGCAATATTGTGTGACCTGATTAATCTGCGGGCTGCAATTCAATTGGCCAGTTGGTGTCACTGATCTCAAGTTTAGACTTAAGATCGTAGAGAGCTGCCTGCAGGGCTTCTTCGAACACTGGGTGATAGAACGGCATTCTGAGCATATCCTGCACGGTTAATCCCATTTCAATAGACCAGCAAATAAGGTGACCCAGGTTTTCGCCTTTTGCGCTGATCATTTCGGCGCCCAGTAAACGGCCATTGGACTTGTCTGCATATAAACGGATCAGACCTTTGTTTTTGGCCATGATCAGGGCACGCCCGACAGGGGCCAGCTTGATTTCACCGACAACCGTGGTGTCAGCATCCAGTTCAGATAGACGGGCACCGACACTGACTATATTCGGGTCAGAGAAGGTGATAGCCAGTGGTGTTTTGTGTTTAAAGGCCTGGGGTGATGTCTGCATGGCATTGTAGCCAGCAACCCGACCTTCAAAACCGGCTTCGTGAAGTATGGCCTTTTCGCCATTAACATCACCAGCGATGAAGATCGGTAAATTGCCCACTTGCATGGTATGTGGATTAAATACCGGCACATCATTGCGGCCCAGTTCAACATCAAGAACGCTGAGGTTCAGGCTGTCGGTGTTAGGGCGGCGACCCATACTGGCCAGTACCATGTCGACTTCCACAGACTGGTCGCCAGCGATCACTTTCAGTTTGCCATCAGCTGTCTCGCTAATGTCTGCAGCATGTCCCAGCCAGAGTGGGAATTCCTTACCGATGATATCGATGGCGGTAGTATTTACCTCGGCATCATCAATACCCCCAATAACCGTTTGCTGATCTATGCCAGTGATCTTGATACCTAAACGGCTCAGGGATTGACCGATTTCCAGGCCGATTACACCGAGACCAATGACAGCCATGGATTCTGGTAATTCGGACAGCTCGAATAGGTCATCGGTGGTGATAATGCGATCACCAAAACTTTCCCAGGCCGCAGGACGGATAGGACGTGATCCTGAAGCAATAATAATTTTATCAGCCTTGATGATCTGGCCATCATCGGTTTCCAGGGTATTGGCGTCAATGAAGTGACAGTAGGATTCAATCAGTTTGTCTTCGTCCAGCTGGTCGGTGGAATGACTGAGTGTCCGATCAACAAAGGTATCGCGCATGTCTTCGACATGCTCCAGAGCATCGGGAATGTTGATGCTGAGATGTTCACCGCCTTCAATGCCTTCACGGCCATAGACTGATTTGCGATGAAAGTCTTCGGCTACCTGAATGAGTACCTTGGATGGCATGCAGCCGACACGGGCACAGGTTGTACCAAGTTCACCACCGTCGATGAGAACAAAATTATCGGTAAAACGCCTGACCTGTCCCATTGCGTAGAGACCAGCACTACCTGCGCCAATAATGGCGACATCGACTTCGCGAACCATGATTACAACCCTGCTAATTGTTTGGCGTGAATACTAATACTGATGACAACGGATGTCATCCGCTAGTCACTGTGGTTATTGTACATCCAGGGCTAATCGGATGTGATTGTTAGTCGATTGTGCTGGTCGCGGACAATATCACCGCTGTGCACCCGGAAGCCTCCGCTGCTTTTATCGGCGAAGTAGAGCTTCAAGGTTTCACTGATCACCGGGAAGGCCAGTTGTGGCCAGGGGATCTCGTTTTCAGTGTACAGTTTCACCTCAAGGCTTTCCGGACCCGGGCTGGATCGCCCCTGTTTCAGGTCGCCGCGATACATCATGTAGACCTGGGAAATATGGGGAATATTGAAGACACAAAACAGTGACATGTTTAACAGCTCGGCATTGGCTTCCTCAAAGGATTCTCGAGCCGCACCCTGTAGCGTGGTTTCGTTGTTTTCCATGAAGCCAGCTGGTAGCGTCCAGAGGCCCTGACGAGGTTCGATAGCGCGTTTGCAGAGCAGGATTTTGTCTTCCCACTCCGGGATGCATCCAGTAATAATGCGGGGATTCTGGTAATGGATGGCATCACAGCTGTCACAGATAAATCTGGGGAGGTGATCGCCTTCGGGGGTCCTGTGGCTGACGGTGGCGCCGCAGTGGCAGCAGAATTTCATTTCAATCATCTTCAGGATACTGTCGTAGGGTCAAGCGCTCACCACGCTGGGTAAATTCCAGGTGCTTAAGAAAGCTCATGCCCAGGAGTATGTCGTCATGGTGGACATTAGGGTTAATGGTGGCGCGCACCTTATACAGGCTAATATCGCCCAGTGAAACGCGTTCGAGTTGAGTGGCGTAGACTCGGGCCTTGCCATTGGCCGTCTGGTACACCAGTTCACGGCCCTTCTTTAAACCAATTTTGTCGGCGATGGCAACGGGCACAGAAATATCCGTGGCGCCTGTGTCCAGCATAAATACGACATCATGACCATTGATCTGGCCTGACGCGACATAATGGCCATAATGATTACGTTGTAACACCAGCTCGCGAACACCATCGGCACGCTGCAAGGTATTGATGCTCTGGTTAGGATTGTGCTGTTGTTCCAGCACAACACTAAACAGGTAATACATTAACGCCAGTAGCAGCAGCCACATGATGGTAATCATGCGGCCACCGAGACGTTTTTGTTGGTCAGTGTCGTGTTGTTCAGCAGTCATTTATATGCAGTACAATTGGTTTGTGTATCAGCTTATCATAGATGAAGAAGTCTGATGACTGTCTGTTTACAGGGCTGTTTTGAAAGCAGAATTGCAGGTGGATTTGGTCTAGACTTTGGATATGAGCACAATTGATGAACGTCGGCGGCAGCGCAGGCTGTGTCGAGATGACAAGTTATTAATTCAGATACTGTCCGCTAGCGAAAGCCCGGAACTGGTGGGGGAAATCCTGACCTGTACTGCGGTCGATGTTTCACGTTCCGGGCTCAGGCTGGAAGTGGCACATGAGGCGCCAGTGGGTAGCGATATTGATTTATGGATTGACGTTAAAGGTTATGCCGGCAAGTATTTCCTCCATGGCTGTGTCGTCTGGTGTTATGAATTTGATGCCGAGTCGAAGGACTTTTATCTAGGTGTTGAGATTCAGGCACAAACCAGTACCGACTACCAGGAGTGGCAGCAGCTGGTAGCCGAACTCGATAATGAAGATGTATGAGTGAAACTGTATTGTGATGAAATGCTGATCAAGCTGGGACGCTGGTTACGAACAGCCGGTTATGACACCCGGATTGCTGAGATTGGAATGACTGATCGGCAAGTCATGGATCAGGCGGTCAGTGAGCACCGTACATTGATTACCCGTGACCGCAAGATGCAGGAATACCGTGAAGCCGAGCACTCCGTTGTATTACTGGATTGCGCGGAGATGGATGATTGTATTGAGGAAGTGACGCATAGGCTCCAGATCAACTGGTTGCTCAGACCCTTCAGTCGTTGCCTGAAGTGCAATACTAAATTAGTCGAGATCCATCCAGATCAGGTTGTTCAATTACCCGAAGATGTTCAGAATTCCACCAAAACGGCGTGTTATTGTCCGCACTGTGATCAGTTATACTGGGAAGGCGCGCATGTCAAACGAATGTATCGACAGTTGCAGCGCTTTGCCCGAATTTTGAGGAACCACTGAATTGAATGATAAAGCCAATATTCCACTCGATGAAGACAACGAGCTGGAAGAGCTGGTATTGAGAGAAAGTATTGTCAGTGCGACGGGGCTGGATAAAGGCAGTCTGCAAATAGGCATCAAAGGTGATCCATCTCTTAGGGAAACCTCGCTGGAGCGAAAAAAATACGCCAGTCCGGTGGATCACGTCATGGGGCCTTTGGTAGAAAATCTGCAGGATCTGCTGCTTAATCGGGGAATCTATCGTATTTTTATTGGTTTCAATAGTGGTGAAATTCGGACTAATTCAATATTTGATCCACTGCGCCAGGAGATACATGCTGCCGAAAAGATTGCCGACAGAGCTTATGTTGAGCGGCATTTTCCGGCTATTGTCTATGAACATAAGTTACAAGCAATGCGCGATATTTATGCGGGCATTAAGAACAGTAACCTGTTTGAAAAGGTGCCGGGTTACTGGAAAAATATTTTCGTTAAACGTCATGAGTCCTGGGACCCAATGACTCAGGATGAGATTAGAACGATTATTTCATCACTCAGAACAATGCGTGAGTTGCCAGACTTTTATCTACGTAATATCACCATCTGTATTGTGCAAAACTTAATTCGAATGCAGTTCAATTGTGATGGTACGCAGATCATTAGTGCCGAGAATTATCAGAAATTTATCGAAGACAATATCCCCGCATAAAGGTTATCAGTCTTTAAAAAGTTCAGATTCATCAAAGCCATCGTCGGTTGTGGGCGGTTTGCCATCATAGACCAGATTCTGGCGGCGCTGCAGATACGCTTCACGGATAAAGATGTAACGATCCAGTGCCGCTTCCTCAATCATTTCTTCGG
Organism: Gammaproteobacteria bacterium; assembly: GCA_041572275.1. GTDB lineage: Bacteria > Pseudomonadota > Gammaproteobacteria > SZUA-229 > SZUA-229 > JBFFSQ01. The sequence goes on from JBFFSQ010000100.1 coordinate 7,293, forward strand.
CCTGTAACAGATTGGCACGGGTATCTATGGCTTTGATTATGGTCATGCCCCACATATCCGATTCTTTACGAGAGTGTGTCGGGAAGCCATTCTCCAGATCGTTGTAGATAGGGTTGAAATAGGATTCATCCACCGCCAGTCCCGGGGTGTCGCGAATAGTGCTGGGGCCAAGGAAAGGTAGCATGAAATAAGGTCCGCTGGGGACGCCCCAGTAACCCAGTGTCTGGCCAAAATCTTCATTGTGTTTGTCCAGGCCCATGTCTGATGCCCAGTCAATGAAGCCGAATACACCCAGTGTGGAATTGACCAGGAAACGCCCGGTGTCCGATACGGCTTGTCCCACCTTAAATTGCAGCAGATCATTGATAATCACGATAACATCATCGAGATTGCTAAAAAAATTGCTAATGCCTTTTTGTACCGGGTCAGGGGTAACAGCGGCATAACCTTCAGCGACAGGTTTGAGCAGGTAACGGTCAAAACCATCATTAAACTGATACATGGCGCGGTTGTAGCTTTCGAAGGGGTCCTGAGGGTCGGTAGGCCCCTGTACCGTGGCGCAACCGTTAAGCAGAATGAGTAGTGAAAATAGTAATACCAGTTTATTCATGTGCGCTGAAGGGTTTATTGTTCGTGCTGCGAAGGTTACATGAGATTGAATAGAAAGTAGATATTTTCAACTGAAAATGTGACGAAAAGAATGAGAATGTACAGGTGATGATGCGGGTAGATGGAAACTATGGCCTATACTCATAACATGGTTCGCAGGAAAGGGAGGAGGGACGGATGTTTTATTTTACTGCCCGTATTCTGAAAATGACCGCACTGTGGCTGGATTTTCTGTTGTTGACAGCGGGGCTGTATATGACATCCTGGCTGCCAAAAAAATGCTTGGGTGAGATGTATTTTCGTGTCTTCAGGGTCTGGTGTCGTGCCTTTGTGCGGGCCTTGGATGTGGAACTTAAACTGCATCAAAAAAATATTAAGCCTATACCAGAGCAATATATTCTCATTGCCAATCATCCATCAGCTTTTGAAGACTTTGGGATTCCGGCACTATTTAGTGTGCATTCACTGGCTAAAATAGAAGTAAGAAAATGGTGGATTGTTGGTCGCATTTCAGAAGCTGCGGGTACACTGTATGTGCAGCGGGAGTCAAAGGCATCACGTAGTCAGGCAACGGAAACTATGGCTGAGGAAATCAACCGGGGGAAGAATATTGCGCTGTATCCGGAAGGCGGTTGTAAAGGGAGAAGGGTGTTTGAGTCATTTCGGTATGGTGCTTTTGATGTGTCGATGAAAACCGGTGTGCCGATTTTGCCTGTGTTTTTGCACTATGAATCACAGGATGATTTTGAATGGCGTGATCCACAAACCCTGATCGATAAACTGATACATTTTTTTCGCGCGCAAAACAGGACAGCAAACTATTATGTGTTTGATGCAATCGAGCCTGAGCAATTTACATCAAAAGAAGAATTCACTGAATATACGTGGCAGTTGTACAGGAAATGGCAGGAAAAATATCTAGAATAAAAACAACGTTTGCCAGCGTGTTTGGTGTTCTGGTGCTCTGTGGGCTGATGCAAATCATCTACTATACGCCATTGCTTCCAGATCTGGTGGCCAGTCATTTTGGTTATCAAGGCATGGCCAATGGTTGGATGTCGAGAACAGTATTTGTCACTATGTATCTGGTCATGATTGTTTTTCTGGTGTTAGTACGCATGTTATCAATCGATTTCAGACTGCCACAGGCTTCTAAATATATTTCTTTGCCCTACAAGCATTACTGGTTAAGTGATGATAGACGTGAACATACGGAAGCTTATATTGGACGTTCATTTATGCAGTTCAGTACCGTTGTCCTGATATTTATATTGGTCTTGATGCAGCTTGTTTTTATGGCCAATTTAATTGAGCCGCCACGAATTAATGAACAAGCTGTATGGCTGTTACTCGGCCTGTTTATGCTCTATGTCCTGATTTGGGTGGTGACTTTTTATCGGCATTTTGGTCGCCGGAGCTGACCTTGGCAGTATCACAAAAATCCATTGCTGATGCAGATGCCCTGTTAATTTACAGGGTCGGGCCAGTATATTGCTGTTCACCAACCCTAACGGTTGAGTCAGTGATCATGCCGCCGTCACTGACCCATACGCCAGGTGTTAATGAGGCGCAGCCCGGGGTGTTTAAATATTCCAGTGGTGTGGTTCGTGTTGTTGATTTGAGAAAACGTTTTGGTGTTGAAAAAGACCAGTGGCAAAAGCCAGGGCGCATTGTCATCGCAGAGGTGATGGGCGGGCATGCGGGGTTTTGGGTCGATGAGATTATAGATGTCGTACAAATGCCAATGACCGGCTGGAACAGCTTGCCTGCACAGTTGCCGCGGGATGTCTTCAGTAAGACTTTGCTGATGAATGAGGTCATTCATTTATATGCAGAATTTGAGCGCCTTGATGCATTTAAAGAAACTGGCTATCTGCGTCGTCATATCGAAATGTTGTTGGAGCAGGTGACAAAAAACCCGATATTGCCAACATCGAAAAATATATCTGCTGGAGTGAGCGGCAGGCACAATGAAGTTAACACGAGCACGTCATCAGCTGAAGCCAGATCGGATCATTCCCGTTCAGTAACACAGGCGGCTAAAGCTGATTCTGCCGAAATCAAGAAGACACCCTTATCAGCACAACCGCCGGTAGTGTCACCAGCGGTGAGTGACACGCGCACAGAGTTCAAAGCAAACACAGGCAGTGCTGGTCTGAGTCGGCCCACCGAACCGCTGTCGGCAAAGCGTCAGTTACCAGGTCCAGGCCAGGGCCTGCATTCTGAACGATCAACGGTAGATATAAAGGCTCATGATTCAGCACCCCGATTACCTGCTGGTGCCCATATGGCTAAGGATGACAGGATTGCTTCAGACCTTCGCTCGGAATCATCAGTGCCTCAAACTGTGCCTCGAGATGCTGTGAGCATGCCTGGAAAACAAACGCATAGTCAGGTGGCTCAGGTTGAATCTCATCGCCAGTATCATGCTAGTACCAGTGGCGAGGGCCAACAACGAGAAAAAGCGACAACTGATTTACTGTTATCATCACCGGCGACCTCGGCACAGTTGGGTCGAGTTCAGTCAACACTGGAAAAAGAGAGCAATCATGGTGGATTGTATCTATTGCTGCTGATGTTGTTGGTGTTGATA
>JBFFSQ010000101.1:0-10404 GCA_041572275.1 Gammaproteobacteria bacterium
GATGCGCCGGATGGTAAAGATACGGCGAAAGGGGGTGCAGCCAGTCAGTTAACAGATGTTCGTAATATTTACACCTATCTGGGTGCCAACAGCACACTGTCTTCAAGCGTGAACCACGTCGTAGATAGCAATAGCAGTCTGACCAAAGCGCTGCTGGGTATTGATTTACAGAGTGATGATTACCGAACCGATGTGATTAACTGGGCCCGCGTTCTCGACGGTATTGGTAATGCACGTAGGGAAATGGGAGATCCCCTGCATGGTCAGCCAGCATTGATCCAGTATGGTGGTACCGTGGATGGCGATGGCAATGTGATATCAATTGATAGTGTTGCCTTCGTGCCTACTAATGATGGGTATTTGCACGCCTTTGATACCAGCACCGGTGCCGAGATCTTTGCTTTCATTCCACCGGAGCTGTTACCTAACCTGAGTCCGCTGTATGAAAACTCCAGTGGTAATCCTAAGATCTATGGTCTGGATGGTTCGGTCACCGCACTGATCAAGGATGTGAATAACAATGGCCAGATCGAGACCAATGAAGACAAGGTGTATATCTACTTTGGCATGCGTCGTGGTGGTAACAATTACTATGGAATGGATGTTACCGACCGAAATAACCCGGTGTTGATGTGGACCATCAAGGGTGGTGTAGATGGTAGCGGTAATCCCATTGATACCTCACTGGGTGATTACAGTAAGCTGGGGCAGACCTGGTCGACACCTGCAGTACGTAAAATCAAGTACCAGGGTGTTGAACGTGATGTGCTGATTTTCGGTGGCGGCTATGATCTGGATCAGGATGACCATGTCACCCGCACAGAGGATGATGAAGGCAATGGTATTTATATTGCAGATGCTCTCACTGGCCAGCTGTTGTTCAAGGTCGGTCCTGATGCGGGGCTCAGTACCTTGCAGCTGGAAGATATGGATTACAGTATCCCGGCGGATCTGCTGGTGGCCGATACCACCGGTGACGGCTATGCCAATCTGATCTATGTCGGTGATATGGGCGGCCAGGTCTGGCGTGTGGATATTAATAATTCACTGGGCGCTGATCCAAGTGCTTCAATCAGCAGCCTGTTCAGTGGTGGTCGTATTGCTGATCTGGCCGATGACACCATCGAGACCAATCGTCGATTCTACTATCCTCCTGATGCAGCCCTGTTGGAAGATGATGAAAAGGGTGGTGCTCTGTATGTGTCGATTCTGATTAGCTCAGGTAACCGTGCGCATCCGATGAACAAAGATGTACAGGATCGTATTTTCATGCTTCGTGACAGCCCCATAGTTGGTAAGCCCAGTACCTATGTGACAATCACTGAAAACGATACCACCCATGATTTGTTTAATACCACTAACAATATCGTGGCTGATGGCTCAGATGCAGAGAAAGAAACGGCATCTACCGCACTGTCGACCTCAAAAGGCTGGTATATCGATCTGAACAAGCGTACCGGTGAAAAAGCACTGGCCGCACCGGCCATTTATAATGGTATCGGTATACTGACTACCTATGAGCCTTATGACATTAGTACGGCGGGTACCGCCTGTGTGCTGCCGCAGGGTACTGGCTTCCTGTACTATGTGAACCTGGTCGATGGTGCACCTGGTCTGATTGAGAATGGTATTGTCAGTCATGATACCGGTGATACTTATAATACCTGTGAGGGTGACGCCCGCTGTAGCAAGCTGGATCGATCCGGTATTGCATCCTCGCCTACCATTATCATGAACGAGAAGGATGTGGTCTGTATCAGTACCGAATGTGATGAACTTCAAGCCGGTGGCAAATCAAAAGAAGTGTACTGGTTCGAGCAGTAAGCTATATTCTGTAAACGACTATGTTTAGAGTAGAGATGATTGTATGAAGAGACAGTATAAGGGCTTTACCTTAATTGAGTTACTGATTGCAGTGGCGATTATCGGCATTCTGGCCAGTATCGCTATCCCGAGTTATCAGAACTATATGCTGGAGACGCGGCGCTCGGATGCCCATAACGCTCTGATGCGAATGGCTGATTTGCAGGAACGTTTCTATTCCCAGAACAGTGCTTATGCGGCAACGGGACAGGAAGCCAGCGTGGGTGGTACGACGTCTCAGGAAGGTTTTTATAATCTGGATATTGCGGCGACAACTGCAAGTACTTTCCAGTTGCGGGCTACTGCGGCAGGTCTTCCACAATCAGCCGATGCCGGTTGTACGGTAATCTGGTTGACTTCGGCGGGACAGAAGACGCCTGCAGCATGCTGGTAAGTGTTAACACTTAAATGCTAGTGCGTGGATGTATAACTAAGCTTAAGCATTCACGCCCAGCTGATTTTTTAAGCTGTACGCAGTTCTTTAGGTAGCTGAAAAATAATATTTTCTTTGGGGCCACTGTCTTCGTTAAGGGTGGCTCCAAACCATGTCTGTAACTGGTTAATAACGTCTTTGACCAGTATCTCCGGTGCTGAAGCCCCCGCCGTAATGCCCACGGTTTTGACCTGATCAAACCAGTCCTGCTGCATGTCGGCAGCATCGTCAATCAAGTAACTGGGTGTGCCGCATTTATTCGCCAGCTCCTTCAAACGATTTGAGTTAGAACTATTGGGTGAGCCAACCACCAGTACGACATCGCATTGCTGTGACAGGCTGCGCACTGCGTCCTGGCGGTTCTGGGTGGCATAACAAATGTCATCTTTTTTAGGACCCTGAATATTCGGGAAACGCTGTTTGAGCGCATTGATGATATTGATGGAATCATCAACGGACAAGGTGGTCTGGGTGACATAGGCTAACTGATCGGGTTTGTTGACCGTGAGTTTAGCCACGTCATCTTCTGTTTCGATCAGATAGATATTACCGCCTTGCTGGTCACTGTATTGACCCATGGTACCTTCCACTTCTGGGTGGCCAGCATGGCCAATGAGGATCACATCATCACCGTTGTTGGCGTGACGTGAAACCTCGAGGTGGACCTTGGTGACCAGTGGACAGGTGGCGTCAAAGACTTTCAAGTCACGATTACGGGCTTCCTGTTGTACTGCTTGGGAGACACCATGGGCACTGAAAATCAGCGTGGCATCATCAGGAACGTCACTGAGCTCTTCGATAAAAATGGCACCTTTATCTTTTAAGGAGTTGACCACATAGGTGTTATGGACAACTTCGTGGCGAACGTAAATCGGTGCGCCGAAAATTTCTAAGGCACGTTCAACGATGTCGATAGCACGATCTACACCGGCGCAAAATCCGCGGGGATTAGCCAGAATGATCTCCATACTTATTCTACTGCCTCGCTAACGTCTACAATGTCGGCTTTAAAAATCAGACTACGACCCGCCAGTGGGTGGCTAAAGTCCACCATCACTTCCTTGTTTTTGATTTCAACAATGGTGCCAATGATTTCTTCATCATCGGGGCCGTCAAATGCAATAACCTGATCGACTTCCGGGGGCATGTCATCAGGAAAATCACTGACTGGCATGGCGTGAATATTGTCTTTGTCCGGATAGCCATAACATTGTTCAGGGGTCAGTGTAACGTTGATGGAGTCCCCGGATTGATGGCCAAGTAATGCCATGTCCATACCATCGGTCAGTGTGCCGTCGCCGATGACAAAGGCTAATGGTTCGTCATCACGATTATCTTCCACTTCGGTGCCATCATCGAGTAACAGTTGATAGCGTATTTTAACCGGGCAATTGTATTGGATTTTAGTCATGGGTATTTTTAAATGTATCGAGAATCAGTAAGCCGGCACCAATAACAATGGCGGAGTCGGCGATGTTGAAGGCTGGCCAGTGATGATGTTGATAATAGACATCGATAAAATCAACTACATAACCATACAGGCTGCGATCGATCAGGTTGCCAATTGCACCACCGAGAATCAGGGCGATGGCCACTGTCTGTAGTTTTTGATATTGCTTGAGACGGCGTAACCAGATCACCAGGATGACACTAATGGCTGTTGACAACAGGATAAAGAACCAACGTTGCCAGCCACCGGCATCACTTAAAAAACTGAACGCAGCCCCCTGGTTGTACATCAGGGTGAAGTTAAACATGGGCATGATCGTCACCGGCTGGTGTAATGTCAGGCTGCCATCAGCCACCAGTTTGGTAACTTGATCAAGCACAATAACCAGCAGGCTGATCCATAACCAGTGCTTAAGTGTGTTGGTTGGCTGATCAGGCATATTGACGTACTTCACCTTCAGCAACGACATTATCGACACAGCGTCCACACAGTTCCGGATGATCCTGATGGGCTCCCACATCCTCACGATGGTGCCAGCAGCGGACGCATTTTTTATGTGTTGATGAAGTGGCATCCAGTTGTAGGCTTTCACCGTTGGCCAGGGTGCATTCAATCGCTGTTGCTGGTGCTTCTGATTTTGGATGGAGGCGGGCATAGGAGGTGATCAGTACAAACCGCAGTTCATCTTCAAGTTTGTTTAATGTCTTGAACAATTCATCACTGCAATACAGATCCAGCTCGGCGTCCAGTGATGAGCCAATTTTGCCATCAACACGCAACTGTTCCAGCTGTTTGCTGACCAGGGTGCGGGTTTCCTGTACCTGTGACCAGAAATCAAAATTCATAGAATCTGCTGAGTCCAGGTCAAATAGACGCGGGTACCAGGTTTCAGTGAAAATGGTTTCGCTATGCTGCCCAGGAATAGCCTGCCAGATCTCTTCAGCAGTGAAGCTCAGGATCGGTGCTAGCCACCGCGTCATTGCTTCAACGATATGATACAGAGCCGTTTGTGCAGAACGACGAGCAACACTGTCTTTTTGTGTCGTGTATTGACGGTCCTTGATGACATCGAGGTAGAAACTGCCCATTTCAACTGCACAGAAGTTATGTAGCTTCTGGTAAATTAAATGGAAGTTATACACTTTATAGGCGGCTGTGATTTCGTTTTGCAATTGCAGTGTTTTAGCAACTGCCCAGCGATCAAGTGCCAGCATGTCCTTGGCATCCAGCATGTCTGTCGCTGGATTGAAACCATTGAGGTTGGCCAGCAAGAAGCGTGCGGTGTTGCGGATACGACGATAGGAGTCGGCTGTACGTTTGAGTATTTCATCTGAGACACTCATTTCTGCGCTGTAATCTGTGGAGGCAACCCAGAGACGTAAAATATCGGCACCCAGTGAATTACAGATTTTCTGTGGCTGTACTACGTTACCCACAGATTTTGACATTTTCTTGCCGTCTGCATCGACCGTAAAACCGTGGGTGAGCACGGATTTGTAAGGCGCATGATCATGCACGGCAACAGATGTTAGCAGTGACGACTGGAACCAGCCGCGATGCTGGTCGGATCCTTCAAGGTATAGGTCAGCCGGCAGATGTAAACCATCACGGTGTTCCAGAACACAAGCATGTGTGACGCCTGAATCAAACCAGACATCCAGTGTGTCAGTGACCTTGTCGTAGCTATCGGCTTCATCACCCAGTATATCTTTGGGATCGAGACTGAACCAGGCATCAATGCCTGCTTTTTCGATTGCCTGGGCAACCTGTTCGATGATGGATGATGTGTTAGGGTGCAGCTCTCCACTTTCTTTATGTACGAACAGGGTGATCGGCACACCCCAGGTGCGTTGTCGTGAAATACACCAGTCAGGGCGGTTTTCGACCATGCCTTCGATACGTGCTTTACCCCAGTCGGGCATCCATTGTGTTTCACTAATGGCTTTCATGGCTGTATCGCGTAAACCATTCTGATGCATGCTAATAAACCATTGCGGCGTCGCACGGAAAATAATCGGTGTTTTATGACGCCAGCAATGCGGGTAGCTGTGGGTCAGCTTTTTAAATTTCAGTAGCGCTTTGTTCGCTTCAAGCACTTTCAGGATTTCATCGTTGGCCTTGTTTACATGCAGGCCAGCAAACAACTCGGTATCGGGCAGGAATACACCATTGCTACCTACCGGATTGTACACTTCGAGGCCATATTTCTGGCCCACGATAAAGTCATCCTGACCATGGCCGGGCGCGGTGTGGACAGCGCCGGTACCGGCATCGGTGGTAACGTGATCACCAAGGATGATCGGCACCTGACGGTCATAAAAAGGGTGTTGTAATAACTGGTGTTCCAGGGCCTGACCCTGACAGCGGCCAATGATGTCAAAGGCTTCAACGCCGTAACGTTCTAATGCCTGCTCATACAGCGCTTCAGCCAGCAATAAATTCAGTGCGCCAGCATTGGTCTCGGCACTGACTAATACATAAGCAAGTTCCGGGTGCAGGGAAACCGCCATGTTAGCTGGCAAGGTCCAGGGTGTAGTGGTCCAGATGACAGCCGCGACCGGGTTGTCGTTGGCATTGGTGCCACAGGCTTTGAATATAGCGGCAGGATCGACGGCTTTAAAGGCCACATCGATGGCTGGTGATGTTTTGTCATAGTATTCGACTTCAGCTTCCGCTAATGCTGAGCCACAGTCCAGGCACCAGTGCACCGGTTTGCTGCCTTTATGCAGATGACCCTTGTCGATGATTTTTCCCAGCGTGCGTACAATATTGGATTCAAAACCATAATCCATGGTCAGGTAAGGCTTATTCCACTCACCCAATACGCCTAAGCGCTGAAAGTCTTTACGTTGTCCGTCGACCTGTTTCTGTGCGTATTGACGACATTTATCACGGAAGGTTTTGGCATCTACTTTTTGACCGGGTTTGCCCACTTTCTTTTCGACGTTGAGCTCGATAGGCAAACCGTGACAGTCCCAGCCTGGTACATACGGTGCATCAAAGCCATCCAGTGTGCGACTTTTGATGATGATATCTTTTAAGATTTTGTTAACGGCATGACCGATGTGAATGTCGCCATTGGCGTAGGGAGGTCCATCATGCAGGATAAACGAAGGTCGACCTTTGCTGGCTTCACGAATTTTCTGATACAGATTCTTCTGTTCCCATTCCTTGAGCATTTTGGGCTCACGTTGCGCCAGATTGCCGCGCATGGGGAAGGATGTTTCAGGTAAATTTAATGTGGGTTTATAGTCGGTCACTATTTTTTCCGTTAACTTTGTTGGGCAAAAAATTGTTTTGCCTGTTCACTATCTTTAATAATCTGCTGTTTCAAGGCTTCGAAAGATTCAAAACGTTGTTCATCTCGCAGCTTGTGTTTGAATTCTACGCAAACCTGTTCACCATAGATACTCCGGTCGAAATCAAACAGGTGTACTTCAAGTTGCAGGTGGTGGCCATCCACGGTAGGTCGTTTACCAATGTTGGCAACGCCAGTTACATCATGATCACTCACACCTGACATCGTCACGGCGTACACTCCACTTAATGGTGTCGCATGTCGATGAAGCTTAATGTTGGCTGTGGGGAAGCCAATGGTACGGCCACGTTTATCACCATGAGCGACTCGGCCACAAATACGATAGGGGCGGCCGAGCATTTTTTCTGCATGTTCGAGTTCATTGTTGGCGAGAACTCGACGGATATTGGTGCTGCTGATGCGTTCACCATTCAGGCAATGGCTGTGTGAGTTGACGACCTCAAAGCCATATTGCCTGCCCGCCGCTTTAAGCATCTCGTAATCACCTGTACGGCCTTTGCCGAAACGAAAATCATCACCGATGACCAGATAACGCACGTGGAGAGAGTCGACCAGGATATGTTTAATAAAGTCTTCCGCGGTCAGGTCTGCAAGCCAGTGATTGAATTTTATACACAGGAATTGATCCAGGCCGGTGGCTTCCAGGGCGCACCATTTTTCACGTAGTCGTGTCAGTCGTGTTGGTGCCTTGTCTGGGGAGAAATACTCCTGGGGTAATGGCTCAAAACTCATCAGGCAGGCATCAATATCCAGTTCGCGGGCTTTATCAACCAGCATTTGCAGGATCGCTTGATGGCCCAGGTGCACGCCATCGAAATTGCCGATAGTGAGTGCGCAGGCCCGGTGCCTGTCGTGTAAATTATGTAATCCCCGGATGAGTTCCATGATTTCTCGGTCAATATGGCCAAAACTCCGGATTATACCCTATTCTGTGGGCATCTTAGGAGGTTTTCGTGTGCGCTAGTCGAAGCTGTCGGGGCCTGAATCCCAGGGTGAGCAAAATCAATAGATAGATCAGCATGGCGAGGACGATAAAGCCAATAAGATAAGGTATGCGATCGAGGATGCTCCATTGGCTCCACTGCGATAGTGGCGGTGAGACATAAAATATAAACAGCGCCATGGCCAGATTGGCGAGACCAATTTGCATAGCAAGTTTTAACCAGCCCGCCTGGGGTGTGTAGATGGCCTGTTTGCGCAGGCCCATATAAAGCAGGATGGCATTCATGTAAGCCGAGGCACTGGTGGCCAGAGCCAGTCCGGTATGAGGTCCTTCTATGCCGGTCATCACCATCGGCACAACGAATAGTACATTCAGGAACATATTGGCGATCATGGCCTTGATTGCAATCCGCACTGGAGTGCGGGTGTCCTGCCGTGCATAGTAGCCGGGTGCTAAAACCTTGATCAGAACAAAGGCAGGCAAGCCCATGGCGTAGGCCATTAAACTCATGCTGGCCATACGTGCATCGGTCAGGTCGAATGCTCCATAGTTAAACAGGGTGGCGAGCAGGGGGCCAGCCAGTAGCAATAGACCGGTCGCCGCGGGCAGTGCTATCAGTGTAACCAGGCGTAAGGCCCAGTCCAGGGTCTGACTGAATTCTTCTTTGGAGGCACGGGCGTGTTGCCTGGAGAGGCTGGGCAGGATGACCGTCGCCAGTGCAATACCAAACACGCCGAGGGGGAATTCGACCAGTCGATCCGAGTAATACAGCCAGCTTACGCTACCGGCGACCAGGAATGACGCGATAATGGTGTCAAACAGTAGATTGATCTGGGCGACCGATGAGCCGACGATGGCCGGAATCATCAGGCGAATAATTTTGCTGACGCCTTCATGGGCTTTCCGATAGAGGGGTATGGGCATCAGTCCGAGCCGGATCAGGAATGGGATCTGGAACAGTAGCTGCAGTAGACCGGCTCCTGCTACGCCCCAGGCTAGTGCCATGACGGGTTGTTCGAAATAGTCTGAGCCCCATACCGCTGCACCTATCAGGCACAGATTGAGTAGTACCGGGGTAAATGCGGGGACCGCAAATTTGTTATAACTATTGAGAATGCCGCCAGCAAATGCGGTGAGGGCTATAAAGAAAATATACGGGAAGGTGATACGCAACATGTCTGCAGTGAGGGGCTGGCGCGGGTCGTCACCAGTGAAGCCCGGGGCAAACAGGAATACCAGTAAAGGTGCGGCGAGAGATCCAATTATGCTGATGACCAGTAGCAGGCCACCGAGGGCGCCGGCAACATGGTTGATTAGATCCTGCAGGGCTTCACGACTACGGGTTTCCTTATACTCAGAGAGTACGGGAACAAAAGCCTGGGAAAACGCACCTTCAGCAAACAATCGACGTAAAAAATTAGGGATCTTGAAGGCGACAAAGAAAGCATCGGTACCCCCCGAGGCTCCAAAAAAAGCAGCAAAAATGATGTCACGAAGCAGTCCCAGGACACGGGAGAGCAGGGTCATCACGCCGACAACGGCGGTGGATTTAAGCAGTTTTGCGCTCAGAACTATTCTTCCAGTTGAGTGACGATTTGTTCATTGACATAGGCATTGACGATCAGTTTTTGTTCATCGTCCAGCTCGGTAAATTGAACACCATAACGGTAATAGTTGTTGTCGTCAGTAGGCTCGGTTATGTTGCGAATGATGGCCGGAATACGTAAATATTTCTGAATGCTGCTGATGACCAGTTCCAGGGAGATCATCAGATTGTCGCCAGTTTCACCTAAAGCCGTTGTGCTTTGTAATAAGGATCCAGTAGCACTGGTGTTGAGCATGGTGACATTACGTGTTTTGGAGGAGTCTCCCTGTTGAACCGCAACGGTCATTTCCGTGTTAACGCGCTGTGAGTTGCGCACCTGCTTGCTTTCGATCTGTTTAGGCAGGCTGAGGTGAATGTGTGGGTAAGGGATGGTGTAATATTTGAGAATTTCAGACTCAAAGCCATACAGGCGACTGCCCTGCAGCATGCGTACAATAAAGTGTTGGTGTTCGCGGAAGATCGGTAACTTACCATCAATCCTGGGGGCGTTGATGATCAGGCTTTTGCCAGGAACATGACCGATGATCTGTGAATTGAGGCGATCACGGCCTTCATCAGGTACAAACTGTAATTGTACCTGGTCGCCCAGTTTGACTTTAAAATCGTGTTTGTTTTGCATGTTTTTTATTATATGACCGCCAATTAAGCCCAAGGCTGCTGATTCTAGCCTATTTTGGTTGACAAAAGGGCTTTAAACTGGCAACTTATGCGCCCTTAAATTTTTTTGTTATTACAGGACTAGTACCTTGGCTAATTCTCCACAAGCTCGTAAACGTGCACGTCAGGCTGA
>JBFFSQ010000102.1:0-10389 GCA_041572275.1 Gammaproteobacteria bacterium
ATCATTCACGACCTTAAACTGGTCGAGATCGATATAACACAGGACATGGTGACGATCTTCATCTTCCACACTCAGTAGCAATCGATCCAGGTGCTCCTCGAACATACGCCGATTAAACAGGCCCGTCAGTGCATCATGACTGGCCTGATAAGACAGTTGCCTGGCCAGTCGTCGAGCATGACTAACATCCTGAAACACCATGACAGCCCCAATGACTTCACCTTCTTCATTTCGCATAGGCGCTGCCGAAGCCTTGATAGGAATAGTTTCGCCATCATGTCGTATTAAAGCTGCGTGCATAGGCAACTCAATAATTCGGTTTTGCACAATGGCATCATCGATGGGGTTAGTGAGTTTCATTCCACTATCTTCATCGATCACTTTTATCACATCATTTAACTCAAGATCATGAACCCATTGATTACTCCAGCCACTTAAACGTTCAGCAACAGGGTTCATATACTGGATCAGGCCATCCGCTGTTGTGGTAATTACACCTTCCATAATTGAATGCAAAGTAACTTCGGCCCTTTCTTTTTCTTCACACAGGGCTTTTCTGGAAGCTTCAAGGTCACGTTGGTGAGCTTGCATTGAATCGAGCGCACGATTAACAAAAGTGGCCAGGTAACCAAATTCATCCATACGCTTGTCATCAAAGCGAATGGATAGCTGCCCCTCAGCAAAACGCTCAGCCGAAGAAACCATGGCCATAAGTGGACGTGATAAAAATTTCTGTAAAATCAGTTGAAGAATCAGGCCAAAGATAAATACCAGCGCACCGATAGCCAGTAACATATTTTTTCTAATATCAAGAATCGCCTGTTGCAGGCTCGGTTTGGATAACTTTAATTCGATGCGTTCGAAATTAGGATTAGCCACATACAGTGTATGCAGATAGAGATCATGATCGTTTTCGGGCCGACCGATCTTTACTACACGACCCGGAAGGCCTAACTCAATGGCTGAGAACTGGTATTTATTTCTAAGATCATCAAGAGATTGTTGTAAGTCTTTTTGTATATCTTCAACAGAGACTACCCATTCAAGTATGTCCTCAATTTCCTGTGCCAGCAGAATGCTATCGATCTGGTATTGATGAGTGAGTTCTTTTTCGCGAACCTGTAGGACAAAGACCGTGACAAGGATACCAACCAGAATCATACCCCAGAATACAATACCGGCAATTTTTGTAGGTAAAGCAAGTTGAACCTGGCCATCGGTTTGATCGTCAGATTCAGGACCCATATTCATTTAAAGCCAACCCTGCGAAGTCCGATCTTTAACGGACACACGCCGCTGATACTGGAACCAAAAATTGCAAAACCAATAAACCAGGGGAAAAACCAGAGCATTTCAAAAAAATACACACTAATGAATAATGATGAGCCTATCACCAGGTGCCAAAGCCGTTCAGCCTCAATATTAAAACGATAATTATGATTCTGTGACGCCGCCTTGCATGACGGTGTGCGCTTAAGCATTGAACCCAGGATTCTACATACAGCCTGACTCAACCAATATTGCGTAATACCATCAATGAACAACATGACAATCACTGCGTACACCAGTGACTCCAGGTTAAAATACAGTCCAGATAACAATAGAACGCCCACTGCAGCCATATATATACGAATAACCACAATAACCTCGTGCAATACTTTATTTGATTATTTTTTTAAATTATTTTAAATATATCAATTTTTTATAATATTGAGATACATTCAGTGCTATGTATCGTAAGCTATTGATTATACATATTCAATCACATAACAAAACTTTCAATACGCAGCCGTTCTCGATTAATCTGTAGCCACTGCAATGCAATAATGGCGATGGCTGTACTGACGCGATCAGTACCCAGTAAATTACTGACCTCTTCAAAATCCAGCACCTTAACTCTGATATCTTCACCTTCATCAGCCACACCGTGTATACCCTCAGCCTGTTCACTATCCACCAGGCCACACAGCAGGTAAATAACCTCGGAGCAGCCGCCAGGGCTGGGATAAAAGGTATGAATACGATCGAATGCATGCACCTCCAGACCCGTCTCTTCCTTACACTCGCGTCTGGCAACATCGTTAATTGATTCATCAGCCTCAACAATACCCGCTACAACTTCCAGCAACCAGGGACTTTCCTGGTCTTCAATAGCACCAATGCGAAATTGCTCCACCATGACCACCTTGTCATTTACCGGATCATAAAGCAAAACCGCGACAGCATTCCCTCGATGAGACAGTTCTCGCACGACTTCGACTTCGCCACCAGCAAACAACTCATGTTTAATTCGACATAAGTCAATTTTAAAAAAACCCTGATACAATGTTTCCTGATTTATTAGTGACCACTTCATTGATTTACCTTGGAAATTGTTGCAAGCCTTGAATATATAATAAAAAGGCCCATATTTATGCAGCATGGAGACAATTTATGCTGAAACATCTACAAAACTACATTGGTGAAGAAATCACCTATAACGGTACGCGTTGCCAGCTTATTGAAGTACTGGAGGATGGCCCGGCCCTGGTTCTCATGTGTGTCGAGCATCACACCACGATCCAGTCCGATCAGCATGGCGGAGCCCACCGCAGGGTACAGGAAACCTTTACTGTCACCTGTTTAAGCGAAGCGAGTAAAGAACTTCATCCGGTAGTTAAAGAGTTTTTACCCGATCATGTCCATGATGATTTTCTCGATTATTTGGTCAAGCTATGAACACATTCATGGACTAGCTTAGGTCCCTGATAAATAAAACCTGTGTAGATCTGCACCAGGCTGGCGCCCAATCTGATTTTAGCGAGGGCATCCTCACCACAACTGATACCACCTACAGCAATGATTGGCAGTTGCCCCTGAAGATGCGCTGCCAGAACCTGTAAAACATGATCAGCCTTATCACGTACAGGCTTGCCACTTAATCCACCCTGCTCATCACCGTGCAGCAAACTCTCAACGCCATCTCGTGACATGGTGGTATTAGTAGCTATAACGCCATCAATTTTATGCCGAATAAATGTTTCCGCCAGTTTATGAATCGAGTCGTCGTCCATGTCAGGAGCAATTTTCACAGCAATGGGTACGTAGCGATTATGCTGCTCTGCCAGTCGAGCCTGTTCTGTTTTCAAGGCCGACAACAAGTCATCGAGCGCCTCACCAAATTGCAGATTACGTAATCCCGGTGTATTCGGTGATGAAATGTTCACCGTAATATAATCAGCATAGGTATACACTTTTTGCAGACAAAACAGATAATCATCAACGGCACGTTCAACCGAGGTATCAAAGTTCTTACCAATATTGATACCCAGAACCCCATGAAAATCGGCTTTTTTCACATTGTCCAGCAGGTAATCAACACCGTTGTTGTTGAAGCCCATACGGTTGATAATGGCTTCGGCTACAGGCAGGCGAAACATTCGTGGCTGTGGATTACCTGGCTGTGGTCGAGGCGTTACCGTACCGATCTCGACAAAACCAAAACCACAATCGGCTAAGGCTTCAAAATAATCCCCATTTTTATCCAGACCCGCTGCCAGACCAACAGGATTAGGAAAATCGATACCCATAACATTTACTGGCGACACCGGTGGACGACCAAACAGTCGCGTTGTGAGTTTCAGTCTGTGCAGGACAGCCAGCCCTTTCAAAGCCAAATGATGGGCAGTTTCTGCTTCCAGCTTAAAAAACATTTTTTTAAATAAAGGATAAATGTTTAATCCCACGGTTATCTCCCAGTATTTGGACAATGACAGCCTTGCAACTCAGTAGTCACGTGAGCGACCGTTACCTGTAGTCAATTCAAATCACATCAAAATATTCCACAATCAACTGCGCACTACGTTGATTACGAAATTCATTCACATCCAGCCGGTAAGCGGCATGAATAAAATTATCTTCGCCATCCAGTTGATCGACACTTGTATTAAAGGCAATTGCAGCAATCGACTGCTCAGATTCAGCTGTTCGTAATTCCATTTTCAGATGACGCTCACCCACAACCCGCCAGTTTACTATTTCAAATTCACCGTCGAATGTAGGCTCAGGAAAATGTTGACCCCAGGGTCCTGCTGTCCGCAAGCATTCGGCCAGTTCCAGATTCATGTCATCACTGTCCAGCTCACCATCTGACTCAATCACGCCTTGTAAGGCGGCATCATCAAGCTGCCTTCCAGCCTCATCTTCAAACGCCTGTTTGAAGGTATCAAAATTTTCCAGTTTCAAGCTCAAACCGGCAGCCATAGCATGACCACCAAATTTAATAATCAGGCCGGGGTGACGACTAGCGACCGCTTCCAGAGCATCACGAATATGCAGTCCTTTGATTGAACGAGCCGAACCCTTGATTTCACCATTGCCACTGTCGGCAAAGGCAATCACTGGACGATTAAAGGTTTCCTTAATACGTGAAGCCAGAATCCCAATGACGCCCTGATGCCAGCTACTATCAAACAGACTCAAAGCTTTCGGTAACTGTTCATGACCGAGTGTCTCCAGCAGTGGCTGCAGACTAGTCATGGCCTGCTGTTGCATATCCTGTTCAATTTCGCGACGGCTTTTATTCAAATCATCCAGTCGTCTGGCAATCTCGAGAGCCTGATTGAGATCATCAGTTAACAGACATTCAATCCCCAATGACATGTCTTCCAGTCGTCCCGCTGCATTTAAGCGCGGCCCAACGGCAAACCCCATATCCGATGCTACAATATTAGAACTATCCCGTCCCGATACCTGTAGCAATGCCTGAATGCCCGCACAACACTGACCAGCCTGTATACGCTTCAAGCCCTGTGCCACCAAAATGCGATTATTGTGATCCAGGGGCACCACATCCGCTACCGTGCCCAAAGCCACCAGATCGAGCAAGCGCCCCATATTCGGTTCAGGGCGCTGATCCGTAAACCAGCCAGCTAACCTCAAGGCCGATCGCAGGGCTAACATGACATAAAAAATAACACCTACGCCTGCCAGTGCCTTGCTTGGGAAAGTACAGCCAGGCTGGTTGGGATTAACGATGGCATCTGCTTCTGGCAACTGGGCACCGGCCAGATGATGATCCGTCACCACTACCTGAATACCGGCCGCTTTCGCTGCAGCCACGCCATCCAGACTGGAGATACCGTTATCCACCGTGATTAGTACATCCGGTTTATTGTCCAGCGCCACTGCCACCAGCTCAGGGGTAAGGCCATAACCAAAATCAAAACGGTTCGGCACCAGATAGCTCACCTGAGTTGCCCCCATCATATGCAAAGCCCGTAAACAAACTGCGGTACTGGTGGCGCCATCGGCATCGAAATCGCCCACAATCAAAATCTTGCTATTTTGTTCAACCGCGGCCTGAATAACCGCAACAGCCGTATCAACATCCTTGAGTGCAGTAAACGGAAGCATCTGCTCAAGACTGTATTCCACCTGTTGCAGCGAGGCTATGCCTCGATGGCTATAGATGCGTTGCAATACCGGGTGCAAATCCGATTGCGCCAGTTCAGTCGACACAACTGTGTCGCATTGTTGAATATGTCGTTTATGCATGAATGTTGATAAATTCAGTAAGCGTTCTGGTTTTACGCCAGAATTTATACAAATCAGTTTTGGTGAAACGAAACACACGTCCCTCTCCGCTGTAGAGTTCCATTGAATCAATCTGGCCTTGTTTGATCAGCTTATTGATCGGCTCGATCCAACGCTGACACATCGCCTCGATGGCTTCTAACCACGCGGATACATCACCATAACTACAGGGACCGAGCACATCATCAATAACCACCAGTCCCCTGCTGTCGCCAGATAGTTGCTCAGACAGTGAGTCATCCAGGTCCAGCAAACACGTCCCGGTTGCCACCGCCAGTCCCCGGGCAACAACATCATCTGCCATGACCCAGTCCCAGCCTGCATGATCTGTAGCCTGCGGCCATGCGCCTTCACCCCACAACCACAGGCTGTTAATGGCAAGCTGGCCTGTTTCCGCCCGTTGCAGGTTCACCTGTTGTATATGGAACAACATCTGGGCTTCATTCAGATTACGTCGCCAGTTCAGTGCATGATCCCCCTGGGGTAGGAAATTCTGCACATTCCGGCCCACGGCTTCATGTAAATGGGTAGATTTAATATTGAGCGGTTGCTGACTGCAAAGATACCAACGCTGTGGATGGGGTGCCCTTAGCAGCAGACCATCTTCAGCAAAGTGCTGATTAAAGGCCTCGGTCAGGGCACTGGCTTCATCAGCCTGAATATCCAGCCGATGATAATCGAGCAATATGGCATGATCGATATCGGCTTTGAAATGTACGGGATCCGCCCGGTACCAGTAACCCTCTGAGCAGTCACAGCCATCATAGAGTGCGCTAGCCCAGGTAATAGAAAAATCCCTGTCAACACCAAACAGCTGGGCCAGCTGATCATGATAGCCACTCGCTGATGTCGACTGCTGATGGGCACGTGACAGCCATTTCTGCAATGGAGCACAGCCGGATATCGATGAATTCGACTCAGCCAGCTCAGGCAGCGGCCCAAGAAGGCCGGGAATAAGAAGAGCCAGTGTGTTCATCAGAGCGAACGTTGACGCACAGCTTCAAACAGACTGATACCGGTGGCCACCGAAACATTCAAACTTTCGACCTGCCCCTGCATCGGTAGCTTGATGAGCTGATCACAATTTTCTCGAGTGAGGCGACGCATACCCTTCTCTTCTGCACCCATCACGATCGCTAAGCGACCCTTGAGGTCTGCCTCATAAATCATGGCATCCGCCTCACCGGCCGTACCCACGACCCATACCTCAGCATCCCTGAGTTGTTTCAACGTTCGAGCCAGGTTGGTGACCTGAATAAATGGCACAGATTCGGCTGCACCACAGGCTACTTTACGCACTGTGGGTGTTAAACCGGCTGCACGGTCTTTCGGTGCGATGACAGCATCAACACCCGCCGCATCAGCGGTACGCAAACAGGCTCCAAGATTATGCGGGTCCTGGACGCCATCTAGAATCAGTAAAAACACATTATCCCGTTTCAATAGTTCATCCAGTGAATGAGACGATTGTGCCGTAATCGTCTTATAACTGGCCGCAATTCCCTGGGTTTTGCGACTATGGCAACGTTTTTCGAGATCAGTTTTTTTCAGCAGTTCAACCGATATACCCTGAGATTCAGCCCAGTGAACAATCTGATTGATACGTTTATCATGACGATTCTGCTCAACATGCAGCTGGAGAATATTCGACGGATCATTTTTGAGTGCCGATTCAACCGCATGAAAGCCGTAAATAAGCTCTGTTTTCTGTTTACTCATAGCTCACTATAAAAATAAAAATTGCTGATATTCATGCTGTTCCGGACTAATTATCCGTTTGAGTACTGCGCAGTTTTTCATAGGCCTGGTTAATCGCCTGATCCAGGTAGCCACCGTAAAAATCCGGCGTCGTTACTCCGACCATGCGCTCAACCAGCTGACGACCATGACCATCGATGAATATCAATGTAGGTGCCAATGAAGCGCCATAGCGCTGCGCAAGATCAATGCCTTCAATGGCCTGGCCGTTAAAATCAATCACACTGGTAAGACGATCAGAATGTATCTCACGTATGATAATCTTATTCAGATAAGCCGCATCACCTAACATCGGTTCCAGGTAATCTTCACGAATGAAGTCGCAATAGGGACAATCCTGCATTGAAAAAAGAATCAGAACTGGCAGTTTACGCTCGTTGGATAATTGTCCCACCGAGCGTAAATCTGTTATTTGCTGAACCAGTGACGGTGGTCGACTCTGTGCCTGAACGCTTACAACCACAATGATACACAGCAATGTAAATACTTTGATACCTGTCGGTTGTTTTAACATAAACCCCGTCTCTCAATCACCACTAAATGACTCAACATACGCGGTCAAACAGACAACATCTGTAATTGATATTGTCACTATGCCATTAGCTTGATTCACTATCCTTTTTCTTGGACTTTTTCTTTCTCGGCTTTCTGGCTTTCTTCTTGCCGGCTTTTTTTGCGGCGGGTTTAGACCGTTTTTCTTCTGCCGCTTCAAATTCTTCCACGGTAAAGTCAATCTTACGCTCATCCAGGCTAACTGCTACAACCTTCACGCTAACCGGTTCACCTAACTGGAACACCCGACCGCTCCGCTCGCCAATCAATTTATGGCTGGCCGGCTCAAACTGATAATAGTCTTTTGGCAAACTGGTGATGTGGACCAGACCTTCAATATAAATATCCTGCAATTCTACAAAAATACCAAATGAAGTCACCGAACTGATCAGGCCTTCGAAGGTATCGCCAATCTTATCCAGCATAAACTCACACTTGAGTGCAGCAGTAGCATCGCGGGTGGCCTCATCGGCCCGACGCTCACAACTGGAACTGTGTTCACCCAGGTTAACCATATCGCTATGGCGATAGAAAAACTGTTTCGCCTTATTACCACGAACAATATGACGAATCGCTCTGTGTACCAGCAAATCAGGATAACGGCGTATAGGCGAAGTAAAATGAGCGTAATGCTCCAGAGACAAACCAAAATGTCCCTTATTATCCGGTGTATAAACAGCCTGACTGAGTGAACGTAACAACACGGTCTGGATCAGATGGAAATCCGGACGTGTTTTAACCTGATCAATTAAACGTGCATAGTCTTTGGCTGTTGGACCCGAACGAGACTTGGCAAACCGCAGGCCCAGGCCAGAAATAAAGTCCTTCACATCATCCATTTTGTCTTCTTTAGGCCCGTCATGGACACGGTACAAACCGGGAATTTTATGCTTGGTAAGGAATTTTGCTGCCGCCACATTGGCTGAAATCATACATTCCTCAATCAGCTTATGGGCCTCATTTCGCTCGGTCGGCACAATACGGTCAATACGCTGGCTGTCTCCAAAGATGATCTGGGTTTCTGTTGTCTCAAAGTCAATGGAACCACGGGCTTTCCGCTGACTCAGTAAAACCTTGTAGAGTTGATACAGATTTTCAAGGTGTGGCACAACAGCGCTGTATTGCTTCCTTAAGGCCTGATCACCATCTACCAGCATGGCTGACACTTTGTTATAGGTCAGTCGCTCATGGGAATTCATCACCCCTTCGAAAAAGCGACTGCGAACCATTTTGCCTTCATGATCAAACAGAATTTCACTGACCATACACAAACGATCGACTTGGGGATTAATGGAGCACAGACCATTGGAAAGAATCTCTGGCAACATCGGGATAACCCGACCGGGAAAATAAACGGATGTTCCTCGATTATAGGCCTCTGCATCCAGAGGTGTGCCACGTTCAACATAATGAGAGACATCAGCGATGGCTACATACAGCTTCCAGCCATTTGGCGTCGGCTCACAGTACACCGCATCGTCAAAATCACGGGCATCTTCACCATCAATAGTGACCAAAGGTAGATGGCGGATATCTTCGCGCCCCTGTTTGTCTTCCTCTTTGACTTCGTCAGTCAAACCCTTGATCTGCTGCTTGACTTCATCGGGCCATAAGAAAGGAATATTATTGGAGTGAATTGCCACATCGATTTCCATACCCGGCGCCATGTGATCACCAATAATATCGGTAATCTTACCAATGGGTTGATGGCGGAAAGTAGGTTGCTGAACTATTTCAACAATGACGATCTGGCCATCCTGGGCCTCACCCATAGAATCAGCAGGAATAATGATATCCTGATTCAGACGCTTGTTATCCGGCACCACAAAAGCAACACCGGCATCAATGAACATGCGCCCAACGACACGTAGATTCGCGCGTTCCAATACCTCGATCACCGCACCCTCAAGACGACCGCGTCGATCAACACCGGAAACCTGGACCACTGCCCGGTCACCGTGTAACAAAGTCCGCATCTGACGCCCATGCAGGAAGATATCATCCCCGCCTTCATCCGGTACCAGAAAACCAAATCCATCTGGATGTGCAATAACACGGCCACGTATCAGATCGGCCTCATCAACAGGGATATAACCATCACGGCGATTACGGATCAGTTGTCCATCGCGCACCATAGCCTTCAAGCGTCGGGTCAAAGCCTCTTTCTGCTCAAAGGACTCGATTTCGAGCACCTCTATAACCCGCTCGAAAGTCATCGCACCCTCCTGGTGGATCGTCTTCAGGATCAACTCGCGGCTGGCGATGGGATTTTCGTAATTTGATGCTTCACGCTCAGCCTCGGGATCAACTAAGCGCTTGTTTTTCCGAAATATTTTGGGGATTTTAAGCTTTTTGATCTTTGACTTGATTGTCTTCGCAACTGACTTGCGTTGCTGCTTTTTTCTAACTTTCTTTTTTGCCATAGGAACATGGGTATCGTATATAAAACGCCATTGTACACAATAAGCTAATTTATTGCCGTAAATTTGAAACTGAATAATTGAC
>JBFFSQ010000103.1:0-10325 GCA_041572275.1 Gammaproteobacteria bacterium
CAATTCAAGCAATGTAAAACCGGATGACTTTTTCATAATCATAATTAAAGCTCGCTCAAGTCCAGATGTCATGCTCCAGGGGATGGAACGAATCCTATTGCTGACAAGCGGTAGATACCTGGCCAGAACCTGTTCTGGCACCAAGGCATCATTATCCAGCAACTGTGTTTTGTCGCCATACACAAACATACGTATGACGAAGAACGGTAGGAATTTACCGATGAATGGTTTGGTTAATGAATCGCATCCAACGCATAAGGCAACGGATCAATTATACTCAGCTGTCCCATAATCATATCTGCCATTAATCGTGCACTGGCGGCACCCAGAATTACACCGTTGCGAAAATGCCCAGCGTTAATATATAGACCCGTCACGTCTGGATGCTCACAAATGTAGGGGATGCCCTGCTTTGTTCCCGGCCTCAACCCGGCCCACTGGTGTTCAATTTCAAGGGTTGCAAGGGCCGGTACCAGCTCAATGGCCGCAGCCCGCAAATCCTCACGCGCATCTTCGGTCAACTCTTTTCTGAAACCGGTGTACTCCAGGGTACTGCCAGCAAGAATTCGTCCATCACGACGCGGAATCAGGTAACGACCTTCATCCAGCACAATGGTATGCAGTAATCCCGGCGCCCCCCTGAATACAATCATCTGTCCTTTCACCGGCTCTACCTGCGGTGCCTGCATACTGGCCTGAAGGATTTCAGTCGTCCACGCGCCACCGGCAATCACCACCTTCGGCGCCGACAGCACACCCTCACGGGTACGCACACCACTCACCCGGCCCTGTTCAATAACGATATCTGTCACCCCTGTCTGCTCATGACAGCTGATATTCCTGTGCTGCAAACTGCCCTTTAACGACTTGATGAGTCGAGGATTGCGCATCTGCGCAATCCGAGGTAACCATAGCCCTTTCTCAAGCCCGTCATTGAGCGACGACTCACAACGCACCATCTGCTGGCGATCTTCCAGCCGCTGCAACTGCATATCCCATTGCTGTGCCCAACTCAAGGCTGACTGATATTCGTCATCACCGATGACCAACAAACCACTCTCGGTGTATTCAGGGTCAATGCCACTTTCCTGGTGTAACTGCTCGGCTATTTGCGGATATAGCTGCTGACTGTATTTCGCCAGTGCATTGACCGCATCAGCATAACGCCAGGGATACAGGGGCGACAGGATACCACCACCCGCCCAGGTCGACTCACCACCAAGCTGTCCGCGCTCAAGCACAATCACCTCAGCGCCGGCCTGTTGCAACTCACGCGCAGTCAACATGCCGATCAAGCCACCACCTACAATAATGCAATCAGCCATAATTCATTTATTACATTGCTAGAAATAAAAAAGCATGGCGGATTAGGCCATGCTTTCGGTTTTAATGACGTATCCTGCGTTTATTTGGCACAGGTATCGGCTACGCCTGCTGGTGCATACTTAAAGACTTTCTGACAGCGACAGGGACTGACACCCTTATCCCAGTGCACCTGGCAACGATCAATCCACATTTTCGCCTGCTGTCTCTCCCACAACTCTTCGGCTTTACGCTTGTTTTCTTCCTGCGCCAGTTTAGCTTTCTGCTGACGTTCACGCTCTGCAGCAACGGCCTGGCGGCTCTGTTTCTCACGAGCAACTGCAGCATTAACTGTTTTGATAGCACTGTTTTTCTTGGCAAGATTATCACAAGGGTAAGCTATAGCTTGAATACTGGCATAGTCTGCAGGTGGCTTGGCATAACAGGTCTGAGCCACTTTTTTAGCCGGTTGTTTTTTGACTGGCTGTTTAACTGGCTGGGCCCTCACCACAGGTGCTGGTTTGGGTTTATCAAATTTATTCATAATCGAGGCAAAGCCTGACATACCATATTTGATCTTCATGACACGACCAAAGGGCTCGACAATAAACTCAACCTGTCTGGCATTTTTCAGCTGCTGTTTGGCTTCATCGTCAAGTTTAATAATCAGGTCACTGCCAGCATCAACACATACAGCGCCTTTAACGCCGGAATTTCTATCCAGCTTATCTGAGCTACCTGCCTGATTGTTCAAACACCAGTCAAAGCGTCGCAGACGCTGACCGTCAACACGTACATCAGTAACCACCAGAGAATCAATATCCCGGGTATTCGCTTTTTCACCACTGGAATCATTAGCACCCAGACGCAGACGCATCATATTGCTGTCTACCTTCAGGTGGTAATACATGGTATCGAAGCCGTCGACACTGGTACCGGATTTTAATGCCGCTGAACCCTTCTGCTTCCAGCTGACATCATCCAAAAACTCAAAATCTTTATCCTTCTTGAATGGATCCTTGCCTGCAAAAGAAGAAAAACTACTTGTAAACGCAACGATAAACACGACTGTCATGGTCGATATTTTCAACATAATCTACCTCTTAAAACCACTACAACGTCCAAACAGGCCTTAACAAGCCCCTCTGGCATTTCCGCAAAACTGGAATATTAACGGAATGGACGACACAAACAAAGCCTCATAGGGCAACAGCACACTGTATAGACCATTTTTTGTTAAAATGTAAGTTTTCAGCAGGTTAATCGGCCTGTTATTTCGTGTACAATCCCAGCCTTCTGACAGCCAAAACACGAAAATGTATGAAGATTACGCTCAATGGTGAAGCTCGATCCATCGACGATAGCATCAAACTCCAGGCATTAATTGACCAGCTGGGCTACAGTGGTAAACGACTGGCGGTTGAAATCAACAAGGAAATCATCCCCAAAAGCCAGCATGCCGACTATATCATCAAGGACGGTGACAATATTGAAATCGTTCACGCCATCGGAGGTGGCTGAGCGAACGGATAGAAACACCGCTTCAAGGACGAATACTTGAGAAACAGCCTAATAACTTTCCAAAGCATCAATCAAAGCTAACATTATGACCAACGACCCACTCATCATTGCCGGCAAATCCTATAATTCTCGCCTTCTGGTCGGCTCAGGCAAATACAAGGACCTCGAGGAAACTCGGGAAGCCACTGAAGCCAGTGGTGCGGAAATTATCACTGTAGCAATCCGACGCACCAATATCGGACAGACCCCTGGCGAACCTAACCTGCTGGATGTGGTGCCACCGGAAAAATACACCATACTACCCAATACCGCCGGCTGCTATACGGCTGAAGATGCTGTACGCACCTGTCGCATGGCACGAGAACTCCTCGATGGCCACGATCTGGTAAAACTGGAAGTACTGGGTGATGAAAAAACCCTGTTTCCGGACATTGTCGCGACCCTGGAAGCCGCAGACCTGCTGGTAAAAGACGGCTTTAAAGTCATGGTCTACACTAATGATGACCCGATTATTGCCAAGCGACTGGAAGAAATCGGCTGCGTGGCCGTGATGCCGCTAGCGGCTCCCATTGGTTCCGGACTGGGTATTCGCAACCCTTATAACATTCTCACCATTATCGAAAATGCCAATGTCCCAATTCTGGTTGATGCCGGTGTCGGTACAGCATCCGATGCGGCTATTGCCATGGAGCTGGGCTGTGATGGCATCCTGATGAATACCGCTATAGCCGCTGCCCAGAAACCGGTATTGATGGCTTCAGCCATGAAGAAAGCCGTGGAAGCCGGTCGTGAAGCATTCCTGGCTGGACGTATGCCGCGCAAGCGCTTTGCCTCTGCCTCATCGCCAATCGATGGTACTTTCTTCTAAATGACTTTGACGCAGAGACACTGAGATTTTAATGTAACAACCTTCAATCTCTTTATGCCTCTGCGTCTTCATGTACTTCTTTCCAAACAATGCCAAACAAACACATCCGTACCATCCGCAGCTTCGTAAAACGCGAAGGCCGTTTAACCGCAGGACAACAAAAAGCCCTCGATAGCCAATGGCCGTTATTTGGCATTGATTATTCTGAACAGACACTGGATCTAGATCAGCTGTTTGGCCGCAGTGCGCCCAGGGTACTGGAAATCGGCTTTGGCAATGGCGACTCCCTGTGGCAAATGGCACAGGCGCATCCAGAACAGGATTATCTGGGGATTGAAGTCCACCGCCCAGGCGTGGGGCACCTACTTCACCTGATTGAAAGCTCTGGCCAAAGCAATATTCGAGTTAGCAACCATGATGCGGTCGAGGTTCTCAAACACCAGATTCCGGATGCCAGCCTGGATCGGGTTCAGTTATTTTTCCCGGACCCCTGGCACAAAAAGAAACACCACAAACGGCGCATCCTACAACCAGCCTTTGCCGAACTGGTCGCCCAAAAACTCAAACCCGGCGGTATTTTTCACCTGGCTACTGACTGGGAACACTATGCCGAACATATGCTGGAAGTGATGAACAATCATCCCTTGTACGAGAATCTATCAAACGATAACACCTATGTTGAACGACCACCCGAACGACCACTGACCAAATTTGAACAACGTGGCCACCGGTTAGGCCACGGTGTCTGGGATATGTTTTTCAGGCGTAAAGACCGTTAACTCACTGACCGCACCTGATCTATTAAATAAAAAACACAAAACTTTGGCACAAAAAAGCCGCTCAAGAAAATTCTCGAGCGGCTTGTTTATTGTTATGTCAGGCTCACATCTATCAGACCTGACAAAAGACTCAGGCTCAGGCCGGTACCGTTATCAGCACTCGTTCGTCACCCTCTTTACCCAGTCGTTTATAGATATCTTCCAGCGCCATATCTTCGGTGGCAAACATATTTTCATTACCCAATGTATCCATCATGTGTGCATTACGCATGACATCCAGGATCTGCTTCTTCAGACCACTAAACACCAGGGTGACATTATGTTCACGTAGACGCTCGATAAGATGGTGAATGACTTCCTGACCCGATGCATCGAGCTGATTAATGCCATCACCTACAACCAGAATATACGTTGCATTCTTATGCTCACTCATTGCTTCCAGCACGGTATCTTCAAAAAACGAGACATTGGCAAAATACAACGAACCATCAAAGCGCAGGACAACTATATTTTCATCTCTGGCCAGATCAGGGTTCACGTTCAGGTCACGCAAAGTGCCATCAGGATAACGTCCCAGCATGGCGACACGTGGCTTCATAGTCCGGTACAAATACAGACCCAAAGACAGAGCCACACCAATCTCGATACCCTTGTCCAGATGAGGTGCAAAGCCCAGGGTACAGACAAAGGTGGCAATAGCAGCCAGACCATCATGTTTGTTAGTGCGCCAGGCATGCTTTACGGCAGCCAGGTTAATCAGGCCAAATACCGCCATCATGATAACAGCCGCCAATACTGCTTTCGGCAGGTGATACAACAGTGGCGTCAGGAATAACAACGTAATCACCACCACGGCCGCCGTAACCACCGATGAAAATCCGGTTTTCGCACCGGCATCCAGATTTACGGCAGAGCGAGAAAACGAACCACTGGCAGGATAGGACTGGAAGAAACTGCCCGCAATATTACCCAGGCCCTGCCCAATCAGTTCCTGGTTGGGATCAATCCGATCCTTGGTTTTCGCTGCCATTGCCTTGGCAATGGAAATAGCTTCCATAAAACCGACCAGGGCAATCAAAATGGCACTGGGTAACAGTGCCCAGAAATCAGCAATATTAATACCGGGCATAGAAAAGCCAGGTAAACCCTCGGGAATCTCACCCACCACGGCACCACCCATTTCTTTAAAGCCAATCATGTAACTGATAATGGTGGTACCGGCTACGGCCACCAGCACACCCGGCACTTTCGGCGCGTATTTTTTTAAGCCAAACATGACAGCAAAAGCCCCCATGCCCATAAGGAAGGTCGGCCAATGGGTTTGACCTAATTGCTGCAATACACCCCAGATTCGCACCGTCAGGAAATGATCCCCGGCACTGCCCGGCATATCGACACCAAAAATTTTCGACAATTGCGACAAGCCGATCACCAGCGCAGCAGCATTGGTAAAGCCGACAATCACCGGATGAGACAGAAAGTTAACAATAACCCCGAGACGGAAAAAACCCAGCATGAACTGGAACAGACCTACGATCAGGGCCAGGAACATGGCCATAGGCACATACTTCTCAAGCAGGTCGGGCTGCTCAAGGCCAGTTCCACCAACCAGGGTGGCCAGTGCCGTCGCCGACATTAGTGACACCACAGCAACCGGCCCGGTCGCCAATTGCTTGGATGAACCCCACATGGCTGCAACCATCACCGGTACAAAGGCAATATATAAACCAAAGTATGCCGGTAAGCCCGCTAGCTGTGCGTACGCCATCGACTGGGGAATTAGCACCAGCGCAACTGTCAGCCCAGCAATTGCATCAGCCCTGACAATTGACGAATCTTTGAGCATGGGCGCCCATTCAAGGAAAGGTAAAAGCTTGTAAAGAATATTATTGGATTTATTGTCTGCCATGGATTCCTCGGACACTTTCTGAATTACCGTAAAAAACCGCGTTAAAAACCGCGTTAAAAACCGTTATATCCTAACACAAGACTTCTCACAGCAGCTGCGACCAGTGACCTTTATCCATCAATTGTTTGAGGAAAATTATAATCTTGTTAAATAATCTGTCTATAATCTAGAAAATCGTTTGCATATACTTTCCATAAGCATAAGAAACGCCAACACATGAAGCCCATAATAAAAATACTTAGCTTATTTATAATTACTGCCATGTACCTCATACCCGACCTGGCTAACGCAGCTGAAACAAGTGGCGAACTCCTCGACTTAACCCAGCATAATGTCGGGTATGCTGCTATTGCAATCTTTGTGATTGCATACCTGCTGGTCATGGCTGAAGAATTCACCCATTTAAGAAAGTCCAAACCTGTGATGCTGGCCGCGGGCATCATCTGGACATTGATCGGCATCATCTATGCCAACAACGGCATGTCCCATGAAGCCGAAGTTGCGGTTCGCCACAACCTGCTGGAATATGCTGAACTCATGCTGTTCCTGTTAGTGGCGATGACCTATATCAACGCCATGGAAGAACGCAATGTTTTCGAGGCCTTGCGCTCATGGCTAGTCAAAAAAGGCTTTGGCTTCCGCCAACTGTTCTGGATTACCGGTGTCCTCGCTTTTTTCATCTCACCCATCGCCGACAACCTGACTACTGCCCTGTTGATGTGTGCCGTAGTCATGGCTGTTGGTGGCGACAATACCCGCTTCATTTTACTCGCCTGCATTAATATTGTTGTGGCTGCCAATGCGGGCGGTGCCTTCAGCCCATTTGGCGACATCACCACCTTGATGGTCTGGCAAAAAGGGATTGATACAGCAATGGGGCCGGTGAATTTCTGGGCTTTTTTCGCACTGTTCGTGCCCTCGCTGGTTAACTGGCTGGTACCCGCCATCATCATGGTATTTGCCGTACCCGATGAGCACCCACACACCGGCGGTAAATCTATTGCCATGAAACGAGGCGCCAAGCGTATTATCACCCTGTTTCTGCTGACCATTGCGACCGCTGTCAGCTTCCATAATGTCCTGCACATGCCGCCTGTCATTGGCATGCTCACCGGTCTGTCTTATTTACAAATTTTTGGTTTTTACCTGAAAATAACCTCCTACAAAGATCATCATGGCAAGATCGAGGACCCGGAGCATGAGGGCCAACTGGGCACACCGGTTGCTTTCGACGTCTTCAATAAAATTGCCCGAGCCGAGTGGGATACCTTGCTATTTTTCTATGGTGTCGTACTCTGTGTTGGTGGCCTTGGTTTCATTGGTTATCTAAGCCTGGCATCACAGGTTATGTACATTGACTGGGGCGCGACCAATGCCAATATCATGGTTGGCCTGCTGTCCGCTATTGTCGACAACATCCCGGTCATGTTTGCCGTACTGACCATGATGCCTGATATGTCGATGGGTCAGTGGCTACTGGTTACGCTCACAGCAGGTGTTGGTGGCTCACTGTTATCTATTGGTTCGGCAGCTGGCGTCGCCCTGATGGGACAAGCCCGCGGCCAATATACTTTTTTTGGTCACCTGAAATGGGCACCGGTCATTGCTCTGGGTTATGCGGCCAGTATCATGACCCATCTATGGATCAATGCTCACCTGTTTTAGCGTGCCGGACTGAAATTGTCGTGACTGCAATCTCACAGCCCTATTGGGCTGTAACGCGATGACATTTTAAAGTGCTCGTGTTAAGGTTCAGCTGCTTTTTTTGGACAACACCCTACCCCCCCAGGGAAAATACCTGAAGTTGCATCTGGTTTGAACGGGAATGCCTGAGCTAACACTTTTACTCATATTACCAGTTATTGGTGCACTATTAATTGCAGTGGTGCCATCACAAAACCATCGACTGATTCGTTATCTGGCATTGATAACTGCAGTGACAACACTGCTGCAATCCTGGTCATTACTCTTTAGCTTTGATACCAGTACTGCGCAATTGCAATTCCTCGAACAAACCGCCTGGAACCCCCGACTCGGCACCTATTACGCACTCGCTATCGACGGCATCTCATTTCCTATGATTTTGCTCGCCACCTTGTTGAGCCTGGTCGCCATTATGGCTTCTGCCAGTATTAAAGAACGGGTGAAGGGCTACTACTTTTTAATGCTATTACTGGAATCCGCCATGCTCGGTGTGTTCATGGCACAGGACTGGTCCCTGTTCTATCTGTTCTGGGAACTCACCCTGATTCCATTGTTCTTCCTGATTGATCGCTGGGGCGGAAAAAACCGGCATTCCGCAGCACTCAATTTTGTACTCTATACCATGGGTGGCTCGGTATTCATGCTGCTCAGTGTACTGGTGTTATTTGATGCCACACCAGAACATTCATTTGCCATGATCGACATGCTCCACAGTGCCCGAGCCTTGCCCGCCGACACCCAGCTAATTATCTTTTTGGGCTTCCTGATCGGCTTCGGCGTCAAAATGCCAATTTTCCCCATTCACGGCTGGTTACCCCTTGCTCATGTTGAAGCACCGAGCCCCGTGAGCATCCTACTGTCAGGCATCCTGCTCAAAATGGGATCCTATGGCCTCATCCGTGCCGCCTCCATGCTACCAGATGCGGTAGTGGCCTTTCAGCCCGTACTTGCTACCTTGGCAATGTTCAGTCTGATCTATGGTGGCTTACTGGCCTGGCGCCAATCGGACCTCAAAGGCATGATCGCCTATTCCTCAGTCAGCCACATGGGCGTGGTCTTGCTCGGTATCGCGACGCTGAACATCGCAGGCCTGACCGGTGCTGTCATGCAAATGGTTGCCCATGGCCTGGTGGCCGGTGCCACCTTCCTGCTCATAGGCTTATTATACGAACGCAC
Organism: Gammaproteobacteria bacterium; assembly: GCA_041572275.1. Taxonomy (GTDB): domain Bacteria; phylum Pseudomonadota; class Gammaproteobacteria; order SZUA-229; family SZUA-229; genus JBFFSQ01. Next base: position 9,260 of record JBFFSQ010000103.1, read on the forward strand.
CCATACCCGTGATGTAAATCATTACTCTTCACTGGTTCGTGTAACGCCACGATTTGCCTTCTTTACCACCCTGGCCTTTATTGCCGCCGTAGGTATGCCGGGCACAGCCGGTTTTATTTCTGAACTACATGCCCTGATTGGCAGTTTTGAACGATGGGGCTGGCTGGTACTAATTCTCAGCCTTGGTGTGATGATTAGCGCAGCCTATGCGGTGCGAACCGTTGGACGTCTGTTTACCGGTCCTGTGTCCTATGAACTGAAAAAAATCCCTGACCTTAAACCCGGTGAAATGCTGGTCGCCAGTGTTTTAAGCCTGGGTTTTATTTATATCGGCCTATTCCCTTCTTCAACTCTGGAGCTGATGTCCGCATCCATACTCGAACTGAGCAATCTATTTGCAGCGAGAATATAGGTATAGATGATGTCAGATACACATACAGACATTCGCCAGCAATTACAGGATCTTGTTAATCATCTTGAGCACGTGCTTCCAGGACAGGCGCCCATTAAAGACTTTGTGCATCACAATACCTTGCATGGGTTTCAGCACCTGCCTTTCCCGCAAGCACTGAAAGCCGCCAGGGAAGCAACCGGAAACTTCGGTTATGAAGCTGAAGAAAAATATCGACGCTATTATAAAAACGGTCGTATTAATGCCGATGATCTGAACTATGTCATTGACGAGTCGAAAACACTTGAGGCCGATGCCAGCATTGGTAAATCACTGAGCCGTCGGGACATTTATCTATGCACCCTGCTGCACCCACTTAAGTCTGTGGATGGCGGCCAGTTATTCTGGCACATCGAAGAACAGGATGCGCTGCACCGTTTTCAGAATGACATCAACGACAGTAGTCGTCAAAAACTGCTTACGGTAGCTGCTTCACACGGCCAAACCACCGAGGCAGATGCCATTCATGAACTGTGGAAAAGCTGCCTGAGTTCACTGGGTTTGTCCCATTACATGCTCCACCCGGAAGATCTTGTCGACCTTGATCCGGAACGTGCCGCTGCCCTTCTCAGACCCGTCAATAAAGATGAACAGGAGACAGCTGGTCCTGCCTTA
>JBFFSQ010000104.1:0-10216 GCA_041572275.1 Gammaproteobacteria bacterium
GAACAACGCGAGCTAGAACACCGTGAACGACCGGATCAGGATCAGTCACTGAAGAAACGTATTCAACAACAGACACAACAACGTCAACTGGAACAACACCAGATAGAACGCCGCGAACGATCAGTTCAGGATCATTCAATACGTTCCACACCCCGACGGCTTCCTCGCAATTCGCATGATCGCTACTATGAAAAGTATTCAACCCAACTTAAACACAAACATCATTATTACAACCATGAAAACTACCGCTATCACACCTATTTTCTTGCACCCATCAAGCGTCACTTTCTCCCATTACATTATCGCGTCACTATTTTGCCTCAGACCTATGTACGGATCATTGTAGGTGGATGGCCTTATTTCTATTATGACGGCATATTTTATCGGCAATATATTGGTGGCTATATTGTGATACGTGCCCCAATAGGTGCTGTAGTACGCATATTACCGCTTGGTTTCATTGCATTTAGCATCAGTGGATTTACCTATTATTATGTCAATGACACCTACTATATATGGGATGAAGATCAGGAAGCCTATATTGTGGTAGACAAACCCGATGGGGCCGAAGCAGCGATTGCTACAACGACTGAAGGTCGTATATTTGCCTACCCAAAACAAGGCCAGAGCGAAGAGCAGCAGGCGAAAGATCGTTATGAATGTCATCGTTGGGCAGTTAGTGAAACACGCGTCGACCCAACGGTAGCTGACGAAGACAGTTTAAGCCTTAAAGACAAACGTGATTACAGGCGAGCAATCAGTGCCTGTCTGGAAGGCAGGGGTTATACCGTGAAGTGAGGTATCAGGTGGCTGATAGTGTTTAGTTTTATATACCCCCTAATCATTCAATGACTATACAGATGCAAAGACCGCATCATTGTATTCTTTACGCTGCCATGAATTTTCGTTGAGGTAGACCTCATAACCAGCCCATTGTGTAAAACTATCTAAAGTCTCTGTTCCTGTTTTACGTCGATCTGAACCCGCGACAATTTTATAAATCAACAAATCGTTCGCCGACATCATAGGCGCAGCCATATCAATGATCTGTCGTACCTGCCAGGCCGATCCATAAAGGCCATTACTATAATACTGTCCAACCTTAAGCTGATCAGGCCTCAAGTTTGCATTGGTTTTTGTTTGCTGGGCCAGTCGATATATTTGCATCAGATCCTGACCGCTAATATCAATGGTGCTGTTCATTGCCTGTAATGCTTTTTCGAGATCACTTTCGCTAAATGTTTCTTCAACCTGCCTGGTCACTACTTGATCTGCACCTGAAGCAGCAAGTACAGCAGGATAACGACGCCAGCGAAAAGCATAATTAAAGACGACTGCAATAATTACAATAATCACTGCATTGAGTAACACCGGAGTGAACACATACTGAAAACCTAGAGCCTGTATATTCGCCCCCCCAATCACAGCACTCAACGCGGTGGCACCACCTGGGGGGTGGATACAGCGTAAATAATGCATACTGATAATTGCTGCCGCGACAGCCACTGCCGAAGCAACTAATAAATCAGGAATCCAGCGTGCACAGACCACTCCTATGAGAGCAGACACGAAATGCCCTGCCAGTACAGGCCAGGGCTGTGACAATGGCCCGTGAGGTACCGCAAACAGTAATACCGCTGTGGCCCCCATCGAAGCCACCACCCAGGCAGCTCCCTGAACAGTCAGGAATTGATGGCTAATAAAAGTTACCGCCAGAATACCGACCAGGCCACCCGCACCCGATATCCATTTTTCCAGGTGGCCGGTTTTATTGGTTTCAAGCCCGAGTAGACGTGAAATGGCTCGAATAGCGTAATGCTGTGTTTTCATGTCATCACTATATAAGCTTTTTTATGTATTAGACAAACGATTTATATTGGACATTAATATCGAAATATTCGATATTAACAAGATGGATATGGATCAGGTTAAAACGTTTCTGGCGGTGGTCGCCAATGGCAGCTTTCTCGAAGCCGCATCTCGCCTGCATGTCACACAGTCTACTGTAAGTAGTCGCATTCAGGGACTGGAAACTTATCTTGGTGCAACTTTGTTCGTACGAAACCGATCTGGAGCCAAGCTGACCCCCGCTGGCAGGCGCTTTGTACATCATGCGAAGTCCATCGTACTCACTCTAGATCAGGCCCGACATGATGTGGGCCTGCCTACTCGCTATCGTGCCAGTATTACCGTGGGTGCACGAATTGCGTTGTGGGAAGAATTTCTACCACGCTGGATAGGAGAAATGCGATCAAGTGCACCGGATATATCTATTCGCAGTGAAATTGGTTTCGAAGAAGACCTGATGCGCCGCGTAATCGAAGGCACCATGGATGTAGCCATGATGTATACCCCCCAACACAGCCCTGGCATTCAAGTACAACATCTGTTCGATGAAACCCTGGTATTGTTAACAACAGACCCAAACAAACCCTGGCCCGATCAAGACTATATCTATGTAGACTGGGGCCCCGCATTTTATGCGCAACACAGTATCAATTATCCTGATCTGGAACGTCCAGCGCAGGTAGTGAATATCGGCTGGCTTGGCATTCAGATTATTATCCGAAATGGCGGTTCCTGTTTTGTACCGCTACGGATGGCAGAGCCATTGATTCAGGCTGGACAGTTATTCCATATGCCAAACAGCCCTCAATTCAAACTGCCCGCTTACATGGTATATCCACGTAACAGTGATTCGATTGTACTGGAACAGGTGCTCACCAGTTTGCGCGCACAAGCGGCTATGGAACAGAAAAAAGCATTAGAAACGGGTATTTTACTTGAATAATTTTGTATTAATCATTTGTACGCTTTATTCACAAGTCCATACCACATTTCAAATTCCATAAATGACTAGACCTGTACCCGATTTTCTAATCGAACATCTAGATATTTCTTTTTCCCTTTTCCTCTTGAGTTATTTCTCGCTTAATAAGTTTAGTAAGGTGATTCATTTCTTCTGCAATTAACTCAATCGCATCATCTGCTGACAACAGTCCTTGTAAACTCCCCTGCTCATCCACAACAATTACTCGCCGTATGCCCTGATTTCTCATCAACTCAAGGGTATCAAGAAATGTTGCTTTTTCATTTATGGTGACCAACTTTGTGCTCATCACATCTTTTATACATAAAGAGTTAGGATCGATTTTTTGTGCGATGACCTCGATGACAATATCTCTGTCTGTGATTATCCCAACAGGTAGTGTTTTTTCTCCCTGCCTTTCAACCACAACAAGATCACCCACATGATGTTGCCTCATAAGTGTAGCGGCATCAGTAACAGAATCTGTTTGCTCACTAACAACTATTTCACGATTACAATATTCACCTGCAGTCATGATTTTCACTCCATTACGTTCAAGATGATAAATTAGCTAGCAGCTGTGCATTTAAAATTTAAATACGCCAGAAACACTACGGCTTCTTTTCTATACTCGCAAATTCTATGGTTAGCAGATTCCAGGCAACGCGTGTGTTGCTGGCATACCCGGGATATCCTGCTAGCTTATTGTGTAAACGACGATCGTCCAGGTCGGTACGCCGTACCCGTCGTACGGCCATGAGCACAGCAGGAATCAGGCCAAAACGAGAATCAAGCGCAAGAACATGGCAAACACCATGACGATCACTACAGTGTACATAGGATGACGCACAATTGCATAAAGCCTGATGACTAGCCATGTAATAACACCGACTTAAAATAATAAATAGGTTGTTATTCCATAACTTTTAATACTGACATCATAAAACTGTCCAAAGGGTACCTTTCCATCATAGCCTTCCAACATAATGCGGATTCGACGACTGCCTGAGCCAGGCCTGCCAAATTCCAGTCCTAGTTTAACTGTTGTATTGGTTTTCCAGTCATCACCCTGATAGGCGCTTAAATCGATACCACCAGTCATGTACCCGTTTCCCAGTGTATAGCTGGAGCTATGGAAATCCGTACCCAACTGTATAGCAACTCTATCAAGGCTGGTGGGCTCAACATTCAGCAAATAACCGGCACCTCCATAGATGCGATAATTACTCCATTGATAGGCAGCCGTAAAATCCATGGCCTCAAGACTGTAATTGATACGATCAGGTGCTGAAGCACTCAATAAAAACTCATCACCAAGATGCGTACTCTGGTGGAGTACGCGTAACCGATACGATGCTTCTCCATCATGGTGAGTGCTCGATAGACCAATGGTATAATCTGCATTGATCAGGTCTTTTGAGTGGGCATCCATATTAAATTGCGCAAATACCGCGCCAACGACACTTAGTTGCCAGCTGTTGGTCGAATTTTCCTGCCAACGTATTAAACCAAAGTGCTCACCATAGCTCACCACAGCCGCGTTGAACCGACCTAATCGACCACTGCTATTGGCCTTATGAAAACCAACAGAAAATTGTGGTTCCTTGGGGTCAGCCACTAAAGGTTCAAATAGTTCGCCAATTGGAAACACTGTCGTTGTATATTTTTCTTCAGCAAATACCGACACTGTAAATAATAAGACAAATGCAGTGCTCATGAATATTAATTGTGAGTTCCAGGCGCTGTTATTTTTCATACTATGAATGCCCTCATCCTCTCAATCATAAGCAATGCAAGTTAATACTAGTTAGTAATGGTCTGGCCATCTTCTCAATTATGATTGTTATCATAATGATTTCAATCGAGAATATTGATCAACACGATAAATATTATTCTATTTACAGACCGCCTAGCCTGGTAAATATTACGCATTTCTAATATTGCCTTAGATAAATGTTTGCCTGGAGACTCAACCTTATGTCGAAAAGTATTGATGATGATTATGACGCCATGGACGCTGATGAACTACCTGATGATTTTGAGGATTTTGAAATCAGGCAACTAGTAGTAAAAAACCAACCTGCGGTACGACAGAGACTCGAGCAACTCATGGAAAACAGGGAGCTTGATCGGTTAATTAATGACGGGTTCGATTATTGGGATTAAGTTTTATCAAACCAGGTTAATATTTCCTCGATTACTTCCTTTTTAGTGCTCGTCTGTGAATAAACGGCATAGGCATCTTTCTGAATTACCGGAGCATCTTCTACCTTGAACAGGCTTGAACCCAGCTGATCATGTACGACTGCCTCAGGGAGATAAGCAGCCCCACCACAACTGTTTAAGAGACTGAGTGCTATGCGACCAACACTCGCACGTAATTTAGGAGGTGGAATATCCGGGTATTGTCTCGCATGTACCATGCCGAATGATGTCCCCCAGTCAACAAAAATATAATTTTCCTTAACAGCTTCTTCGGCACTAATACCTTTAGTTGTCGAAATCATGACTAAAGGTACAGGCACGATTTCTTTTACCAGTATTTGAGGTGTTTTGGGCGGATCAAATACAAAACCAAGATCCAGCGTGCCATCAAGCAGATTACGCATCAATGAGTCGGTAGGTGTAACATCCACCTGCAGTGCAGTTGCCACACTACTGGTATAAACCCAGCTTAGCCAGTCCTCAAGAAAGATATCCCATATACTGGGTAATGCCGCTACGCTCAAAAATGTCTCAGCACCCTCCGGGATTGCTATTTCCTGTCTGGCTTTATTCCAGGTATTGAGAATATTTTCCGCATAGGTTAAAAACTTTATACCTGCGGTGGTCAGCTCGATATTATTCCTTTCTCGGGTAAACAAGCGAATACCCAGTTCATCTTCGAGTTGTTTTATTCTGGCGCTCACCGCTGACTGGCTGATAAACAGATTTTTGGCTGCGCGACCAAAATGCCTTGCACGATAAACCTCAAGGAAAGCTTTTAATAATCCAACATCCATTACTTCATCATCTCTTTAGTCGACTAGGGTATCTGTACATAGCTTTTATGGCATTAGCCAAGAATAGAGCCATGACAATATTAATCGAAAAATGTAATGATGACATGCAATTTTATTCACTTTACTAGCCCAATATAATGGAATAAAAAGCTGCATTCTCACTATGACATACGGTCAATAGCAGGAATAGCAGACAATCATTTCCATTACGGGAGTAATACCATATGAAATTTGCTGTATATCTAGCAGCTTTATCCTTAACAGCCACACTTGGCACTGCTTATGCAACAGGCATCGCCAATCCAGAAGATGATATTTCTGGTTACTGTAAGGAGCAGGCAGAACTGGCTGGCGTCGAAGATATGGATGAAAAAGCTGAATATATCAAAGATTGTGTTGATAGCTTTGGACCATCCGTTGACAATCAGCAACAAGCTGAATAAATCGATCAGAGAATCATGAAAATCTCTTGATTTTCAAAAATTGAGCTCGATAAGCCCTGGCTCACTACCAGGGCTTTCTTAATTACAGGGTAGCAAGCATACAGATTGAAAATCCTAACAATCTACTGATCAATATCGCAGACCTGTAAACTTATAATCACACATACTGCTTGGGCCTGGTTAACCTCACGACAGCTATAATTTTAATGGCTGCATCTTCTGTGACTCCACAGTTAAAATATCGCCACTCAAAAACTATCAAGCCTTCCTACCATTCATTAATTCTGGATAAGTATTGATTTTTAGTCTTTACTCCGAAGCCAGCTGATTACCCATATGATAAATCCCAGGGATGTACTTTTAACAATATCAGGTTATAGTTTATTGTTATGAGGAACAAACAATGAATCAATCGCTTACGTCTGTGGGTTGGCGTGAATGGGTAGCCCTTCCCCAGCTGGGACTTCCCCGGTTAAAAGCGAAAATTAATTCAGGCACACAAACATCCATTTTACACACCTTTCTAATTGAACCGTTTGAGAAAGACGGCAGGACAATGGTGCGTTTTGGTGTTCACCCTCATCAACACAGTAATGATCTTGCAGTACTCTGCGAGGCCCCGGTTATCGAGCAACGTTATAGCGACCGTGACAGCATTGATGATGTAGAGACCCATTACCTTATTGAAACCGATTTAGTCATTGGTCTTGTCCGATATCCAATTCAGCTGCTATTATCTAATCGAGACGATATGAACTTTCGCTTACTTCTTGGCCATAATGCAATAGACCGTCGCTTATTAATCGACCCATCAGCTTCTTATCTACTGGGATCACCTGATGAGGAACTGATAAAAACGTCACATACACTGTCTAGACAGGATTAAACAGCCTGACTAATTACTATCGCTAACGCGAATATATTTCTTACCGTCTTGTATCAACCAGTACCTGTCTAATAAGGCTTTAATATGAAAATTGCAATCCTGTCCAGAAATAAAAAACTCTACTCTACTCGTCGCCTGGTTGAAGCCTGTGTACAACGAGGCCATGAGCCCATGGTAATCGATGTGTTGCGTACCTATATGGATATTGCATCCAGTAAACCAGAAGCCCATTTTAAAGGTCAAGCTCTACCTGATTTTGATGCAGTCATTCCCCGCATTGGTGCCTCAGTAACCTTTTACGGCACCGCCGTACTCAGGCAATTTGAAATGATGGGATCATTTCCACTTAATGAATCTGTGGCTATCAGCCGTTCACGTGACAAACTTCGGTCATTACAACTACTGTCGCGTAAAGATGTGGGCATGCCCAATACCGGTTTCGCCAACAATCCGGATGACATCCAGGACTTAATAAAAATGGTTGGGGGAGCTCCTCTAGTCGTAAAACTACTGGAAGGCACACAGGGAATTGGCGTAGTGCTGGCTGAAACAAAGAAAGCAGCTGAAAGCGTTATCGAAGCCTTCATGGGCCTGAAGGTCAATATTTTAGTCCAGGAATATATTAAGGAAGCCGGTGGTGCAGACATCCGCTGCCTGGTGGTAGGAAATAAAGTAGTTGCCGCCATGAAACGTCAGGCTCTTGCCGGTGAATTTCGTTCAAACCTGCATCGTGGTGGCAGTGCATCTATTATAAAAATCACGCCCGCAGAACGCGCAACAGCTGTTAAGGCTGCTCGTGTGATGGGACTCAATGTGGCTGGCGTTGATATTCTTCGATCCGAACGAGGTCCTTTAGTGATGGAAGTCAATTCTTCACCCGGACTTGAAGGCATTGAAACAGCCACCGGCAAAGATGTGGCCGGTATGATTATCGAATTTATAGAGAAAACAGCGAAACCCCATAAGACCCGTACCAAAGGTAAAGGCTGAGGCAAGTGATCAATAAACCCTTAACTATTAATGATGTCACAATTCATCCAGGTATGCGCACCACTATCGATTTGCCTGCCGGACGTCTGTATACCCATGCACCAATGAGTATTCCCGTGCATGTCATCAGTGGCAAAAAAGCCGGGCCAATACTGTTTCTAAGCGCAGCCATTCATGGCGATGAGATTAATGGAGTTGAAATTATTCGCCGCCTGCTCAAATTGCCGGCGCTTAAACGACTAAAAGGCACGGTCATTGCAGTGCCTATGGTTAATGTCCATGGTCTCATTAATCATTCTCGCTATCTTCCGGATCGTCGTGACTTAAACCGGTCATTTCCGGGCTCAGAAAGAGGGCCGCTGGCATCAAGACTGGCCAACCTGTTTATGAAAGAAATTGTGGAGCAAAGCACCCATGGCATCGATCTTCATACCGGTGCTATTCATCGAACTAATTTACCACAAATTCGCGCCAATCTTGATGATCAGGAAACAGAAACACTTGCTCGAGCCTTTAATGTCCCCGTCATCATTTCATCCAATCTACGTGATGGCTCCTTAAGGGAAGCAGCGGCAGAATATGGAATCCCCATGTTACTGTATGAAGCCGGTGAAGCCTTACGTTTTGATGAGGTGTCTATTCGAGCGGGCGTCAAAGGCATTATCAATGTCATGCGTACACTGGAAATGTTACCCACTAGCCGTAGCAAGTCCAGGAAACAGACCGAACCGGTGGTCGCGCGTTCCAGCTCATGGATACGCTCACCCGAAAGCGGCATTCTACGCGCAATGGTTCCACTCGGGGCTCGTGTGAAGAAAAATACTTTGCTGGGCGTTGTCGCCGATCCTTTTGGTGAAACTGAAGAAAATGTTACCACGCCATTCAGCGGCATTGTTATCGGCAGAACGAATCTACCTCTGGTAAATGAAGGCGATGCGCTCTATCACATTGCGCGATTTGAAGACATTCAGGAAGTCGAAGCTAAAGTAGATGAATTCCAGGAGGAACACTCGCCTGAAGCAATCCGCTTCCCTACGCCAGAAAGCCCAATCATGTAATAGCTCATTGCTGGTGTGTAAACACAATGATAATTAGAATGGCAATTTAACGCGACCACCCTATGTTTCATATATAGCCAGTTACCACTTATTTAGAGATCACCACATCCTCCCCTGTCTCCTTACGAATACTCTCATACATTGCTTCATCGATAAGCTCATCATTAAGAGTGGCTTTAGCGCCCACCCACCGATCCATCAATTTGGCCGCCACCAGATCACCGCTAACATTAATCGCTGTTCGGCTCATATCAAGGATTCTATCCACACCCATAATCAGGGCAATACCTGCAGCCGGTATACCAACAGAATCAAGCACCATCGATAAAATCGCAATGCCGACACCAGGAGTTGCCGATGCACCGATCGAAGCACCAACCGAAGTGAGCACAATCAGGGCCATTCCCCCTAATCCAATCTCAATACCATATATCTGGGCTAGAAATAACGCAGCTACACTCTGGTAAAGAGCTGTACCGTTCATATTTATAGTCGCACCGAGCGGTATAACAAATTGTGAGATAGAAGGACGAACTTTGAGTTTTTCTTCGGCAGTTTTAATCGATAGTGGCATGACAGCCGCTGAACTCGATGTTGAAAATGCAAGTAAAAGCACTTCACGTACAGACTTGATAAATTCAATGGGTCTGAGCCGCGCAACCATAAAGATGATGATTAAATAGACAATAAAAAGAATTATAAGCCCGAGTAAGACTGTACCCACATACACAGCCATCCCCAGCAAGGCTCCCAGGCCTAATTTAGCCGTTAACTGCGCCATAAGTCCAAATACAGCCACCGGTGCAAGCAACATGGCCCAGCGTACAACAGTCATACAGACCGCCTGTAAGGAGCCCAGCAAATCCAGCATCGGCTTGGATTGACTTGGTGACATGGCTACCAGTGCAACACCGACCATCATAGCGAATATCACTACCTGTAACATATTGCTCTCGACCATGGAATTCAGTGGATTAGCAGGCAGCAGAGTAATAATTTTTTGAGGCAATTCGTTGAAATTAATCTCA
>JBFFSQ010000105.1:0-10138 GCA_041572275.1 Gammaproteobacteria bacterium
ACCAGCCGGTGTACTGCTGCACTATTCATAGTGTCGGGGGCGCCTCTGAACAAATCTGGCTGGGCATTATAGCGTTTTTCACGGCGATAGCGATGGTGATCAGGCTTGTCTTGACCTGATTGCTAATAAGCGCCATTCTCAGGATTCCTAATTTAAGACCAAAGTTTTGACTATGTTTAATAATTTCGCCATTGCACGTTTGCCTCGAATCGAATTTGGTGAGGGCACTTTTTCCATGGTGAGTTCAATTTGTCTGCAATATGGACGCCGGGTGTTGCTGGTGACCGGTGCTCGGTCATTCCAGAACAGTCTCTATTTTGAACAACTGACCAGTGATTTTTCTCATCACCGTATCGAGTGGCAGCACTGCACGGTGGACGGAGAGCCTTCACCACAGCTGGTCGATGAGGCGGTACAGCGGTTTGCACCCGAGAATATCGATGTGGTGTTAGGCGTCGGTGGTGGTAGTGCACTGGATGCGGCTAAAGCCATCGCCGGCTTATTGAAAGTGGGACGTAGTGTAATGGACTATCTCGAAGGTGTCGGTCCGGAACTTGACTATGAAGGTCCTTCGGTACCTTTTATTGCGGTGCCCACCACAGCAGGCACAGGTAGTGAAGCCACCAAAAATGCCGTTTTGAGCGTGCATGGCCCGCAAGGGTTTAAAAAGTCATTCCGTCATGATCGTCTGGTAGCTGAATATGCCATTGTTGATCCCGCATTGCTGACAACATGTCCGAAAACAGTAATTGCCGCTAATGGTATGGATGCACTGACGCAGCTGCTGGAGTCTTATGTTTCCATTCGGGCGAATCCACTCACCGATGCACTCGCACTCAGTGGATTGCAGGCGGTGGCTGATGGCCTGCTGCCTCTGTATTTAGAGGAAGGTCTCACCTTACAGGCTCAGGAACAGATGGCCTATGCTTCGATGCTGTCAGGCATTTGTCTGGCACAAACTGGGCTTGGCTCAGTGCATGGTCTGGCATCTCCTCTGGGGGCTTTTTACCCTATACCACATGGCGTGGTCTGTGGCACGCTGGTAGCAAAAGCAACGGCAGTGAATATCCGGGCGATGCAGGAACGCGAGCCGGATAACCCATTACTGGAGAAATATGCTCATCTCGGCGATATCATGTGTCGGAGACAGCATTCCAGCCCAGAGGAGGCCTGTGATGGTTTGGTGAACCTGCTCGAAGACTGGACATTAAAACTGGGACTGCCACATCTGTCCGAGTATGGTCTGGAAGAGCAGGGTATTGAGCACGTGGTGGAACATTCGCGAGGCAGCAGTATGAAAACCAATCCGATTATTTTGACGGATGAAGAACTGGCTGAGGTGTTGAAAGCTCGGATCTAGGCTGCCAGGATGGCGGCCTGGAGAGTTGTACTGTGCTAAATACTGATCATGGCCAGCAATGTGCCGATTCCAGCACCAACCAGAACATCCGTTGGATAATGTAGTCCCAGCACTACTCGAGATAGGGCAATGAGCAGAGTGAAGGGGGCAAGTACTAGCGCTAGTTCCGGAAAGCTGTTAATGGCAATCAGGCTGAAGGATACAGCGTGCAGTGTATGACCGGAAGGGAAGCTGTAATAATCGAGAGCCACAGTTCCCTGATTAATTGCAGCATGATGGATATAGGGACGCTCTCGAAGCAGAGTGGTTTTTAATATCTTGTAGATCACCACACCAATGACACCGGTAATGGCCATGGTAATAGAGGTATCCCAGGCCTGTTGACCATAGATCAGAGGCAATACCAGCATCAGGCTGTACCAGAACAGGCCATTACCCAGGCGGCTGACTATGGCGAAGAAATGTCGAATCAATCGAATAGCTGATAGTTTATTGAGTGTCAGGCAATACTGGAGTTCAAGCTGATCCATCCGCTGGAACAGGTTGTTTTTCTGAATCATTGTCAGAGCAGTGTTCAGGTTTTGCATAGTTCACCATTACCTTTTCAAAGTTATCGATCACATGTGTCCAGTCAATCTGCTCAGTAGAACGGCGAGCCTGTTGGCCAATGTCAGTAGTGAGTTGCTGATTACGCATGAGCGTACAGGCTGCTTCGGTAAACGCTTCAGCGTTGCCGAGAGAGACGGCAAAACCATTGTGTCCATGGTTGATGTGCATTCGAGCAGCGGCATAGTCATAGGCCACGACGGCCAGTCCACTGGACATAGCTTCGAGAATGACATTGCCAAAGGTTTCAGATTCAGAGGCGAATAGAAAACAGTCCGCGGATGCGTAATGTCGTGATAGTTCAATGCCGGTTTTGGGGCCGGTAAAGACGATATCCGGATGCTGTCGTTCCAGCTTGTTACGTAAGGGGCCATCACCCACTATGACCAGGGTTAGTGCTGGTTGTAGTTGTTTCATTTTCTGGTAGCTGTGAATAACCAGATTAATGTTTTTCTCAGCAGCGATGCGACCAACATAAAGAGCAACACAGCCATCGGGGCTCGTTAGCCATTCGTTGCGTAATATGTCAGAGCGGTGCTCTGGATGGCAGGCGCGGGTATCGACACCGCGACTGAACAGGCGAGTATTGTGAATACCCTGCTGGTTGAGTTGTTCAGCCAGTTCCGGCGAAGGGGCCAGGGTACACAGTGTCTTGTTGTGAAGTCTTCTTAGATATCCAAAAATGAGTTTTTCAAGCCAGCCGATATGATAGTGCTTGCTGTAACTATGGAAATTGGTGTGGAAACCACTGATAACAGGTATATTCAGGCGGTTAGCTGTAGTCACGGCAGACCAGCCTAATGGTCCTTCAGTGGCGACATAGACAATATCGGGTTGTTCGGTTTGCCACAGTTTGTTGAGCAAGCGACCTGCGGGGAGACCAAACTGTAAGCCTGAATAGCCAGGAATCGAGAGACCTTTGACCAGGGTAAGCTGGATATGGAATGTAGCATTGTCCTGTTTCTGTCGGGGACGGATGATGTGGATATCATGATCACGGGCACTCAGTTCATCAACCAGACGATTCAGGGTTTTTGCAACGCCATTAATTTCTGGCGTATAGGTTTCTGTGACCAGGGCTATGCGCATGTGATCGACCTGTAGTAGATAGACAGGCGCAAGTCTGGATGGCAAATGTGACTCGAAAGTTAACTGACCATGATAATTAGATGACAGAATCTATTTGCTGCTGATCGTGGTCAGGACCCGAACTGCAGGGGGGTTACAGAAAATTTTTTATATTAAAAAAACTGTGAATTATTTCGCATTTGTAAGTTATTGATATTTAAGTATAAAAAAAACGACCTGTAAAAAATAACTTGTTTTTTCTGTAAAAAAGGTTACATTTCGTGCATGTAAAATACACCCGTTGGGCAAGACCCGGGAGAAAGTAGTATGTCTACTCAAGCACAAGAACAGGATTTAGATCAGCAGGAAACACAGGAATGGCTCGATGCTCTGGAAGGCGTCCTGGAAGCAGAAGGCGTTGAGCGCGCTCATTTTATACTTGAACAACTGATCGATAAGGTACGTCGTTCAGGGGCAAACCTGCCTCATTCATCGAACACGGCCTATGTGAACACGATTCCTACGCATTTACAGAAAGCTATCCCCGGTGATAACAGCATGGAGCGCAGAATACGTGCGCTGATTCGCTGGAATGCTGCTGCTATGGTGGTTCGTGCTAATCGCAAAACCTCCGAACTGGGTGGTCACATTGCCAGTTTCGCCTCGGCCGCCACACTCTATGATGTAGGCTTTAACCATTTCTGGCATGCGCCGACCCATGAGCATGGTGGTGATCTGGTTCTTTTTCAGGGGCATTCAGCGCCGGGTATGTATTCACGGGCCTATCTTGAAGGTCGACTGACTGAAGATCAGCTGGATCGCTTCCGTCAGGAAGTTGATGGCGATGGACTGTCATCCTATCCGCATCCCTGGTTAATGCCCGATTTCTGGCAGTTCCCAACTGTATCCATGGGTCTTGGACCGTTGCAGTCGATTTACCAGGCGCGTTTCATGAAATACCTGCATGATCGCGGTTTGTCGGATACCCGTGACCGTAACGTCTGGGCTTTCCTGGGTGACGGTGAAGTCGATGAACCTGAAACCCTGGGTGCTATTTCTCTGGCAGCCCGTGAAAAACTGGGTAACCTGACCTGGGTCATTAACTGTAATCTGCAACGTCTGGATGGCCCCGTACGCGGTAATGGCAAAATCATCCAGGAACTGGAAGCTATTTTCCGCGGTGTTGGCTGGAATGTGATTAAAGTAGTCTGGGGTAGTTACTGGGATAAATTACTGGCTCGTGACAAAGACGGTTTGTTAAAGCGCCGTATGCTGGAAGTGGTCGATGGCGAGTTCCAGAATTACAAATCTAAAGATGGCGCCTATGTGCGTGAGCATTTCTTCGGCAAATACCCTGAATTAAAAGCCATGGTTGCGCATATGTCAGATGATGATATCTGGCGTCTGAATCGTGGTGGCCATGATCCACACAAAGTCTATGCGGCTTATCATGAAGCGATGCAGTGCACGGATCAACCGACCGTTATTCTGGCTCATACCGTAAAAGGGTATGGCATGGGTGCTGCGGGAGAAGGTCAGAACCGTACTCACTCACAGAAGAAACTCGATGAAGAAGAAATGATTGCATACAAGAATCGTTTCAATATTCCAATTTCTGATGAGCAGGCAGCGAAAGCAGAATACTATTGCCCGTCTGAAGACAGTGAAGAAATTCAGTACCTGAAAGCACGTCGTGCTGAGCTTGGTGGTTCAATGCCTGTGCGTCAACGTGCAGCAGCGCCATTAGAAGTGCCGCCACTGTCAATTTTTGAACCGTTGTTGCAAGGTTCAGGTGACCGTGAAATGTCGACCACGATGGCTTTTGTTCGTATGTTAACGTTGATTACGCGTGATAAGAACATGGGTAAATATGTGGTACCAATTGTTCCGGATGAAGCACGTACTTTTGGTATGGAAGGTATGTTTCGTCAGCTGGGTATTTACTCTTCTGTGGGGCAGCTCTATACGCCACAGGATAAAGATCAGGTCATGTTCTACAAGGAAGACAAAACTGGCCAGATCCTGGAAGAAGGTATTAACGAAGCGGGTGCGATGTCGTCATGGATTGCTGCTGCCACAGCCTACAGCACCCACGGTGTGAACATGGTACCGTTCTATATTTATTACTCCATGTTTGGTTTCCAGCGTATTGGTGACCTGGCCTGGATGGCCGGTGATATGCAGGCTCGAGGCTTCCTGATTGGCGGTACAGCAGGTCGTACAACACTGGCTGGTGAAGGTCTACAGCATCAGGATGGTCACAGTCTGATTATGTCTGGCACAATTCCAAACTGTATTTCTTATGATCCAACATTCTCCTATGAGTTAGCGGTTATTGTTCAGGACGGTATGCGTCGGATGTATAAGGAACAGGAAAATGTGTTCTATTACGTGACCGTCATGAATGAAAACTACGTTCAGCCTGCTATGCCTAAAGGTGCTGAAGAAGGCATCATCAAAGGTATGTATCTGTTGAAAGGCGGTGGCAAGCGTCGTAAGAAGATTCAGTTGTTAGGCTCGGGTACTATTTTACGTGAAGTTATCGAAGCTGCCGCGATGCTGGATAAAGATTGGTCAGTCGATGCAGATATCTGGAGTGTGACCAGTTTCAACGAACTGAAACGTGAAGCTCAGGATATCGATCGCTGGAATATGCTGCATCCATTAGAAGATAAGAAAGTGTCTTTTGTTGAGAAATGCCTGAAAGACCGTCGTGGCCCAGTGCTGGCAGCGACAGATTATATTAAGTCTTATGCTGATCAAATTCGTAAATGGGTACCTACACAGTACGATGTACTCGGTACCGATGGATTTGGTCGTTCAGATACCCGTGCGCAATTACGTAAGCATTTCGAAGTAAATGCAAAATATGTTGTTATTGCTGCCCTTAAAGCGTTAGCAGATGCGGGTGAATTCCCGGCAGGCAAGGTACAGGAAGCCATCGAGAAATATGGCATTGATCCTGAGAAACCAAACCCTGCAACCGCATAACTGTAAACGAATTTGGAGTTATAACCATGAGCGAAATGGTTGAAGTAAAAGTTCCTGACATCGGTGACTTCGAAGGTGTTGAAGTTATTGAAGTACTAGTGTCAGTTGGTGATACGGTGAATGAAGAAGATTCATTAATCACTGTAGAATCCGATAAGGCTGCGATGGAAATTCCCAGTAGTCATTCTGGTGTCGTTAAAGACATTAAAGTGAATGTTGGTGATAGTGTGTCAGAAGGCAGTGTTGTACTGATGATGGAAACGACCGGTGCAGCCGCTGAAGCACCTGCGGCGCCAGTGGCTGAAGAAACAAAACCAGAACCCGCACCAGTGGCTGAACCTACACCGGCACCTGCTAAACCAGCACCCACGCCTGCAGTTGAAAGACCGTCACCAACGGCCAGCATTGACCCGGTCACCTTTACCAAGGCTCATGCTTCACCGGCAGTTAGAAAATTTGGTCGTGAACTGGGTGTCGATCTGGCTAAAGTAAACGGTACAGGACGTAACGGTCGAATTTTAAAAGAAGATGTTCAGGGCTTTGTGAAACAGGCACTGAAACAGCCCGCAGCAACGGGTGGTGCCAGCCTGGGTATTGAAGCCATGCCTGAAATTGATTTCAGTCAATGGGGTGAAGTGGAAACCAAGCCACTGTCCAAGATCAATATCCTGACCGGTAAATTCCTGCACCGTAACTGGGTGAATATTCCTCATGTCACCCAGTTTGATGAAGCGGATATCACTGAGCTGGAAGCTTTCCGTAAACAGGCGAACATCGATTACGCCGATAAAGGTATCAAGGTTACGATGTTGTCGTTTTTGATGAAAGCCGTAGTCGCTGGCCTGAAAGAGTTTCCACGCTTTAATTCATCACTGGATGCGTCCGGTACTAATCTGATTCAGAAAAACTATTATCACATTGGTGTAGCTGTTGCGACACCAGATGGTCTAGTTGTTCCAGTTATCCGTGACGTTGATAAGAAGAGCCTGGGTGATCTGGCGAAAGAACTGCGTGAGGTGTCTATCAAAGCACGTGATAAGAAACTGACCCCAGGCGATATGCAGGGTGGTTGTTTCACTATATCCAGTCTGGGTGGTATTGGTGGCACCAAGTTTACGCCGATCGTGAATGCACCCGAGGTTGCTATTCTGGGTGTGTCTCGCTCGAAGATGCAACCAGTATGGAATGGTAAGGAGTTTGAACCACGTCTGATGTGTCCATTGGCTCTGTCTTATGATCATCGCGTAATTGATGGTGCAGACGGTGCTGCATTTACGACTTATTTAAGCAAGTTACTGTCAGATGTACGTCACTTGTTAATGTAAAAAATTTCCTCCTCGATTAAAAGAGGAGGCTTAGGGTGGAATTGCCTTGTCTTTTTAGATGTTGAGTAACCATCCTTTCCCTGTTCCCTCCTGAAGTGGGGGAGAGGCAAAAATTAGCGGAGTTTGTCATGAGTACGACCATTGAAGTTAAAGTACCTGATATTGGTGATTTCGATGATGTAGAAATCATCGAAATTCTTGTTGCACCTGGTGATGTAGTTAATGTCGAAGATTCATTGATTACCGTTGAGTCCGATAAAGCCAGTATGGAAATTCCATCAACAGAATCAGGCACAGTTAAATCGATTGCTGTGCAATTAGGTGACCGGGTATCAGAGGGCAGTGTCATTCTTGAGCTGGACGCTGATGAGTCTGCTGCATCTCCAGCTGCTGGAGAACCCGAGGTAGAGGAAGTCACAACAGAACCTGCCAAAGAAGAGTCAGTTGCAGCACCTGCGACAGCTAATTTTGAAGGCAATGCTGATATCGAAGCTGAGGTTGTGGTACTGGGTTCTGGACCGGGTGGTTATACCGCAGCATTCCGCGCCGCAGACCTGGGTAAACAGGTCGTGTTGATTGAAAAGGATAATTATCTGGGTGGTGTTTGCCTGAATGTAGGCTGTATTCCATCCAAAGCTTTATTGCATGTGGCTGAAGTGGTGAATGAAGCCCGTGAATTTGCCGAGCTGGGTGTTGAATTTAAACAGCCTAAAATTGATATTGATAAATTACGTGCCCATAAGAATAAAGTCATTGGTAAATTAACCGGTGGTTTAAAAGGCCTGGCCAAACAACGCAAGGTACAGGTGGTAACTGGTTACGGTAAATTCACCTCCTCACATACGATTGAAGTTGAAGCTGCTGATGGCAGCAAGCAAATTGTTGCCTTTAAAAATTGCATTATTGCAGCAGGTTCATCGGTAACCAAACTGCCTTTTGTACCCTGGGATGACGAGCGGGTCTGGGATTCGACTGATGCGCTGGAGATTAACAATATTCCTAAGCGCTTACTGGTTGTCGGTGGCGGTATTATCGGTCTGGAAATGGCAACGGTGTATCATGCGCTGGGTGCCCAGGTGACCGTCGTTGAATTGAGCCCGGGTTTAATTCCTGGTGCCGATCGTGATCTGATTCGCCCATTTGAGAAAATCCTTAAGAAACGTTACGAAAATATTTTCGTCAATACTAAAGTGACCGAGCTGACACCTTCTAAGAAAGGTATCGTGTGTAAATTTGAAGGCAAGGGTGTGCCGGAAGAAGATACCTTTGATAACGTACTGGTGGCGATCGGTCGTTCACCTAACGGCAAACTGATCGATGCTGATAAAGCTGGCGTAGTGGTGAATGAGTACGGCTTTATTCCAGTGGATAAACAGCAACGCACCAATGTTGATCATATCTTTGCTATTGGTGATGTCGTAGGCCAACCCATGTTGGCACATAAGGCGACTCATGAAGCCAAGGTGGCCGCTGAAGTGATTGATGGCCAGCCACGTTATTTCGATGCCCGCACCATTCCTTCGGTGGCTTACACTGAGCCAGAAGTGGCCTGGTGTGGCCAGACTGAAGATCAGCTGAAAGCGGAAGGCATTGAGTATGAGAAAGGTGTTTTCCCGTGGGCAGCCAGTGGCCGTGCACTGTCTGTCGGTGCCGAAGCCGGTATGACCAAGGTGTTATACGATAAAAATACGCATCGTATGCTCGGCACAGGCATTTTAGGTAAGAATGCCGGTGAGCTGATTGCAGAAGCGGCTTTGGCTGTTGAAATGGGTGCTGAGATGGAAGATGTGGGTTTAACGATTCATCCGCATCCGACCCTGTCAGAAACTATTAACTTTGCTACTGAGGTGGCAGAGGGAACCTGTACGGATATTTATTTACCGAAAAAATAATGTGCAGGTATTTGTGATGGATAAAAGCCCAGTTTTATAACTGGGCTTTTTTGTGAGTGTCATATATGTGTTTAACTGTAGCTGACCGTACCTGGTTTTAGATTTTGGAAATCGGAACTTGAAAAAATATGATAATAAATCATTTTTGGTCATTTAAAATTAAAAACTCATAACTGCTCATAAGCCTTGGGTTTCGCCAGCTGGCGACATACTTCTTTGTCTACAGCAACAAAGAAGTATGCAAGAAAATGCTGCCCCAAGACAGTTTGCCCTGCGGGTGCCCTCGCATTGTTTGTACTTTGTATGAAAGAATTATATTTGATTTTATAGTTATACTCTTTTGGCGGGTCGTTTTGATTATGAATTACATCCATGTAATTCACCCTACGGGCCATACAAAGCATGTTTAAATTTGTTCCTGACAAATTTGATCGCTTTCATGCTCAACAAAACTAAATCCGCCTTCCATGGCGGATTTACCCTTTTTTCTACAATGCTCGGCAAACTGTAAAAGGGGACTTAAAAGCACAAGCGATAAAGCCTACGGCTTTTGATGTTTGATCCCTATTGAGCAAGCTGAGGAACGAGTAATTTATGTGGGGTGTTCTGCGAGGGTGTCTGAGCAAATCACGATGTTTGTGATTTGTGAGTTCCGCAGCAGCCACATCAATTGCGAATGACGAGGGCACCCTCATTGTTTTTTAATGAGGGCTTGCGACTCGGGGCGGCATTCTTTTGGTTACTTTTCTTAGGCTGTAGTAAGAAAAGTAACTCGCCAGCAGGCGAAACAAAAGGTCAAAAAATAAAACAATGATAAGAACCTGAAGAACTGTCAGGTCAATCCATGAATATTACCGTTTAATAAAACTGTAACCAAACTGTAGTAAATTACCGGT
>JBFFSQ010000106.1:0-10130 GCA_041572275.1 Gammaproteobacteria bacterium
AAGGGAGTTGTATCGCGGCAGTTGTGCGTACTGATTTCTATAACAAAAAACTAAGCGACGAACAGAGAAAAGGCCTCAAGATTCTTTATACCAGCCCTGAATTCCCCAACCAGGTCATCACCACATCCAACAAGATTAGCGACGAAAACAGACAGGCTTTAATCACTGCATTTACCCAGGGCGAGGGTGTAACCACAATGAACCCCGTCGTTAAACGCTTTGCCGGCAAAGATGCAAAAGCATTTATCCCTGTCACTCAAGGCGAATACAATGGCTACTACACTTTTTTAAAAGGCGTTGTTCTGGGCTGGTAATGAGGGACATCATAGCAATCAGCTAATCAAACTAACCACCCTTAGATTTCAAAAGGTCTGGGCCACTGGCTCAGGCCTTTTTATATAATCCTGACCTGACTACAATAATATTAATAAACGGCTGACAGCCCAATCACTAATCCATGTGTCTTATTGTTATAGTCTTTCAGACTTTCTCCATAACCTGACCAGTACTGAATAAATATCTTTGGGTTCCAGTCCTTGCCACTAAATGTAAAGTCGGTTTGCCATCGAAAACCATACAGGTCACTGTTATCACCCTGCCGGTACATTAGGCTGTGTTTAAAATCATCGGTTTGCTCATAAAACAGCTTGATCTCACCGTAGCCATAGTAATCAAAAATATCCGGATTATCAGGCGCCGCTTTGTCCTTGCTTCTAAAAAATACCGGAGCCCATATCTTTGGCGCCAGCGTAAACTTTCCGTACTTAAAAACCGGTTCCAGGTAGGAAATATTCCAGCCATGAGAGCCGACACCTGCCTCACCGGTTGATTCATGCTGGTACAAGCCAAAACGCAACATTTTGAATAAATCATCACTATCCCAGTGACTATATTTAATTTCCTTGAAAAATTCCGGTGAAAAATTACTTTCCCTGAACGGTTCTGAACTTTCCTGAATACTCCAGAACGATTTCTGGGTATAACCAAAGTACCAGTTCTTAACCAGTTTATTAAAAACAGGATGATCCTCTGTTACCTCATCATTGGTAATTTGATACTTCAGGCTCAGCTGAAATTTGATTTCACCTTCCTGGTTCTCATCACTATGATTGACACGATAACCAAAGTAACTTGGGCGATAAGATTTGAAATTTGTATCCTCATCACCGATACCGAGAAATGACCGGACATTAAACGTCTCAGATACAGCAATAACGGGCATCATCATTAACAAACCAGGCACTAGAAGCTGTGTAACAACATGACGTCGAAAATTATGGTTTATTTTTGTCATTTTCCTTTTCCACTTTTTATTACAAGCGTTAAGGCTATCAATATACTCGAATTATTTTATCGCTCAACAGTTTCATGCAACCATAAAACTCACAGAATCACACATCAACTAGCACGCTGTTAACAAAATATGATTATGTTGACGTATCTGTTTTCGGCTCAAATTTTAGCGACAGTGAATTAATGCAATAGCGCAGGCCCGTCGGAGCTGGCCCATCCTCAAACACATGACCCAGGTGTGCCTCACATTTCGCACAACGTACTTCGACTCGAACCATGCCATGACTGTTGTCACGAACTTCTTCTATACACTGCTGATTAATCGGCTGCCAGTAACTTGGCCAGCCCGAGCCGGAATCAAATTTATGCTCGGATGTAAACAACGGCTCACCACAACATACACAGGAATAAACACCCGCATCTTTCAGATCATAATACTCACCGCTAAAAGGACGCTCGGTGCCACTCTTGCGAGTCACCTGAAACTGCTCATCGGATAACTGCTGGTGCCATTCTTCATCGGATTTTTGCATTTTAGACATGAGGTTTACCTGTATTTGATCTATCCACTATAGATTTTCAAATTGAATCAAATTAATCGTTGATCATAGCCCAGGTTAAGCAGCGGAAAGGCTCAGGATTTATGATGTTTTTACTGCAACTCTGGCTTACCTGTCGACACAAATAATAG
Source organism: Gammaproteobacteria bacterium (assembly GCA_041572275.1). Classification (GTDB taxonomy): domain Bacteria; phylum Pseudomonadota; class Gammaproteobacteria; order SZUA-229; family SZUA-229; genus JBFFSQ01. The sequence goes on from JBFFSQ010000106.1 coordinate 1,985, forward strand.
TATTCGGAATCAACACACATTGCGAATCACCCACAGTTGCACAGGCAGTGACACAGCAAAACAGGAATAACATTAACACATTCTTCATGGCGGAAAACCTGATCAGCACTGCTCCCAGGGCAGGCCATGATAACGCCAGCCACCGGTGGTACTGCGGTGATGATCCTCATCAAGCTCACCTTCAAAGCCTTCTTCAACGGTGCAGATATTATGCATACCGGCTTCGAGCAAGGCATGACCTGCTTCGATAGAACGCTTACCACTTCGGCAAATCAGCAACACCGGGACACAACCATCGGATTGCTCACAGACCCCACCCAGTAACAACTTACGAATTTCTGTTACAAAATGCGGGTTAACAATCCAGTCTGGCTCATCAATCCAGGCGACATGTACCGCACCCTTGGGATGCCCAACAAACAGGTATTCCATACTGGAACGTATATCCACCAGAATGGCTCGCGAATTTTCCTCCAGCAATTGCTCGGCTTCCTGCGGCGTAAGAGAGTTCAGTGAGGATTCTTCAAGCTTCATCGACATGACTATTTTCCTGTTGTCGCATTTCATGAAATACTGAACTGAAAATATCCACCCAGTAACTGCTGAACTGAGTATCCGCTTTCTTACTGATTTCCATCGCCGCACGCAGTAATGGTCGTTTCATTAATGTAGCATGAGCTCGCTCATGGGTGCGTGCATCCATGGCGTCAGCGATGGCAATAATTTTTGCCCCATCACAGATTTCATTTTCTTTCAGGCCCTGGGGATAACCACTACCATCCATGCGCTCATGATGCTGTAACACCATCAATGACGCTTCACTCCAGTCCTTCATGTAACGCAGCAATTCATAACCAATCTGCGGATGCTGCTCCATCTTGGCTCGATCCTGTTCTGATAAGGAGCCCTTTGAATTAATCACACTCAATGGAATTAGTGCCATACCGGCATCATGCATATAAATTGCCGCCGCTAACTGAGTCGGGTCTACCGGTCGATCGGCCATGTCATTCATTTTCAGCGCCAGCCTTAACATCCGCTGACTGCGACCTAACCAGTAATGCGCACGTGTTTCCAGTGGCGCTGAAAGGCCACGGAAAAAAACAAAATCTTCATTTTCTTCAACACCATACGCCGCCAGCTCTTCATGATCTGGCCCTGAGTCTTCAAACAGCCGTGCCAGATAATCACTAGCCAGTTCTGACTGCTCCATAATTTCTGTACTCGGGTCCAGCATCATCAAAACATCCTTGATAACGCCATCACGGTGCAAGGCATCGGTATTTGGAATCTGTTCCAGTGCTTTACACACTTTGGGCACACGTTCGAGAATCACGCAACGTTCACTGCCATCAATAATTTTTTCCAGCACTGTTTTTATATCATCCACGACCAGCAGGATGATATCGCTGATCACTGTCTCAAACTGCAGCACCTGATTACGTATCGATTGCAGAAGCACCAGCAAGCTATTGATCAGCTTTTCCAGTTCATTGAATTCAATCTTGTGTAGTGCCTGCTGAATTGCATGGATGGCGGTCACCAGCTCATCAATGACATCCATGTCGGTCGCATCCAGCTCGAGCATCAACAGTGACTGCTCGATGTCCTGATAGGACAGAGAGAATTGCTGGAAAAAGCCCATTAATGCGTCAGCATCAACGGTATCGACCTGATAGTCGCTAGTAGAGTTAGACATTTTTACTTCCTGGCCCCGAGAAGCTTGCGTATCTTTTTATGATTATAGGCACTGTGTCTGAAAAAACAGTGCCAATTTCAGACTAACGGTTCTTTTTTCGGGCTAAGCTTCACCCATCGCTTCCAGCTCTTCCGTAAGCAGTAGCCATTGTTCTTCATCCCCCTCAAGCTGTCGGATCAAATCACCGCGTTCCTGCGTCAATGACTGTAACTGATCCTTATGACTCGCCTCATACATCTCCGGTGCGGCGAGCAGGTGCTCAATTTCATCTTTTCGTTGTTGCAGCTCATCCATGCGCTGCTCCACGGTTTTCAGTTTATTTTTCAGTGGTTGCAGCTGTCGACGTTTTTCAGCCTGGCGTTGTCGCTGTTCTTTCCTGGAAACGCCCTGATCATTATCGTCCAGCTGACTGTTTTGTACCGGCCTGTCCTTTGGCTGCATCAGCCATTGACGATAGGCATCAAGGTCACCATCAAAATCACGCATCGAGCCGTCATCCACCAGATAAAAACGATCCGTCACCGACCGTAATAAATGTCGATCATGGGACACAATAACCATGGCACCCTCATAATCCTGCAAAGCCAGACTCAGGGCATGGCGCATTTCCAGATCCAGATGATTGGTGGGCTCATCCAGCAACAACAGGTTCGGTTTCTGGTAAATCAACAAGGCCAGTACCAGGCGTGCTTTTTCACCACCGGAAAACGGCCCAACCGGTTCCTTGACTCGATCACCGTGAAAATTATAGCCACCCAGATAATTGCGAATATCCTGTTCGGTGATTTTTGGATCCAGTCGTTGCATATGTAACAGCGCACTGGCCTCCATATCCAGCTGATCAAGCTGGTGCTGAGCAAAATAGCCCAGATGCAATTCTGAAGATGATTCGTACTGACCACTCAGTGGTGTCAGCTCACCCGCCAGCAATTTAATGAGTGTCGATTTACCCGCACCATTATGGCCTAGCAAACCAATGCGATCGCCGGGTAACAGGCTCAGCGACAGATCGTTTAGAAGTGGCGTAGCAGCATAGCCCACCGACACATCATCCAGCCGAATCAGTGGATGGGGCATTTTATCTGGCTTGCGAAAACTGAAATGGAAAGGCGAATCCACATGAGCCTGACTGATCAATTCCATACGCTCCAGCGTCTTCACCCGACTCTGTGCCTGTTTCGCCTTACTCGCCTTGGCCTTGAAACGGCGAATGAAATCCTCGATATGCGCCACTTTACGTTGCTGGCGCTCATACATGGCCTGTTGCTGAGCCAGCTGTTCGGCACGGCGTTTTTCAAAGTCACTGTAATTGCCCGTATACAGCTTCATCCCCTGCTGCTCGATATGCGCAATATGATCGGCTACCTTGTCGAGAAAATCACGGTCATGGGAGATCAACAACAATGTCCCCTGGTAGGCGAGTAACCAGTTTTCCAGCCAGATGACGGCATCCAGATCCAGGTGATTGGTGGGTTCATCCAGCAATAGCAGGTCAGAACGACACATCAGCGCCTGGGCCAGATTCAGGCGCATCCGCCAGCCCCCGGAAAAGGTCTTCACCGGACGCTCCAGCTCATCTGCCGAAAAGCCCAGCCCTAGCATCAACTTCCCAGCCCGTGCCGGCGCCGTATAGGCATCGATGGTCTCCAGCTGATGGTGACATTCTGCCTGCATAGCGCCGTTATCGTCTGCTTCGGCCAGGGCAAGCTGTTGCTGGACTTGCCTGAGTTCGGCATCACCATCGAGCACATAGTCAATCGCCGCCTTGGCTTCCGCCGGTGTTTCCTGTGCCACATGGGCAATGGATAGCTGTGCCGGCAACTCAAGCTCACCATCGTCGCTATGAATCTGTTTCAGGATCAAGGCAAACAGGCTGGACTTACCACAACCATTGGCACCGGTAATACCCACTTTATTTCCCTGATGAATGGTGAAATTCGCCTGCTCGAACAACAGGCGAGATCCACGGCGAATGGCTAGATTAGAAAATTTCAACATAGGGAAATAATAGTTAGTGGTTGATGGTTAATGGTTGATAGTTAAAAAATATAAGACTGGTTCCCCCCGCTTGTGCGGGGGATGACATGAAGCTTTTTACCATTAACGATCAACCATCAACTATTAACGTTTAAAAGCCTGTGCCAGTGCATCGGCCATCGCCGAGTTACCGACTGCCGGCTGGACTTTCGGCTTCGACTTGCGCCGGTTATTGCCGGGTCGCTCTTTCTGGATATCGGCCACCTGGCTGCGGCTTTCATCATCCAGGCGCATGCTCAGGCCAATACGCTTACGGTTGATATCCACCTCCATCACTTTGACCTTGACGACATCACCTGCCTTTACCACTTCACGGGGATCTTTAACGAAACTGTTCGACAGCGCGGAGATATGCACCAGACCGTCCTGATGTACCCCGATATCCACAAAGGCACCAAAGTTGGTCACATTGGTTACCACGCCTTCCAGCACCATATCCTGTTTCAGATCACGCATCTCTTCCACGCCCTCTTTGAATTCTGCTGTCTTGAATTCAGGACGGGGATCGCGACCGGGCTTATCCAGTTCTTTGAGTATGTCGGTCACCGTGGGCAGACCAAAACGCTCATCTGTGTAATCTTCTGCTTTGAGCTGTTTCAATAATCCGCTGTTACCCAGTATGGCATCAATCGATTTACCATTTTTCTCACTGATTTTTTCTACCACTGGGTAGGCTTCCGGATGCACCGCCGAGCGATCCAGAGGGTTTTTGCCATCCATGATGCGCAGAAAACCCGCGGCCTGCTCGAAGGCTTTTGGCCCCAGCCGAGGCACCTTGAGTAAAGCCTTGCGATCAGCAAAGGCGCCGTGGGTATCACGGTATTCCACAATATTTTCTGCCATGGTCTGGCTCAGGCCAGAAATCTGATTCAATAACGGCACCGAAGCCATGTTGACATCCACGCCCACGGCATTCACACAGTCTTCCACCACCGCATCCAGGGAGCGGGCTAATCGAGTCTGGCTGACATCATGCTGATACTGGCCAACACCAATTGCCTTGGGCTCGATTTTCACCAGCTCCGCCAGTGGGTCCTGCAATCGACGGGCAATGGAGACCGCACCACGAATTGAAACATCCAGTTCCGGGAACTCCCGGGCCGCAAATTCGGATGCTGAATATACCGAAGCACCGGCTTCAGAAACCACCAGGGCATTAAGTCCAAGCTCAGGGTATTTCTTGATCAGTTCTTTAGCCAGCTTATCGGTTTCCCGTGAGGCGGTGCCATTACCAATACTCACCAGCTTGACCTGATGCTTGCTACACAGCGCAGCCAGTATGGCAATGGACTGATCCCACTGATTTTTCGGAGCATGGGGGTAAATAGTGGCATGATCTACCAGCTTGCCAGTGTCATCCACCACTGCAACTTTGACGCCGGTACGCAGACCCGGATCCAGTCCCAGCGTTGCCTTGGGTCCGGCAGGGGCGGCCAGTAACAGGTCATTCAGGTTAGACGCAAACACCTTGATCGCCTCTTCTTCCGCCGCTTCGCGCAGTTTCATTTTCAGTTCCATATCCAGGTGACTGAAAATCTTGATCTTCCACGCCCAACGCACGGTATCCTGCAGCCATTTGTCGGCACCACGCCCCTGATTTTCAATATTGAAACGTCGCGCAATAATCTGTTCACAAGGATGGCTATCCAGCTCATCTTCACCCGCGACTTTTAGATTCATCTGTAAAATCGATTCGTTGCGACCCCGGAACAGCGCGAGGGCACGATGCGATGGAATCTGGTTCAGCGCCTCATCATACTCAAAGTAGTCGGCAAACTTGGCACCTTCCGCCTCCTTGCCCTCGAGAACACGTGACTCTATAACGCCTTCTTTCCACAAATAGTCGCGAAGTTGCTGCAACAGGTCGGCATCTTCAGCGAACTGCTCCATTAATATCTGACGCGCCCCGTCCAGAGCAGCTTTCGCATCCGCCACATCCTTATCCTGGTTGATGTAAGCTTCAGCTTCCTGTTCCGGAATCAGTTCGGGATTCTCAAACAACGCCTGGGCCAGTGGCTCCAGGCCGGCCTCACGGGCAATCTGTGCCTTGGTGCGGCGCTTGGGTTTATAGGGCAGATACAGGTCCTCCAGTCGATTCTTGGTATCGGCCTCGAGGATGGATTTTTTCAGTGCATCAGTCATCTTGCCCTGTTCATCGATGCTCTTCAGCACCGTTTCCCGACGCTCATCCAGCTCCCGCAAATAGCGCAGACGCTCTTCAAGGTGGCGCAACTGGGTATCATCCAGACCACCCGTTACTTCCTTTCGGTAACGCGCCACAAATGGCACTGTAGCACCCTCATCCAGCAGACCGACAGCGGCCATGACCTGGGATTCTTTTACCGTTAACTCTTCAGCAATGCGCTGATTAATCGACATCATAAATTTCTTGCTCTGATTTAGTGCTTGAGAATAATTGAAGGGCGCTATTGTAGCGAATACCAATGATGGGTAGTGACATTTTTAGTCATGGATTGTGGATTCGGCCACAGCACAAGCTGTGGCCACTCAACCGTTGAGACGTTTTTTAAGATGCAGTACAACCTTGGCCAGGCCCAGTTTCAGCTGCTGATCGGCCTGTTCCATCAATGGCAGGAATTTACGCATAGCAGACACCAGCTGGGCTTTGCTGACCTGGCCCGAACCACCCGCCAGTGCCTGCAGCAGCTCATCAAGTCTGATATCAACAGAATCCAGTGCGGCCATACTGCTCGAGGGCACAGCGCCCTGGAAGCTAACCACCTTGCCATCACCACTGGCAGCAGCTTTCTTGAGTGCGGCTTCAGCCTGATCCATGATCATTTTGAAACTCAATTCATCCGAGATTTCAGGGGAGGTGATACCGCTGCTGAGATGAATCTTGAACACCTCAGTACCCACTTTCAGCTTCAGTTTGGCAACATGCTGGGCAATTCGGTTCGCTACCAGCATAGCGCCATCAGGATCCGTAGACGGTAACAACAGGGCAAATCGCGCCACACCAAGACGGGCTGCGGTGTCTTCCTTGCGCAAGTCATGCTTGATAATGGATGCGACTTTCGCCAGTACCTGTTCGGCCACATCCTTGCCCAGTTTCACGAACAGATCAGCAAATTTATCCAGATCAAAACGGACCAGGGTTAGCTGTGTACAGTGACGTATGGCATAGGCCATGGATTGTTCGCCCTGCTGTAAAAAACTGGCTTCTGTGACCAGACCGGTCAGTGCATCGGTACCCGCCCGCTTTTCCAGCGAGCGCACTTCTCGGCGATAATTGATATGGGTAGCGGCACGGGATTTGAGGCTGGCTGAATCAAATGGCTTACTGATGAAGTCAGTCGCGCCCATTTCGAGTACATCTTCACGGGCACCTTCAGACTCTTCAGCACCGGTAATAATAATGACGGGTAAATTGGAAATGCCAGGATCATCGGACTTGCGGATGGTCTCCAGCAACTCATAGCCGTCCATATTAGGCATACCGAGATCGGTGAAGACAACGGAAATATTACGGTTTTTTTGCAGCTCTTCCCATGCATCTTCACCATCTTCGGCTTCGATGACATCGAATTCCTTGTCGAGAATTTTGGTTGCTGCACGGCGTATGACCCTGGAATCATCAACGATCAGGACCTGGGACTGGTTGTTATTTTCTGCCACAAAAACCCCTGAAAAATATTCGGACGACAGCTACACGCCCGGCGAATATTATGAATTATTTATAGAGCCTAGTCGAATGCAAACGATATGCAATCGGCCAGGCTCTAAAATTCACAGAGGTAATGCAATTAACCGGCTTTAGGCGCCCTTGATGCACGCTTGCGCTCATTTTCCGTGAGCAGTTTTTTACGGGTGCGGATGAAATTCGGCGTCACTTCGACCAGTTCATCATCATCGATAAACTCCAGCGCCTGCTCCAGGGTCATCTTGATCGGTGGTGTCAGCGTTAAGGCTTCATCAGTACCCGACGCACGTACATTAGTCAGCTGCTTGCCTTTAAGAGGATTAACCACCAGGTCATTATCACGTGCGTGAATACCCACTAGCATACCTTCATACACTTCATCACCGTGAGACAGGAACATGCTGCCGCGTTCCTGCAGGTTATAGATGGAGTAGGATAAGGCCTTACCGGCACCGTTCGAGATCAGTACACCCTTACTGCGCTGACCAATAACCGCATCAATTTTTGGTCCGTAGCTATCAAACACGTTATACATCAGTCCATTACCCGCCGTCGCTGTCAGGAACTCCGTACGGAAACCAATCAGGCCACGAGTAGGGATAATATAATCCAGGCGAACACGGCCTTTGCCATCCGGCACCATGTTTTTCAGCTCACCTTTGCGGATACCCAGTTTTTCCATCACCGTACCCTGTGACTCCTCGGGTACATCCACGGTCAGCTGCTCATAGGGCTCGCACAGTTTG
>JBFFSQ010000107.1:0-10001 GCA_041572275.1 Gammaproteobacteria bacterium
CATGAAGCAATTTGGTAAAGTGGAAATTCCACAAGATGCGTTCCTGGCTGTGTTGAAAGTCGATAACAGTTAATGAGACCTTTAATTCATGATATTTGATTTTGCTTTTTTTCTACTGGCAGGAACGGTTATTACCGGTGTGATCTGGGCGCTGGATAGCTGGTTCTGGGCTCCGAAAAGAAAAAACAACCCCTATCAGTATAGCTCCGAGCCTGTACCCGGCCAACCAGCGAATAAAGAGCCGATAGTGGTTGAATATGCCAAATCTTTTTTTCCTGTGCTGTTAATTGTCTTTCTGCTCCGCGGATTTCTGGTTGAGCCGTTTAGAATTCCATCAGGTTCAATGATTCCCAGTCTGTATATTGGTGACTTTATCCTGGTGAATAAATTTTCTTACGGTATTCGCCTGCCGGTTGCGAACAGTAAAATTATTGATATCGATGATCCTCAACGGGGGGATGTTGTGGTATTTCGCTATCCCCGGGATCCATCGATTGATTACATCAAACGGGTGGTGGGCTTACCCGGTGACCATATTGCATATTACAATAAAATACTCTATGTAAATGGGCAGGCAGTCAAACGCAAGTTTGTGTCTAAATTTGAAGGTCCAGGGGAGGATCATCGTGCCAATGAATATATTGAAGATTTAAATGGCGTAAAACATAACATGCTGTTATTACCCGCTCGTCCTGGGCTGGATGCGGAATATATTGTTCCAGAAGGGCATTATTTTATGATGGGTGACAATCGGGACAACAGTAATGACAGCCGGTATTGGGGAGTTGTCCCTGATAAGTATCTGGTTGGCAAAGCCTTCATGATCTGGATGAACTGGAACGGTGAAGTGAACTGGGATCGAATTGGTACAATAATTAAATAATACATGAGCGAGTCAGGCATGATAAAAAAACAACGTGGTATGACAGCGATAGGCTGGTTAATCGTAATCGCCCTGGTAGCGACTCAGGCAATGATGGCGCTGAGAATAATTCCTATTTATATAAATGATGGATCTATAAAGTCTGTACTAGAAGCATTACCGAATGATCCGGAAGTGAGGGGTAAACCGGCCCGAGATGTTCGTTACTTCATTGATCGACGTTTACAGATTAATGGTATAACCGATTTTGAACGAGATAAAAAAGCATTTAAGTTCAGGAAAACAACATCGGGGCTGGAAGTTAAATTACATTATGAGAAACGTGGGCCTATTTTCTCGAATCTAGAATTCGTGGCGACGTTTGATCATTCGGTAGTCATACCCAAAAGTTAAATTGTAGATGAAGCATAGTCCAGATTTAACACGCCTGATTAAAGTTCTTGGTTATTCCTTCAATGATAGTGAGCTATTACTGGAAGCACTGACTCATCGGAGTGCCAGCTCCAGAAATAATGAGCGTCTGGAATTTTTGGGCGACAGCATTCTTAACTTTGTTATCGCAGATGAGCTGTTCAGGCTTTATCCCAAACACCCAGAGGGTGATCTTAGCCGTATACGTGCCAGCCTGGTTAAAAAAGAAGGCCTGGCGCTGGTGGCCAATGACCTTGCACTGGGGGATTACCTGATTCTGGGTAGTGGCGAGTTAAAAAGTGGCGGTTATCGACGAGCATCTATCCTGGCTGATACAGTAGAAGCAATTTTAGGTGCAGTGTACCTGGATGGTGGTTTTGATATCTGCCGTCAGTTAATCCTTAGGCTGTATCAGAATCAGATTCAACATATTCCTGACCCAGCTTTATTGAAAGACCCCAAGACGCGCTTGCAGGAATTATTACAGGCACAAAAATTTGCCTTACCCGACTATGAGCTGATTAGTGTGACCGGTAAATCCCATCAACAGGTGTTTCTCATTGCCTGTAAGATTGAACAGCTGGGTATTCATACTACGGGTGAGGCACCCAGTCGTCGTAAGGCCGAGCAGATTGCAGCAAAAGCAGCCATTGATGAATTTGAAAACCGGCAGTTGAATGCCTGAGTGGTATGAATATGAATAAGCAGGATCAACAGGCGTTCAAGTGCGGTTATATAGCCATTATTGGTCGTCCCAATGTGGGCAAGTCAACCTTATTGAACCGTATTCTGGGTATGAAACTGAGTATAACCTCGAGAAAGCCCCAGACCACACGTCACCAGATTCTCGGTGTCAAAACCACTGATGAAGGTCAGTATATCTATGTGGATACACCCGGTATTCACAGTGGCGGTAAAAAAGCGATTAATCGCTATATGAACAAAGCCGCCAGTTCTGTTGTTCATGACGTTGATGTCGTTCTGTTCCTGGTGCAATCCTTGAAATGGACTGATGAAGACCAGATGGTTTTGAATAAACTGGAACACATATCTGTGCCCGTCATTCTGGTTGTGAACAAAGTTGATGTGGTGGATAACAAGGATGAATTGTTACCATTCCTCCAGGAAATCAGCGAGAAATATAACTTTACCCGAGTGGTACCGGTCTCCGCTCGCAAAGGCAATAATGTCGATCAGCTTGAGCAGGCTGTACTGGAGTTTTTGCCCGAAAATCCTCCGTTTTTTTCTGAGGATCAGTTAACGGATCGCAGCGAACGATTCCTGGCAGCAGAATTGATTCGTGAAAAGCTGGTCAGGGAACTGGGCAATGAACTGCCGTACCAGACCACAGTGGAAATTGAGCGTTACAAAGAAAAAGAAAAAATCACTGAGATCCATGCCGTTATCCTGGTCGAAACCAAGGGCCAGAAAGCTATCATCATTGGTCAAAAGGGTGCGCGTTTAAAGAGCATTGGAACCAAGGCTCGAATAGATATGGAGAAATTGCTCGGCCAGAAGGTGTTCTTACAGCTCTGGGTTAAAATCAAGGCTGGCTGGTCGGATAATGAATCAGCTTTACGTAGCCTGGGTTATGATTCCGATTAATCCTTATTTCTATGCGTATTCAGGATCAACCTGCTTATATCCTGCATCAACGACCGTTTCGAGATAGCAGTCAGATACTGGAATTGTTTTCCCGTGATCATGGCCGCTTGTCAGTGCTCAGTCGGGGTAGTCGCAGTGCCAAATCCAGGTTAAGAGGTGTTTTGCAGGCATTTCAGCCCTTGCAGGTGTCCTGGAGTGGTAAGGGTGAATTACCGGTTTTGGGCAGGGCGGAGTTGATGCAGCAGCGGCCACCGAATATGAAAGGTATGGCCTTGCCTTGTGGTTTCTATATGAATGAGCTAATCATGCGTCTGTTACATCGCCATGATGTGTACGAAGATGCGTATGATTTGTATCAGCAGACCTTGTATGCACTGAGTCGTCCTGATTCGGTTGAGATCGAACTGCGATTATTTGAAAAGAACCTGTTACAGCTTTTGGGGTTTGGGCTGAATCTCAGTGAGGATGCTGATACGGGTGATCGCATTGATGAGCGCCAGGACTATATGTATTACATTGAGCATGGTCCTGTGGCGGTCCGCAGCGGTCTTGCTGATAGTCACCACCTGGTGATTTCAGGTCAAAGTCTGCAGGCCTATGAGCAGAATGACTTAAGCAGCCCCCAGACCAGGAAAGAGATCAAATCCCTGATGCGCTATGTCTTGTCCTATTACCTGGGGGAGAAACCCCTGAAAAGCCGGGAGTTATTTCGCTAGTGTCGGATTGGGGAGGCTCAGGCTTTTGTGTGATTTAGAAGATGGCCGCTGTTCTGTTTCAGGCCTTCAGGTCCATAGGTGGTGGCTTGTGTATTCTGGTGGCCGCTGATGATCTCCAGCGTTTCTCGGGCCAGTTCATTTCGTCGATGTAATAATCGGCCATTAATCGCATTTTGTTGCTGGCATTTTTGTACATCCTGTTGAACGCTATGCCAGTGAGTACGAAGTTGATGGCTTGAGTCCAGTTCATCCAGGCTTTGAATAAAATGCTCGCCTTCAATCAGTGAGATTCTGGTCGCGTCAAGGGCATTCAGGTCATTCACCAGTTGTTGCTTTTGTTCGGAGAGAGAGAGTAGCGTTTCGAACTGGTTGGCTTGAAGGGCTTCAAATTCAGCTTTCAGGCATTGTTGCAGACTCAGAGTTTGAGCTGAGATTTTATCAAAAATGACAGAGAGATCGGAACAGGTGCTCATGGATTTACTCGGTTAGTGCTTTTTCCAGTTTTAACAGGTTTTCGGCGATACGATCAGGATCCAGTGGGTAGTTGCCATTGGCAATTTCTGCCTTAATAGCCGCGACTTTATCGGCGTCAATTTCGGATACGCTGTCCAGTTGTTGTTGTAATTCTCGAACCTGTAACGTGTCCTGGGACAGGCTAACCGTGTCATCAGATAGTGTACGAGGATCTGATGGCGCTTCAGCTGAGGTTTTGTCACGGCTTTTACTGGCATTACTGCTCAGGGCTTCGGTGGTTGTTCGATTGATCGGATTAATTGGGGTCATGGTATTCACCTGGTCGTTCTCTCTCAATATTTATAGCGGCCGTCTTCAGTCAAACTTTAGTAATTTTTTAATATTATTTTCAATTCGGTATAGTGACTACGCCGGCCCGGGTCACAATACCTTCCACAATACGTTTAGATGACAGGTTTTTGACGCGAATATGCTCACCCTGGGCGCCATCTGAAAGGGCTTCGCCGCTCATACGTACTGAAAATGACGAAGAACCCGCAATTAAGGCGATTTTTTCGCCACGTTTAACCAATAAGGGTGGCTGAATCTGGTTAGGAGTGATGACACGGCCCTGGGACAGGCTGCGTTTAACCTGCATGCCAAGGAGGTCCTGTTTGTTCGTGAAATAACCGTAACTTAGGCGGGCTAGATCGTGTTCTACGGCAATAATGTCCTGCTCCCGAATAATATGGCCTTTGGTCAGGCGGTTTGTGGTTTGATAGACCGGGCTAAATACGTTAATACTGGCCGGGACATACAATGCCCAGGCTTTTGGCGAGGCACAGCGGACACCGACAGAGGTTTTGCCGAGCTTGCGGCTGCCTGGTGCCAGAAAGATCTCCAGCGCTTGATTGCATTGGTGCAGGCGTAGCCTGGAGTCCAGGTGCCCCACCTTGATTTGGGTCTGTGATGTCGGTGAGGGTGAAGATTGCTGTTGCAGGAACTGCTGCACGCCTGCGATGATCTCGTTGTGACTGTGTAGTGGAGTTGGCTGACCCGCAAAACTGTTGCCGCTAACGAATAGCATACTGTAGCAGAGAAGCAGTAATGTGGGCCTAAGTGTCATGTCGTTACGTCATCCAGCAATTCGTTTATGTATCGGAACAGTTCCTGGCTGGCATCCTCCAGCTCAGCAATTTTTTGACAGGCAGCCTCCATTTGCCCTTTACGAGCTAATTCAGCAATATTCTTGCCAATTTCGTGGGCACGGGCATGAGGAGCCTCCATGGCTTTGAAGCCATCGAGTGTGCCGTACTTTTCCTGTCCCAGCGAATAGTACCAGTGGCCCAGTCGACACTGGGTATGGTCTTTGAGTTCGGCATCGGGGATAGACTCGCCTCCCATTGCTGTAACACCAAGGCGTATTTTCCAGGCCACATGATCAGCCTTGGCCGTATGTAACAGAATTTCATCATGACCAAATTCTGACAGGATATTAAATTGTCGTTTAATCGATGCATTCAAATCCTTGGCGCTGTCGAGCGTGTGCTTGATCTGGTCGTTTTCTTCCTGTATGTCGAGGGTTACGCCATTTAACTTCTCAGCCATTTCCTGTGACACGGATTGTTGCTGAGATGCAGAACAGGCAATGGATTGCATATCATCACTGACACTGGTGACCATTACGGTGACATCGCCCAGTGCCACGGCAACTGTCTCCAGGCTTTCGAGGCTGTTTTCAAGTCGGTCATGACTATCGCTGACAGAGTTGCCAATTTCTTCCATCAGTGAATTCATCGTAGTCGTGACATTTTCTATTTCGAGAGTGGCCTGTTCAGTTTTGCTTGCCAGTTGTTTAACTTCATCGGCCACCACGGCAAAACCACGGCCTGCCTCACCAGCACGGGCGGCTTCAATAGCTGCATTCAGAGCTAGCAGATTAGTCTGGTTGGCAATGTCTCGTACCGTAGCCGTGAGGTTGTTGATTTCAGCGGTAAATCCCGTAAAGCGATCAATGCCATCGAACATGCTCTTAATTGAGCCTTCAAGTAAGTCCATATCTCCAATCATAGATGAAATAGCGATATTGCCCTCTTCGGTTTTGGCATTACTTTCATTGGCATTTTGTGCAGTGTTTTGTGCTGCCTGTGAGATTTCAGATGCTGTGGCAGCCATTTCTTCTGTAGCGGCTGCAATACTGGCAATGGCATCACTAATGTTTCCTGCTTTATTCTGCAATTGCAGGTTTTTGGTTATGATTTCGTAGATCTGTTGCAGAATCTGCAGTCCAGTTTCCGCCATATCCGCCATGCTGGAGTTATTGTCCAGGATATTATCAACGGTATCATCAAGGAGCTTCGCTGTTCCTGGGTTTTGTTCTTTTAATTGCGTCAGACGTTGATGATCGGCATCAATAGCTGCTTGCAATATGGGTAATGCATATTGAGTGAGCAATAAAGGCATAGACATAATGAAACCCAAATTCTTTAGTATGTTTACTGGCTAAACAACATTTATAAGCTAGTATCTAACTTATACATTGTTCAGTATGTGAATAAGTATAGTAAAGAATGGTCAATAATCAGGCTTATATGGGCCTGTGGAGTAAATGAATGGCAGGTGTCCTTGATAATGTTGATAGCCGAACCCAGCTAGCGGGGCATAATCGACTTGAATTGTTGTTATTCCGATTATCGGGCAATCAGTTATACGGCATAAATGTATTTAAAGTACAGGAAGTGATTCGGTGTCCTGCACTCACACAAATGCCGCGATCAGATAGCAAGGTAGTTGGTGTCGCCCATTTACGAAAAAAAACCATACCAGTGATGGATTTGGGATTGGCAATTAACAAACGTCCCGTCACCGACATTAATGACAGTTTTGTCATCGTCACTGAATATAACCGCTTTACCCAGGGTTTTCTGGTGAATTCGGTCGATCGAATTGCCAACATGAACTGGAAGGATATATTGCCGCCGCCAAAAGGCAGTGGTAAATCCCATTATCTGACGGCCGTCACCCATATTGATGATCAGCTGGTGGAGATTATCGATGTTGAAAAAGTGTTTGCTGATGTTATGGGTATTTCAGAAGAGCTAAGTGAAGGCGTTCTTGAGGATGCCGGTCACATTGATTCAGACACGCCTAAACATGTATTGATTGTCGATGACTCATCTGTAGCCCGTAATCAGGTTAAGCGAGTGCTGGAAAAGGTGGGTATTGAATGTACACTGGCGAATGATGGACAGGAAGGACTTGAGGTTTTACAGAAGCTGGTTGAAGATGGCACACCACTGAAAGAAAAAATTGGCCTGGTGATTTCAGATATCGAAATGCCACGTATGGATGGTTATACTCTGACCACAGAAATACGCAAAGATCCGAGACTGGCTGATACCTATGTAATGTTACATACCTCATTGAGTGGTGTATTTAATAATAATATGGTTGAGAAAGTGGGTGCAGATCATTTTATTCCAAAATTTAAACCCAACGAACTGGCCAATAGCGTACTGAATATAATAAACAATCGCGATGTAAACGAAGGTATGGATCAGATTTCAGATGATTGACCGTACTGTTGAAAATGATTACCCGACTACTGGGCTTACCCGTTGTGTGAATGAATGAGCGCAAGTTTTACAGCTGATGAATACAGAAACTTTCAAACGTTTCTTGAGAATGCCTGCGGCATCGTATTAGGTGAAAACAAGCATTATCTTGTGTCGAGCCGTTTGAACAGGCTGATGAGAGATAATCAGATTGATACCTTGCAAGCGCTCGTTGACCAGCTTTCGCGCAATAATAATTCATCTATCCGAGCCCAGGTAATAGAAGCCATGACCACGAATGAAACTCTGTGGTTCAGGGATACCTATCCGTTTGAAGTACTCAGAAATCTTATTTTTGAAGATTTTAAACAACAGAATAAAAAATCATTACGTATCTGGTCAGCGGCCTGTTCCAGTGGCCAGGAGCCTTACTCGATCAGTATGATTACCGATGAATACGCAATGCAGAATCCTGGATTCAGGGTTGATATTACAGCGACCGATATTTCACAGGCCATAGTCAACGAAGCTAAAGAGGCTAAATACGATGCTCTGGCACTGGCCCGAGGTTTATCAGAAGAACGGAAACGACGTTATTTTTCCGCTATCGGTAATCAGTGGCAGGTGAATGCCAATATACGTTCCAGAATTACCTTTAGAGAAAGTAATCTGCTTCAGAGTTATGCGCCTCTGGGTAAGTTTGATGTTATTTTCTGCCGTAATGTACTGATTTACTTCTCTGCAGAGTCCAAGACCGATATTCTCAATCGTATGGCCCAGTCACTGAACCCAAAAGGCTATTTGATGTTGGGTGCTTCAGAATCAATCTCACAATACTGTGATGCTTTTGAAATGGTGCGTGCAAGTACTGGCGTGGTCTATCGTAAAAAAACCTGAGTTGTCCACCTCTGAGTCAATTGACTGTCCGCATTCCTATCCTCGAAGTGTTCCAATAATTTGTTTATATCGTTTGCCGCCTGCGGCAATTATTGCCGCTTTTTTTGTTGCGCTTTGTTTTTCATCTTGCTAAGTGTTTGATAAATAGTAAAAAAACTAATTGGCATAGGCCTTGCAATTGTTCATGCAAGAACGGAGATAACTATGCCGATTAATTTTGACAAAGCTTTTGGTATTCACGATGACGCGCTGCTGTTATTCGAGCGTCGCACGCAGTTGCTGGCTGAGAATATCGCCAATGCCGATACGCCCGGTTACAAAGCCCGTGATATTGATTTTAACAGTGCACTGCGTAATGCCCAGGTGAATCAGGTCAAGATGTCGGCCACTCAGGAAGGTCATATACAGCTACCGGCAAATAGTCTTGATCAGCATACGCAGTATCGGGTGCCTGATCAGAGTTCGGCCGATGGAAATACAGTCGATATGCAGAAAGAGCAGGCGGCATTTGCTGAAAACAATATTCGTTATCAAACCACGTTGAATATTTTGTCACGTCGTATTAGCGGCCTGGTTACTGCATTCAAGGGTGAATAATTATGTCAGTGTTTAAAATTTTTGATGTCGCCGGTTCTGGCATGAGTGCACAGATGCTTCGGCTGAATACCGTGTCCAGTAACCTGGCCAATGCTGAAACCATGGCCAGTCGTCCGGAAGATGTTTACAAAGCTCGGCATCCAGTATTTCAGAGTGTGCTCAATGACAGCATGGGTGAACAAGGCGGAGCAACCGTCAAGGTCAGTGAAATTGTTGAAAGCAATACGCCCGCAGTTTCGCACTATATGCCTGGGCATCCTCTGGCGAACGGTGACGGCTATGTGTTCAGTCCTGGCATCAATGCGGTGGAAGAAATGGCTGATATGATTTCTGCTTCCCGCAGTTATCAAAATAATGTGGAAGTATTATCCACGACTAAAGAATTACTCATTCGTACACTGCAACTGGGTCGATAAGAGGGTATAGATAATGGAAACCAATCCATACGCTGGTATTTCCGGATTAACCACCTCCCAGGATGTGGCGAATCAAACCAATAATGCACGCACCTCCTTGGGACAGGACCAGTTTCTTGAGTTGATGACGCAACAGTTAAAAAATCAGGATCCCATGGCGCCGATGGACAATGGCGAGTTTCTTGGTCAGATTGCACAGTTTGGAGCGGTCACTGGAATTAATGACCTGAATACCTCATTCAATAGTTTTGCTTCGAGTTTACAGTCGTCACAGGCACTGGAAGCTTCTAATCTGATTGGTCGTCAGGTACTGGTTGAACATGATCAGGCTTATCTGCCGGATAACGGTAATCTGACCGGTGCTGTTAATCTCGAATCCAGTGCTGATAGCGTAGCAGTGAATATCTATAACAGTACCGGTACCGTCATTGGACGGGTGGAACTGGGCGCGCAAACACCAGGACTGGTA
>JBFFSQ010000108.1:0-9806 GCA_041572275.1 Gammaproteobacteria bacterium
GCTGTGTTCGTTTGCTCGACAATTTCTCCCTCTTTCATGACACAGACATATTCTGAATATTTCCGTACCAGATTCAGGTCATGAGTGATCAGCAGCACAGACATATTGAATTCTTTTTGAAGATCAGCAAGTAATTCCAGTATCTGTTGCTGGATGGTGACATCCAGTGCTGTTGTTGGCTCATCAGCGATCAGTAATTTAGGTTTACAGGCCAGTGCCATAGCAATCATCACGCGCTGCCGCTGGCCTCCTGACATCATGTGCGGAAAGCTGTTGATATGTCTGTGTGGCTCTGGAATACCGACACGATCAAGCATTTCAATGGCTAGCGGCAGCGCCTGCTCCCGGCTCAGTTTCTGGTGCAACATAAATGGTTCGATCAACTGTTTACCAATAGGGTACACCGGGTTAAGTGAGGTCATCGGTTCCTGGAAGATCATGGCGATATCACGACCCCGAATTCTGCGCATGTCTTGCTCGCTACACACCAAAAGATCACGGTTATCAAACAGGATCTCCCCGTCGGGAAAACGGGTGCGGGCTGATTCATGCAAACGCAACAGCGATAAGGCAGTGACCGATTTACCAGAACCCGACTCACCAACCAGGGCTATATTCTGACCGGGCATAATATCAAAACTAACTCTACGTACGGCCTCGATAACTGATTCTGGTGTCTGAAAATGTACAGTTAAATTTTTAACGCTGATCAATGGTGTTGTCATGCTCAGGATTTCCTTGTATCCGTGGCTTCACGTAGAGCTTCACCAATAAAGATCAACAACATCAGGGCACCCACCAAAACCAGGAATGTCGTGATAGACAACCACCAGGCTGACAGGTTTTCTTTGCCTTGAGACAATAGCTCACCCAGACTGGGAGTCGAAGGGGGTACCCCCAACCCCAGATAATCCAGACTGGTCAAGGCCAGTATGGCCCCTGAGATTCGAAACGGTAAAAAGGTAATCACCGGCGTCAGGCTGTTGGGTAATAAATGATGGAACATGATGGAACGGTTGCTTAATCCCAAAGCTTTTGCCGCTTTCACGTAATCCATATTCCGGCCTTTTAAAAATTCAGCACGTACATAATCTGATAAGCCCATCCAGCCAAACATAGATAACAGGATAATGAGCAGTGTTACACTGGGCTGAAAAATTGAAGCAAATATAATCAATAAATACAGCTCTGGCATTGACCCCCAGACTTCAATAAAACGCTGGAACAATAGATCCGTGCGCCCACCAAAATAACCCTGAATGGCACCTGCCAGAATACCAATAGCCGTACCCACAATTGTCAGGGCGAAAGCAAACAAAATTGACAACCGAAAACCATAAATTAACCGTGCCAGTACATCACGGCCATGATCATCGGTACCCAGAAAGTTATACTCGGATGGTGGTGCAGGATTGGGTAGATTCGACTCATAGGAAATACTGGAATAGTCATGAGGATTCAATGGCTCCAGCATCCAGTTGCCATTGCTAGTTAATATGCCACGTACATATTCATCTTTGTAATCTGTTTCAGTCTCAAAATCACCGCCAAAGGTGGTTTCTGGATAGGCCTGAATAACCGGATAAAAATATTCTCCCTGGAATTTCACAATCAACGGTTTATCGTTGCTGAGTACTTCAGCCAACAGACTGAGAAAAAACAAAAAGCAAAATATCCACAGACTGTAATAACCTCGCTTATTGGATTTAAACCGAAACCAGGCACGCTGCATCGGTGACATGTGATTAACATATGCCATCAACGACTCACCGACTCAAACTGGATGCGCGGATCAATAATGACATAACTGATATCGGCCAGTAATTTAGCAAATAAGCCAAGGATGGTATAAAAAAACAGACTACCTAACACTACCGGATAATCACGCATCAATATCGACTGGTAGGATAATAAACCCAGCCCATCCAGTGAAAATATTGTTTCAATTAAAAGACTGCCAGTAAAAAAAGCAGCGATAAAAGCACCAGGGAAACCTGTAATGATGGGAATCATGGCATTTCGAAAAACATGTCGATAGAGCACACTGTTTTCGTTTAGCCCTTTGGCTCGCGCAGTAACCACATATTGTTTTCTGATCTCTTCCAGAAAACTATTCTTAGTCAACATGGTAAGTACAGCAAAACTACCCACGATAGAAGCGGTAATGGGCAAAACCATATGCCACAAATAATCCAGTATCTGCTGATACCAGGGAAGCTCATCCCAGTTATCAGACGTCAGTCCTTTGAGCGGAAAGATATCCCAGAAACTCCCGCCGCCAAATAACACCAGTAACATAACACCGAGGACAAATCCCGGGATGGCATAACCGATCAGAATAACCGTGCTGGTAATCACATCAAAGTGAGTCCCATCCTTGATTGCTTTTTTTATACCCAGGGGAATACAGCTCAGATACACAATCAGAAACGACCAGACACCCAGACTAATAGAAACCGGCAACTTGGATATAATGAGATCCATCACTGACTTGTTGTAGAAATAACTCTCCCCAAGATCAAAGCGCATATATCGCCACATCATTTCAAAAAAACGCTGGTAAGCCGGCTTATCAAAACCGTACAAAGCATTCAATTGCTGGATATGCTCTTCAGACAGGCCTTTATCACCATGGTACAAACCCGCCGAACTGCTACTAATCTCACCACCTTTACCGGTACCTTCTAACTGGCTAATCAACTGCTCAACCGGACCACCCGGCACAAACTGAGTCACTACGAAAGTCACCAACATGACACCGAATAAGGTTGGGATCATTAATAGTAAACGTTTCAGAATATAAGCAGCCATTACTGTTTAACCCACCAGCTTTCAGTCATCCAGCTTATCGGACTGTAATAGAGAGGTAATTTATCCGGCCGAGAAAATTTATCCCAATACGCGATTCGATGTTTATTGATATACCAGTTTGCAACCAGATAATGTCCATTTAATAATACGCGATCCAGGGCATGGCAGGCAGTTATCAGATCTTTGCGATTACTGGCTGAAATTACTTTTTCTACTAAGGCATCAACCACCGGATTTTCGATGCCGGCCAGATTGCGCGAGCCATCCTGGTTAGCCGATCTGGAATGAAACATCGTCAATTGCTCATTACCCGGCGATAACGATTGTGGGAAACTGCCTACGACCATATCGAAATCAAAACTACGAATGCGGCGAATATAAAGCGAACGATCTACCATACGATAGGTCATCTTGATTCCCAGCTTGGCCAAATTACGAGCAAAGGGCGCCAGAATACGATCCATACCTTTTTGCGCCAGCATCACTACATATTCAAGAGCCTGACCTTTATCGTTCACTAACACGCCATCTTTTACTTTCCAGCCAGCCTCTTCCAGGATCTTTTTAGCCTCGCGTAAGTTTTTGCGCAGAGATCTCGGTGCTTTGGTTGAAACCGGTTGCCATGGTTGAGTAAATACCGCCTCAGGCAATTGCTCACGATAGGGTTCCAGTAACTGCAACTCTTCACCCTGTGGAATACCACTAGCTGCCAGTTCCGTATTACTAAAATAACTGTCATTGACTACATATTGATTGTAAAACAAATGATCATTTGACCATTCAAAATCGAAACCCATTGCGATAGCCTGTCTCACCCTTGGGTCTTTAAATATTTCCCGTCGAGTGTTGAATACAAAGCCCTGCATGCCTGCATTATTTTTATGTGGCAACAATTCTTTGATTATTTTTCCTGATTCGTAATTGGGGCCTTCATGTTCCCTGGCCCAAAGTTTCGAATAATACTCAAATCGAAAATCAAACTCCCCAGCCTTGAATGCCTCCAGAGCTATTACCAGGTCCTGGTAATATTTATACACGATCTGATCAAAATTATACTTACCTTTAATTGCAGGCAAATTTGCTGCCCAATAATTCGGATCCCGTTGATAAACCAATTGTTTACCCCATGAGTAACTTGCAATGGTATATGGACCACTGGCTACAGGTATTTTTTCTGTTAATTTATCAAAGCTCTTATCACCTGGCCATTTTTTTGAAAATACAGGGATATCACCAAGGATCAAGTGCAGTTCAGGGTTAACACGATTGAAATCAAAACGAATTGTGTACGCATCTTCGACCACTGCCTGTTTAACATCACCGTAAGTAAAACGATACTGCGGATGCGCTTTGTCAGACATCAAGGTATCGAATGAAAACTTAACATCATTCGCGGTGATGTCATCGCCATTAGAAAATCGCGCTTTTCTGTTAATACGAAACTTTACTGACAATCTATCTTTAGCCAGCTCAATATCTTCAGCAATTAACGGATATTTGGTAAATGGTTCATCCAGACTGGCTACCATCAATGTATCAAACACCAGATTTAAGCCTTCAGCTGAATTACCCTTGAGTATATAGGGGTTGAAACTATCAAAAGCACCGGTACCGGCCAGTACCAACTTACCACCTTTAGGAGCATCTGGATTTACATAATCAAAATGCGATAAATCAGAACCATATTTTGGCTCATAGCCCATAGCCATTGCCGGAACCGCCTGGGCCGACTCTGAAAACAACAATAATAATAAAAGAATGACAGGTATATTACGAAATCCTGTTTTTATCAGCATATTATCTAATTCCAAATTAACTGACTCACTTGATTATTAAACAGCTGATCGCCCTGAAACCGTTTTACTATACTGTAATACATGTGTATAAATCTATTATTGCCATGCACTGAAAGTCTGTTAGCATAACACACACAAAGATAATAAATAGGAGTCAACCTATGGGTTTTCTAGCCGGTAAGCGTGCATTAATTTTTGGAGTAGCCAGTAACCGCTCAATTGCCTGGGGCATTGCACAGGCCATGCATCGAGAGGGTTGCGAACTAGCATTCACCTACCAGAATGAACGTTTACGAGAACGCGTTGAAAAGCTTGCCGGTCAATTAGACTCCGACATTGTAATTCCCTGTAACGTTGAAGATGATGAAGAAATCGAGGCGGTATTTGAGCACCTTGATGATTTCTGGGATTCCTTCGATATCATCATCCATTCTATTGCCTTTGCACCAAAAGAACTTCTGGAAGGCGACTACCTCGATAATCTAACCCGCGATGGCTTCAACCTCGCTCACGATGTCAGTTCATACAGCCTCGCTGCTATCGCAAAAGCAGGCCGACATATGATGCAGAACCGAGATGATGCCTCAATCATTACCCTGAGTTATTTGGGCGCAGTACGCACCTTTCCTGGCTACAATGTTATGGGCCTGGCAAAAGCCAGTCTGGAAGCCAATGTTCGATACCTGGCACATAATCTAGGCCCTGAAGGAATACGTGTAAACGCAATATCAGCTGGCCCGATTAAAACTCTAGCCGCAGCCGGTATCGGCAGTTTCAAGAAGATATTTGAACATGTTGAGACCAACGCCCCTCTACGTCGCAATGTGACTACCGAGGAAGTGGGTAATTCTGCTGCATTCCTGTGCTCGAGCCTGGCAAGTGGTATTACAGGTGAAGTGCTCTATGTCGATAGTGGATTCAATATTGTGGGACTCATCAATGAATAGCACCGACAAGCTTAAGGATATACAATACAGCCTTATGCTGTCGCAAAGGCTGTATAACCAAGCCATACAGCAAGTGTTACCAGGTTTTAAGTTCTTTCTCTAACACTGTGGTCTCACCCTCAAGCTTGGCAATAACAACCGCCGCCACTGAATCACTGAACACATTCACTGAAGTACGGAACATATCCAGTACGCGATCCACCGCCAGAATCAAGCCCACCGCCTCCATCGGTAAACCAATAGCTGCAAGAATTATACTGATAGCAACCAGACTGGCAGAAGGAATTCCGGCCACTCCAATCGAAGTTAACAATGCCACAAGAACGATTAAAAACTGTGTAGCAAAGCTCAATTCAATACCATAGGCCTGTGCAATAAACATTGCTGCCACACATTCATAAAGAGCAGTACCATCCATATTCACAGTAGCGCCCAAAGGCAAAGTAAAACTACTCACATTATTTGACACACCTGCTCGTTGTTCAACACAGTCAAGTGTTAAAGGTAAGGTTGCGGAGGAAGAACTGGTTGAAAATGCTGTCAACAGCGCGGGTGCCATCGCTTTGAAATGACGCTTAGGACTAACCTTCGCTACATACTTTAATATCAGAGGTAAAGTAATCAAAAAATGCGTCGCCAGTGCAACCAATACCGTGAAGAAAAAAACCGCTAGCGGCTTGAATGCATCAAGACCAGAAGTTGCAATGACTTTTGCAACCAGCGCAAAAACACCGAGCGGTGCAAATTTCATGACCCAGTTGGTTATTTCCATCATGACATCAAGCACGCCCTGCCAGAAACTCCTTAAGGTCGTACCTTGTGGCTCCTGAATGCGGGTAAGGAAATAACCAAATAGTAAACTAAAAAAAATCAGACCCAGCATCTTCCCTTCGGCAGCAGCTGACACTATGTTCGCTGGCACCATACGCAGGAATACCGCAACGATATCACCGGCACCTTTCCCCTCAACCTTACCGGTTATCTCTTCGATATTTTCACTAAGTCCGATAATATCTTTTGCTGGAGCACCATCAACAATACCTGGTGTTGTCATATTAACAATCAACAAACCAGTTAAAATAGCCAACAGACTGGTAATTGCATAGTAACTCAGGGTCTTACCACCAAGACGACCAAGATTCTCGCCGGAGCCTATACCCATCATCCCCACAATAATTGACGCCACAACCAATGGCACTATCAACATCTTCAACGCATTTAAGAATAGCGTACCGAAAAAGTCGTATAACTGATAGAACGTGATGCCAAACAAACCAGCATCCTTCCCTGTAAGCAGACCAGCGGCAACAGCCAGAAGAAGGGCCAGTAATATTTTCCAGTGCAACTGTAAGCTGCGGATTTTTTCGAACATGAGCATCCCTAAGATGTTATGACATATTAGCTAGTCAGTACACGCACTTTACTGCATCACGTATGGAGGCATCACGAGCCATTGGCTCGTGATAAAATAATTTAAAGCAGATCTTTGGCAATAGTGATATCTGACTGTGATTTCAGATATTCAATAACCGCTGTTAATTCCTGATTAGCAACACTGGATTCAATTTGTTTTTCAATGGCTTTTAGTGAATCAGCTGTTCCTGCATCTTGTGCATTTGTCACTTTCGCTAGAATAATTACGGCAACAGCATCTGCCAATTCAACCGTTTCATAAGCAGCCTGGCCTTCTGGCTTAGGCATTTGAAAAGCTGTCTTTACAATTTGTGGACTTGCGTCTTTGAAATCACGTTTGATACTGCCAAGCGCATTCATTTCAGTATAGCGCTGGGTTAGATCAACCAATGACTTACCTTGCTGTAAATCAGCCAATGCTTGCAGTGATGCTTCCTGAGCCTTTTGCTTGGCCTTATCAAGTTTTAAACTTGCTTCTAGCTGCGGTCTGACTTCCTCAAGAGTTTTGGGCTTGCTTGGAACATGCTCATCAACACGTAAAACAATAATATGATTTTTCTCTAATTCAATCACATCTGAATTACGGCCTTCCTTGATCACTGATGCCTGGAATGCCGCATCACGAATTTTCTTTTCTGTAGCCACGCCCTGGCCTGATGTACGCGTAAACATAGCAGATTGTTTAACTTCCAGTCCTAGTGTGTCCGCAACTGGCTGTAAACTATTGTCATTTTCATAGGCAGTGGTCGCCATTAACTCAGATCGCTCATAAAACTGATTATCAATTTCATTTTGTCTAAGCTCAGACACTAGCTCTGATTTTTTCTTCTCAAATGATTCGGGCGTCGCACCCTTTACTTCTTCGAGCTTAATAATGTGGTAGCCAAAACCTGTTTTGACAAGCTCAGAAATCTCACCTGTCTGCAATTGATACAGGGCTTCTTCAAATGCAGGCACCATCATGCCCTTGCTAACCCAACCCAGATCACCACCCTGTGTAGATGAACCAGGATCTTCAGATACTGACTTGGCCAATACCTCAAAAGATTCACCTGCACGAAGTTTTTTAAGCACGCTTTCAGCAAGTGCTTTTTTCTCCTGTTGAGTGGTTTCATCAGCAGTCTCATCCAGCTGAATCAATATATGCTTCGCTTTACGCTGCTCCTGGTCCACCAGGCTGGCAACATACTCATCATACTGTCGACGGAGGGCATTCTCATCTACTGGTACATCAATCTTTAGATCTGTCGACTTTAATTCAACGTAACTGATACGTACCTGTTCCGGATGCATATAGCGACTCTGATTCTCATCGAAATATTGCTGGAGCTCTGTATCTGTTAACGTAATATCAGACAAATAACTGTTGTGTTTATATAACAAATAGCTGACATCACGTGTCTGTTCCTGCAAGCGCCCCAGCTGTTCCAGTGCACTCTGACCAACTATGACAGAACCCACAAGTCCGTCCTGAACCTGCTGCACCAGCAGATCACGTCGCATTAGTTGCTCAAAGCCCGCTACACTCATACCCTGAGAACCAAGTAATGCCTTATAAGTTTTACCCTCAAACTTACCGTCTTGCTGAAATACTTCCATACTTTGAATTTTTTCAGACAGCATCTTGTCAGATACACGGAATCCCGAGTCCAGTGCCATCTGCTCAAGAATCTGGCGAGTAATTAACTGATCCAGAACCTGTTGCTTAATTTGTTTATCAAATACAGCACCTTCTGGTAGCTGACCACCAAACATCTCAGATAAGCGTTGGCGTTGACGACTCACAGCCTGGTCAAACTCACGCACTGAGATTTCCACATCATTTACTTTTGCCGCAAAACTCTCCTGTCCACCGCCCACATACTCCTGAATGCCCCAGAGTGCAAATGGTACTGAAATTAAAGCGATAACGATCCAACCAATTACGCCTTTAGCTCTGTCGTTGATAGCCTGTAACATTGGGTTTATTTTCCTGTGGTGATACTAAAATAAAGCGGTAAAACTCAAACATCATTTATTTAGTCGACAGTCACACTACCTGCCTACCAATTTTATTGAGCCACGAATAATACTAGAGACAGGTAAGAAGCAAAAGTGCGAAAGGGAAATTATGTGGGCTTCTCCCAGGAGAAGCGAGTTTTGACCAACAATTAACAATAATCTACCACTGATAAGCCACAAAAAGTCACTTGTATTAAGAAAAAATGCTATTAGTGTCTGGTTTCAGTGGTTTTTTTGCGTATTACTCCACCTCAGCTCCTTCATCAGCTTTGCACAACTGACAAGCATGTCTGGACGAGATAACACCGATCATCCTGTACGGCCTATTTGACAGGACTAGAGCCTACATTAATGCGTACTGCCCCACACCTAGGACCATGCTTTCGCATGTTCAAAATCGCTCCTGGCGATTTTGTATTCCGGGCTTCCTGCCCTACACCCCATAGGGCCATGCTTTCGCATGTTCAAAATCGCTCCTGGCGATTTTGTCGAATGAGGGCCTTATCCACTGCATCCAAGCGTTCAGACAATAAAAAAAGGCCCCCTGCAAAACAGGGGGACTTTATATTGTATGGCGGACCGGACGGGACTCGAACCCGCGACCTCCGGCGTGACAGGCCGGCATTCTAACCAGCTGAACTACCGGTCCTAAGAACACGTTTAACACTTTCAATACAATATTTTTATATTGTATTTTTGAACTGAGGTGTCACTAAAAATTAACTCAGTTCATAAAAAAAGCCCCCTGACTGAACAGAGGACTCTTCAAATATGGCGGACCGGACGGGACTCGAACCCGCGACCTCCGGCGTGACAGGCCGGCATTCTAACCAGCTGA
>JBFFSQ010000109.1:0-9737 GCA_041572275.1 Gammaproteobacteria bacterium
CCACACTCTACGTCACTCCTTTGCAACTCATTTACTCCATGCAGGTACTGATATTCGCACTATTCAACAGCTCATGGAACACAAGGATTTAAAAACTACAATGATTTACACTCATATTGCTACAGATCATTGCAAAAATACCAGAAGCCCTTTTGATCGCTTATTTGAGTAATGTTAGCTATAAACTGCCATGTGCATATGCACATGGCAGGATTCAACCTTCTATAGCTCTGCTTTAGGATTTATATTTATTTCAGCCACTGAGTAACTGTTATGGGACTTTGCAAGTACTCTTAGAATATCCCGTGCCTAATCACCTAGTGCCATAATCCTGTCCATCGCCGCCGAGGCTTGTTTGCACGCCCCTCGGGTACACCATTAACACCATGTGGCTGCGAAAATGGATGTTGGCTCTGGTACTGCCCCTCCATTGCCAGTAAGCGCTTAACCCGCTCCTCGGTTACCGGGTGCGTTCTCAATAATGAAGGCTCAGGCATTCGCAAACCAGGCATCAGTATGCGCTTGAGCCAGTTTTCCTGGTAGTGCTCAATTTTATTCAACGCTGATGCCAGACCAATAGGATCACCGGTGAGCCTGACTGCTTTTACATCTGCATCGTATTCCCGCGTTCGCGACAAGGCGAGTTGCATCAGTGCACTCAGATTGGGTGCCAGCATCAGTACGATTAGCAACATCCAGGGCACATCTTCATCTGTAAACAGAAACATAGGCAGATAAATCATAATCATTAAATAACCGGTCATCGCCATGATGCTCGTCATGCGACTGATTACATCGGCAATCGCCATCACCCACAAATCACGGCTTTGGATATGGCTAATTTCATGCGCCAGCACACCAGTGAGTTCACGTGTATTCAGAGTTTGCAGCAATGTATTACTTAAGGCAATTGCCGTGTCACTATTCATACCCACTGAAAATGCCAGCATGGTCTGACTAGGGACATAGTAAAGACGGGGCGGTGCTTTCACATCACTCTGCTTTGATAACCAATAGAGTATTTCATACAGTTGTGGCAACTGTTCAGGATACAATGGCCTGGCGCCATACAAAGATAAAATGATACGAGGTGATAAACGGGGTACTGTTAAAAAAATAACCACACCACTGAGCAGTGACCAGAATACACCAACAAAACCGGCGATTAACCAGCCAATCAGTGCCATCAACAACAACATACCTGCCAATAACAACACCGTATGCAGATAGTTGTGGATACGATATTGCGATGTCAGATCAGTGTTCATTTAAATTTAACGGCTTAATCGAAAATATGCCTGTAATACACCTGAGTTAGAAAATTATAACTATAGTCTTAGCCTATTCAAAAAACTCAGCATCACGACGCAAACTTTTTGACATGTTGACCAGCTTATCGGCCATCTTTTCCATACATTCCATTAACGCTGTATCGATTGCCGCCTCAACCAGTAATGTTAGTTCCTGATAACGTTTTTCACTTAATTCCTCACCCGCATCATTTACCAGTTCACGAAAACGATCAGTGATTTGTTGGGCATGTTTAGTGTGCTGCATAATAAGGTCTCCGAGATTTAATCTTTGCTCACTTCATCAGCACCATCCTGATTCGGTGAAGCAGTATCATCAAACACCTCTATTTCAGGCGGCTTGTCCAGCGTATGCTCACCTTTTTCATAAATATGAGCGGCAGAGCCTACAATCAGATTATCGGGGGGTGTCACGACATCTGTATTCTTGTTGGGGTAATCCAGACTGTTGAGAACAAAACGCATGGCGTTAATGCGCGCCCGTTTTTTACAATCGGACTTAACGACTGTCCAGGGTGCATCTGCAGTATCGGTATAAAAGAACATGGCTTCCTTGGCTTCGGTGTAATCTTCCCATTTATCCAGAGACGACAAATCGATCGGACTCAGCTTCCATTGCTTTAATGGGTCATGTTGACGTTGCTGAAAGCGCCGAAACTGTTCATTACGACTCACCGAGAACCAGAGTTTAAAAAAGGTAATACCACTGCGTACCAGCATACGCTCGAGTTCGGGTGCCTGACGCATAAATTCAAGATAGTCACCAGGCTTACAAAACCCCATCACCCGCTCAACACCGGCCCGGTTGTACCAGGAGCGGTCAAATAATGCGATTTCACCCGCACTGGGCAAATGTTTAAGGTAACGCTGAAAATACCACTGTCCCTGCTCTTCTTCAGAGGGTTTTTCCAGTGCCACCACACGGGCACCACGAGGGTTCATATGTTCCATCATACGTTTAATGGTGCCGCCCTTACCGGCTGCATCGCGACCTTCAAACAGAATCAGGATACGCTGTCCGGTTTCCTTAACCCAACCCTGCATCTTGAGCATCTCAATCTGTAATTCTTTTTTTAAGCTCTCATACTCATCCCGCTTCATCTTATGGGTATACGGGTAATTGGCATCGGCAAAAATTTGGCGCTTATGCAGTTTTTTCACCACCTTAGGCTCTGCCAGTTGCTGATCCTTCCTTGATCCAGAAATTTTGGGTAGTGAGAAATTGGGTTCTTTACTCATGCCAGCGCTCCAGCTACGTTCAGTCTATTATTTTAAGTGTAGTATGAGATGTGTATTTTATGTTGATAGACATCAAAAGACCTGAGCTGGTCATACAGCTTCAGCTCATGCTTTGTAATGTTTGATGATTAACCCTGCATATACCAGTAGATTCACCCCCACTACAGCGATACCCAGACCTATTTGCAATTCTCGACTCAAGCCTGCCGGATAAATTACTGGCAAAAGATAATGCTCGATAAAACTGGATGAATAATGACTACCACCAGCCGCCAGCCTCATCTGATTTTCCAACGGCGTTAAGGGACAGACCCAACCCGCCAAACTTATTACTGCCCCCCAGATTACGGCTGGCAAATGCAACCAGATTAAACACAACCATTTGTACGTGAGCAAACCACCAAGTACGACATAGAGGATAAAGCTAAAGTGAAGCAGCACAATCGCATCAGCCGCCAGTTGATAGAGCATACTACTGATTAATCCTGTCCCGGCTTCTTAATTAAAGCATCGACCAGATCCATCGGTAGAGGAAAAACAATAGTATTAGATCGCTCGCCTGCAATTTCAGTCAAGGTTTGCAAATACCGCAACTGCAATGCCTGTGACTGTTGTGACAGCATTTTGGCAGCTTCCAGTAATTTTTCCGCGGCCTGCATCTCACCTTCGGCATGAATGACCTTGGCCCTTCGAGTACGTTCAGCTTCCGCCTGCTTGGCTATTGCACGAATCATGCTTTCATCCAGGTCAACATGTTTAATTTCAACATTGATGACCTTGATACCCCAGGCATCGGTTTGTTGGTCAAGTACGTTCTGAATGTCAGCATTCAGCCTTTCACGCTCTGCTAGCATCTCATCCAGCTCATGTTGACCTAGAACTGATCGCAAGGTGGTTTGTGCCAACTGGCTGGTGGCTTCGTAAAAATTCTCCACCTGGATGATGGCCTTGTCCGGTTCGATAACACGAAAATACACCACTGCATTCACATGTACCGAAACATTATCCCGTGAAATCACATCCTGACTGGGAACATCCATAACGATGGTACGCAAATCCACTCTGACCATCTGTTGAATAACCGGGACGACAATAATGAAACCGGGACCTTTCACTTTCCAGAAACGCCCGAGCAGAAAAATAACACCGCGTTCATATTCACGCAGTATTCGAATCGCACTGAAAAAAAACAGTAAAACCAGTCCCACGATGACATAAAGCGTATAGGCAGTCATTACTCACTCTCCTCTGTTGTCGGCACTAGCGGCTCAACCTCTAACACCAAACCTTGCATACCGGTAACCTTAACACTCTGCCCTTTCTGTAATGGCAGGTGCGTTCGTGCATTCCAGGTTTCACTGTGAATCGTCACATGACCGGTGTCATCAAAATCATTTAGTACCACAGCGCAGGCGCCAATCAGCTCTTCCTGACCACTGACCACGGGTCGTCGTCGAGCCCGGATTGCCATACCGATCACGAATACAAATATCAGAATACTGATGAATGCAAAGGTGATGATAATAGACAGATTAATACCAAACCCCGGTGCTTCAGTATCGATAAGAATGATAGAGCCAATGACAAAAGCCACGGCGCCACCAATCCCAAGCACACCAAAACTGGGCTGAAAAGCCTCACCCACCATTAGTGCAATTCCCAGAAGAATCAGCGCCATTCCAGCATAACTAATGGGTAATAACTGGAAAGAATACATAGCCAGTAACAGGCAAATAGCACCGATGGTACCCGGGACGATTGAACCGGGATTGGAAAACTCAAAAATCAGGCCATAAATGCCGACTAACATCAGAATATAAGCAATGTTGGGGTTGGTAATTACACTCAACAAACGGCTACGCCAGTCAGGTGCCATTTCTACTATCGTTAAACCTTCGGTTTTCAACGTACGCTTATGCCCCAGTACTTCAACCTCCATGCCGTTTAACTGTTGCAACAGATCAACCATATTTGTCGCAACCAGATTTATTACATTTAATTCCAGAGCCTCTGTCGCCGACAGACTGGCCGCTTCACGTACTGCTTTCTCGGCCCATTCCTGGTTACGACCACGCAGTTGTGCCAGTCCCCTAATGTAGGCAGCAGCATCATTAATGGCTTTACGTTTCATCGCATCTGTATTAATGGCCGGTGCTTTTTTTTCAGCATCCTTTTCAGGTTTTTCTTTTGACTCAGGTGGCGAGAGACCACCAATTTGCACCGGCGTCGCCGCGCCTAGATTAGTACCCGGTGCCATCGCAGCTATATGACTGGCATAAAGGATATAGGTACCGGCACTGGCTGCACGCGCACCGGTTGGAGAAACATAGGTCACCACTGGGAGTGATGTCGTGGTGATATTCTTGATGATACCGCGCATGGAGGTATCCAGGCCTCCGGGCGTATCCATCACGATGACTACCAGTTCGGCATGATCGAGCGTAGCTTTCTCGAACGAACGCTGAATATAATCGTCAGTGGCCGGACCAATAACACCTTCAATCGATAACTGAACAATGGCGGATTGTGTTGTACTGACAGAAACTGGAGGCCAAAGAATACCGACTGCCATTAGCAGTGACAGAAGCACAAGCAGTGATTTTATTATTTTCTGCATATATGTGACTCCATGGGCCACAATAGGCATTGTCGTTCGAAACAATTGTGGTCACAATACTGAACGAGAATCTAATAAAAAGTATAACGCTTAATCTGGGTATTTCATAATCAGATTTGGTTAATACAAATCAAACATTCGACGTAAAATTGAATGACTAGCTCACGCTCAGACAAGGACACACACAGACAATGTTGGCTGGTATTATCAAAATAGTGGTCTACGCCGTTATGGCCTACGCGGTTGTTTCCCTGTCAGTGTATTTCCTGCAACCTGGCATGATTTACTATCCCAATCTACTTGGTCGTGAACTGGTTGCTTCACCCAGGGATATTGGTCTGGAATACAGCGATGTAGAATTCACCACTGCTGATCAGGTTAAACTCCATGGCTGGTACATCCCCCATCAACAAGCACAGGGAACGTTACTGTTTTTCCATGGTAATGCCGGTAACATTTCTCATCGTCTGGATTCAATCAATATATTCCATCAACTCGGACTCAATATATTTATTATTGATTACCGGGGTTATGGTAATAGTGAAGGCAAGCCCACTGAACTAGGCACTTACCGTGATGCTGAAGCGGCCTGGACTTATCTCACTCATACACTGGGTCAAAAAAGCAGCGACATCATTATCTTTGGTCGCTCACTCGGTGGTGCAATTGCCAGCTGGCTGGCGACCCAACATACGCCACGTGCATTGATACTTGAGTCCAGTTTCTCATCCGCCCGTTCAATTGGACACCACTTTTATCCCATGCTACCCATTGACCAGATTATTCGTTTTAACTACGACACCCAAAGCCATGTTGAAAAGATCAGCTGTCCTGTGTTGATTGCTCACAGTCCTGACGATGACATTATTCCCTATGAAGAGGGCCGGAAAATTTTTGCCGCAGCATCAGAGCCTAAAACCTTTCTGAAATTACGTGGTGATCACAACAATGGCTTCCTGTTGAGCAGTGATCAATATATCAACGGCCTTGCCGCTTTTATACAACAAATTAAGCTTCGCTAATCTATCCTGCAGAAAAGTAACAGACCTCAATTGACTGGCAAGGTTTGCAGGTATGTTAAAAGATCAGCAATCTGCTCATCCGATAGTACGCCCCGCATACTGGGCATTCTTTCCATAGAACGAAACCCGCCACTCATGTATCGCTGATGAATCGCACGACTGGAATGAATAATTTTATGGTTCATACGAGCCCCAGGGTGGCCGTTTATAATTTTATGTAATGCTTCCCATGGATTTTTTACCGCTACAGTTGACAAATACTCCGGATTATTTTCGTTACCGAAATTTATATCCCTGCCTTCATCACCATGACAACGGGCACATTTTTTTTCAAAAATATCTTGTCCCCAGACTACATCGCCCTTCGCTTTTCGTGTTTGGCGATCAATATATTTATCCATATCAACCTGCCCGTTAACCACGAATTTTGCAATGAGTTGTATGGCTCGATCCAGAATCACACGATCATACTGATGTGTAGTATTTTTTAGAATGTCTACCACTTCATTTTCATCTTTACCTGCAAACCCGTCGATGCCAGTGATATCGGTAAAATGACTACCCTTCGCATAGGCACCATTGCGACCACGGTAATCCCAACCATGACATTCCTTACAACGCCAGCTACTGCCACCTATTTTCTGTGAAGTTGGTGGATATGACGGGTGTGTAGTATTAGGTGGAACTAAATTGTATTCCTGCCACCATTTGTCATATAGACGCCCACCTTCTGATAATGTATCGTCAGAATTTGCGCTTACTGATGAAGAAAAACAACAGCTAATCAAAGACATACAGAATAGTAATCTAATCATTTCAACCTCCCGGGGGGAAAGTGGAGATAAAACGATCCCGATTTAGCTAATTATGATTTGTAGATGCATTAAGCACTCAACCTATCAGTTAAATCCTTCACATTCTTCTATTACTATAATTAAATTCAAATCGAAGACAAGGCTTTATGCTATCTCGAGGGAATCAACGCACCATTAGCACATCACAATGCAAGTGATCCACTAATCGATGGAGGTAGTCACTGTTCTGAACCAGCTGACTGGACTCCGGTAATACAAACAGCCGCGGTGAATAGGGTGAGAGCTCGGTTAGTAATGTACCCAACTCTTGCTTTTTCAGGCTATGAACAATCACCTTCAATGACTGTGTTTGCATGCCCTGTCTCAACTTTTCAGCATGTGCGCGTTCACTGGTCATCACTACCAGGTCCGCACCATCTCGATTGGCTATAGATGTGGCAATTGATAATGCAGAATCTGCTGAGTCAGTGCCGTCATAATACAATGCAATCGTATTACGCAGGTGATAATCATTTTGAGTTCCAGTGCTGCTCCATTTTGAAGACACTGCTGGAAACACCACTAACCTGGCATCACGGCTTTCCCTGATAATTGTTGCCAGCCTGGGTCCTCGAATAATGCTGAATGAGGATGTTACCCGTGCTGTAGTGGCATGCTGTTGTAATAAGTCTCGCACCCGATCAGCATAGGCCCGTAATTCTCGCTCCATACTGGACGCACTGGTTTTACGCACCTTGGCCGTTTGCAGAGTCACCTCACGGGAAAATGGTAAGTTGGCCGCATTCAACACATTGGCGTCTTCCACATACAATCCGTGAATCGCGGCCTTCAAGCTGGAAGCCAGATTAATTATGCTTTGTAATGACACATGACTGCAGTGATGGGTATCAAAAATAACCAGTATCTGTTCATGTTTATCATTTGCGTTTTGCAGCTTTGTCATGACCTTTAGTTTTCTCAGGTTTTGAATACTGCTGATGCAGTTGTGTCAGTTTCTGCATCCGTTGTTGTACTAGTCCATTGACCGATTGTTTAGGATAATTGCCTGTCTTATCTGCTACTCCCGCCTCTGTAGCAGTCAGCAACTCCATAATCTCATCAATCGTGCTAACGGCATAAATGGCAAACTGACCCTGGTCGACCGCTGTACGTACATCTTTTCTGAGCATCAGGTGCTTAATATTCGATTGAGGAATTATCACACCCTGCTCACCATTCAGACCACGGGCCTGACAGATATCGAAAAAGCCTTCGATTTTCTCATTCACACCACCGATCGCCTGCACTTCACCATGTTGGTTCACTGAGCCGGTCATGGCCAATCCCTGCTTAACCGGTAATTCAGATAAAGCAGATAATAAGGCGCATAATTCTGCCGCTGAGGCACTATCACCTTCTACCATGCCATAAGATTGCTCAAACACCAGGCTGGCCGCTAACGACAGCGGCTGGCTTTTAGCATAACGATTAGCAAGATAGGCCGATAAAATCATCACGCCCTTGGAATGAATTGAACCACCGAGGTCTACTTCACGCTCGATATCAATCACCTTGCCCGTACCCAGTCGTGCAGTCGCCGTAATGCGGGATGGCTGACCAAAGGCATGATCACCCAGTTGAATAACACTTAAACCATTCACCTGGGCGACTTTTTCGCCCTCGGTATCGATTAATCGTGTGCCTCGCAACACCTGTTCATGTACACGCTCACGAATCTGATCGAGTCGATAACGTCGTTTATCAATGGCACTCTCAACATCATCAATAGTAATGGTGGAACGCTGTGACTGTTTGGCCCAGTAATCACTTTCCCTTAGCAGGTCAACCAGCCCACCCATATGTAATGAAATTTTCTCACCGTCATCAACCAGTCTTGAACAGTGCTCAATGATGCGTTCAATTCCAGACTTATCAATAGGTTCGAGTTTGTTTTCACGTTGTAACGTCGCAATCATCCGCGCATACAGTTCACTGCTTTTATCGTCACGGGTAATATCTTCGGCAAAATCCGCTGCTACTTTAAACAGCAGCCCAAACTCAGGGTCATATTCCTTCAACAGGTAAT
The DNA here is from genome assembly GCA_041572275.1 of Gammaproteobacteria bacterium. GTDB lineage: Bacteria > Pseudomonadota > Gammaproteobacteria > SZUA-229 > SZUA-229 > JBFFSQ01. The sequence continues at coordinate 9,069 of JBFFSQ010000109.1, forward strand.
ACAATAAACGGCTACCGGTCAGCACAACCTTCACATCAATGGGTATCGGATCAGGCTGCAACGAGGTGGTACTCACCAGGCTCAACATCTGTTCCAGTGACTCAATTCGAACTTCACCGGCGCGCAAAACACGTTTCAAACCTTCCCAGGAAAATGGAGACATCAATAACTTGCGCACATCGAGTATCAAATAACCGCCATTGGCCCGATGAAAAGCACCCGACTTAATCATAGTGAAGTCAGTTAGCAAGGTACCCATCTGTGCCACATGCTCGACACGCCCTACCATATTCTGGTAAGTGGGATTATCTTCATAAATCACTGGTGCACCTTCGGTTTCACTATTATCAACCAGTACATTCACCTGATAACGTGAGAACAAAGTCTTGATCAACTCCTGATTATTACCACCGGCTTTTTTTTGCTCACCATATTTTCGAAAGGCATCAACATTCGTGATGATGTCAGCCTTAACTGTGTCGATGAAGCGGGTCACTTCAGATAAATCAGTATAGGCACGGCGAACCTCTTCAACAAATTGATCAACGGTCAATTCAGATACTTCACGATTAAGCGCCTTAACACGCTCACGACTTTCTTTTTGCCAGACAGGAATTTTTCGGATGACCTGTTTCAGGTCTTCTTCGATTTCATTAATTGTGGCCTTAA
>JBFFSQ010000110.1:0-9683 GCA_041572275.1 Gammaproteobacteria bacterium
AAAGTATTTCGTTGTTCAGATCAACTTTCATATTGATTGAACAACGTGAGCGGAGACACTCTACGTCTCTTAACGTGAATCAGTTTCACACAATAAAAACGGGGGGAGTAACCCATGTCCACTGGACTTATCATTGCCTTAGTCTGCGCGCTTGCAGGTATAGCGTATGGCCTAGTGTCTATCTTCAGCATTACATCAAAGCCAGCTGGCAATGACGAAATGCAACGCATCGCTGGTGCTATACAGGAAGGCGCCATCGCTTATCTGAAACGCCAGTACACAGCCATCTCTGTTGTCGGTGTCATTCTATTCCTGGTCGTAGGCATTGGCCTTGACTGGGCTACTGCCATCGGTTTTGCTATAGGAGCAATCTTCTCTGGTATTGCAGGCGCCATCGGCATGAACGTGTCGGTACGCGCCAATGTACGCACAGCAGAAGCAGCTCACGACGGTATGAATGCAGCATTCCAGATTGCTTTCCGCGGCGGTGCTATCACCGGTATGCTGGTCGTTGGTCTGGGCCTGCTAGGTGTGGCTGGCTACTATGCAATTCTTCAGGCAACTGGTTATGGCGACCCTCTCCACGCCCTGGTTGGTATGGCTTTCGGTGGTTCACTGATTTCCATCTTTGCGCGACTTGGCGGCGGCATCTTCACCAAGGGTGCTGACGTTGGTGCTGACATCGTGGGTAAAGTGGAAGCCGGTATCCCAGAAGATGATCCTCGTAACCCTGCCGTTATTGCCGATAACGTTGGTGATAACGTAGGTGACTGTGCTGGTATGGCCGCTGACCTGTTTGAGACCTATGCGGTGACTATTATCGCGACCATGTTACTGGGTGGTATTTTAATCAGTGGTGATAATAGCCAGGCCATTATGTACCCACTGGTACTGGGTGGCGCATCCATCATTGCATCCATCATCGGCACCTTCTTTGTACAGGTTAGAGAAGGTGGCAAAATCATGAATGCACTGTATCGCGGCGTTATTGTCTCCGGGGTCATATCTGCAATCGCCTTCTACCCCATCACCATGACTATGATCGGTGAAGGCCTGACCATAGCCGGAGAATCAGTGTCTGCCATCAACCTGTTTTACAGTTCTCTGATTGGCCTGGGTCTGACCGCAGCAATGGTGGTTATTACCGAGTATTACACTGCCACTGAATACGCTCCGGTTCGTCATATCGCAGAAGCTTCCACCACTGGTGACGGCACCAACGTGATCGCAGGTCTGGGTGTTTCCATGAAATCCACTGCACTGCCTGTGTTATCCGTATGTCTATCCATCTGGGGCGCCTACGAACTGGCAGGCCTGTATGGTCTGGCAATTGCAGCCACTTCCATGCTGTCAATGACTGGCATGATCGTTGCGCTTGATGCATACGGCCCTATCACAGACAATGCCGGTGGTATTGCTGAAATGGCTGAACTGTCCGAGGACATCCGTAACATCACCGATCCTCTGGATGCTGTGGGTAACACCACCAAAGCGGTAACTAAAGGTTACGCCATCGGTTCTGCCGGTCTGGCAACACTGGTACTGTTTGCTGACTACACTCATAACCTGGGTGGAGACGTGGTATTCAAACTGTCTAATCCTGACGTCATCATCGGCCTGTTCATCGGTGGTCTGGTACCTTACCTGTTCGGTGCCATGGCGATGGAAGCAGTGGGTCGTGCAGCAGGTGGTATCGTTAACGAGGTACGTCGCCAGTTCAAAGAAATGCCTGGCATCATGGATCGTACCCAAAAACCTGACTATTCTCGTGCCGTTGACATGCTCACCAAAGCAGCAATTAAGGAAATGATGATTCCTTCCCTGCTGCCTGTACTGGTTCCAGTCATTGTCGGTCTGTTACTGGGTAAAGAAGCGCTCGGTGGATTGCTGATCGGTACGATCATTACCGGTCTGTTTGTCGCAATCTCAATGACCACCGGTGGTGGTGCCTGGGATAACGCCAAGAAATACATTGAAGACGGTAACTTTGGCGGCAAAGGTTCCGATGCTCATAAAGCGGCGGTAACCGGTGATACTGTAGGCGACCCCTACAAAGACACAGCAGGTCCTGCAATTAACCCATTGATCAAAATCATGAACATTGTTGCACTGTTGATCATTCCTATCCTGTAAGCTTGACTTACAAACAGCTCAAAAGCACGCTCCTTCAGGAGCGTGCTTTTTTTATGGCGAGCCCTCTGCCACCAAACTCAAGCTGTCAACACAGCTAATATTTGCTCAGCAAATTTAGGTACACGCCCCTCTTAATCTACTACTACAACCACCGTCTCCGTGACTCTCAATTTTTCCAGTGCTAAAATTAATATATAAATCCTCATCCATCACGAGAGGTAACTCAAATGACACACGTTCAAATCGCACCTGATGTCGAATTCAAACTGGACATTGATCTGCCTGAAATCACAGACACCACTAGAGACTACGATCTTCAACAACACAAAGCCGAAGTCTATGCCCTGTTTGAAGAGCGGCTGAAACAGGCCTTCCCTGAAGGTTTCAAAATTAATACATTCGAGTTTGGACTAGATATTAGCAAACACTAATGCATCTATGTCATGACTTGATACTTGTAAATGATACCCAGGGGGTTTCCCCCCTGGGTATGTACATTCAACAGGTAAATAGCTTCTGAGAGCGCCTGCCAATTTCACTAACCCCTGTTTAGCGCTATACTTGCCACCCCGTTAATTTTTGATTACGAGTATTATGTCCAGCACTCACCACCCTGCAGAAATCAAATTACACCAGAAATCTAAAATCCTCGAAATTGACTTCGAATCCGGCGAAAACTTCAAATACCCCTGCGAGTATTTGCGCACCCACGCCAAATCAGCGGAAATTGAGACTTCTGATGTGCCGGTAGCAGGAAAAGCGGATGTCAATATTGAGAAAATTGAACCCCAGGGTGCCTATGCCCTGCGACTGTATTTTGATGATGGCTATGATTCAGGCATCTTCTCCTGGGATACCCTGTTTGATCTAGGACAGAACTACGACAACTATTGGGCAACATATCTTACTGCCATGGACAAGCACGGCCTCAAGCGTGATTCAGGTCAACAGTCCGATGATGGTAAAGCTCATATTAAACTTATGTACTTTATGACCAACATGCTTAGAGTCACTCGCAAGGAAACTGAAGAAATAGACTTACCTGAAAGCATTAAAGATGTTCAAGGTCTACTCAAACTACTTCGCTTTAAAGGAGCGGACTGGGAAAAAATGTTTGCAGATGATGCCGTTCAAGTTACTGTCAACAAACAATTTGCTGAGCTATTTACCAAATTGGAAAATGGAGATGAAGTAGCATTTGTGCCTGTCTCCAAAGACATTTAACCATTAACCGATTGCAGGTAGTTTTTTCTCACAAATACATTAATAAAACCTAATATAACTTGTAAAAAACTACCGCATAATTCTTTACTAAATTAGTCAGCTATTTGCGTCTTTGGATAATCAATTTATTAGCTCACAACATTCTCTTTTCAAAAAAATAATCGGCAATTTTTTTCTAATTTGACATCCATCAAGAAAGCCTTAAATTAGGCCTTTTCCAAATAAGAATACATGCTATTTAACATTAAAATATTAGATTATTTTAATGTATATCAATTTAATTTAAGTAATTGTTTATTAAAGTCTTTTATACGTTTTATTCAATTGGTAAACACTCGAAAATACGAATAAATAATTCTTATCCATATAAAGATAATTATGTTTGTGTTTTTGCGTCTAAGGCTATATTGTTCTAACTCCCATTTACTGGGTGAACTGTATCCGGATACACAACTCGTTGCTCTGTAATGACTTGTGTTGCAACACAAATTTAGTGCACCCGGGAAGAAGGAAGTTTCTGCAGAATTACTGGCCGGTTTGCCAGCCTGAGGAAATAAAAAAACAGGGGCCTACCGGCCTAACGATTTCGCAATCGAAAGATTGCACAAATGTAAGTCTTACAACTAACCAGCAAAGGAGCATACGAATGCCAACTTTCGTACGTACCGAAAAATGTGATGGATGTAAAGGTCAGGATAAAACGGCCTGCATGTACATCTGCCCTCATGACTTGATGAAACTGGACAAAGACGGTTCTGATACCGGCCATGCAATGAAGTCATACAACCAAGAGCCAGAGCAGTGCTGGGAATGCTATTCCTGCGTAAAAATCTGCCCACAGAATGCTATCGAATGTCGTCACTATGCTGACGTTGTTCCATTGGGCGGTTCTGTACAGCCTCTGCGCGGTACTGACTCCATTATGTGGACCATTAAATTCCGTAATGGCACAATGAAACGCTTCAAGTTCCCAATCCGTACAACTCCTGAAGGTTCGATCGATCCTTATGCAGGTAAACCATCAGCCGATATGAGCAAAATTGAAGAGCCTGGCTTCTTTAATCATAACGAGCAGAACGGTTACCGCGCTGGTGATCCTAGTGAGCTGATCCGCAAATAAGCAGCAGCAAGATCGATAAACAAAGAATTAAACCTTAGAGGAAAATAACAATGTCTGAAGGTACTTTTGGAAATCCTACAGTCGTCGAGGAAGAATGCGATATTCTGATGATCGGCGGCGGTATGGCTAACTGTGGTGCAGCGTTTGAAATCATGCGCTGGGCAGAAGGCACAGACCTTAAAATTAAATTAGTTGATAAAGCGGCTCTGGACCGTTCTGGTGCTGTTGCCCAGGGTCTGTCTGCGATCAATACTTATATCGGCCCAGAGCAGGATCCTGCTGACTACGCTCGTATGGTATCGAACGATCTGATGGGTATTACCCGTGATGACCTCGCATACGACGTTGGCCGTCACGTTGACGAATCTGTTCATCTGTTCGAAGAATGGGGTCTGCCCATCTGGAAAACTGACGAAAATGGTGAGCGTCACGACGGTTCTAAAGGCATGACATCACTGAAAGATGGTGGTAAGCCTGTACGTTCTGGTAAATGGCAGATCATGATCAACGGTGAATCTTATAAGTGGATCGTTGCAGAAGCTGCTAAGAAAGCCCTGGGTATGGAAAACATCGAAGAACGTATCTTCGTAGTTAAACTGGTTAATGACAAAAACGACAAAGGCCGCGTTGCTGGTGCGGTTGGTTTCTCTGTTCGTGAGCACAAAGTTGTTGTTTACAAGTTCAAAGCCTGTCTGCTTGCAGCTGGTGGTTGTGTAAACATCTTCCGTCCACGTTCAGTAGGTGAAGGTACAGGTCGTGCCTGGTACCCAGTTTGGAACGCAGGTTCTACTTACTCAATGGCTGCTGAAGCAGGCGCTGAGTTAACTCTGATGGAAAACCGCTTCGTTCCTACTCGTTTCAAAGACGGTTACGGTCCTGTAGGTGCATGGTTCCTGCTGTTCAAATCTAAAGCAACTAACGCCTATGGCGAAGCTTACATGGAAAAGAACAAGGAAATGCTGGACGACTATCCTCCATATGGTCATGCTGCAGTTCCTGCCTCTTGTCTGCGTAATCACTTAATGCTGAAAGAAATGAAAGACGGTAATGGTCCTATCTGGATGGATACCGTTACAGCTCTGGCTAACCTGCGTGAAACTCTGTCTCCACGTGAAGTTAAGCATCTGGAAGCAGAAGCCTGGGAAGACTTCCTGGATATGTGTGTTGGTCAGTGTGGTATCTGGGTTGGTGAAAACATCGAACCAGAGAAGAAAAACTCTGAACTGATGCCAACTGAACCCTACCTGTTAGGTTCTCACTCAGGTTGTTGTGGTATCTGGACTTCTGGTCCTACTGATGTTGGCGCACCAACAGAAGAAACTATGGACGGTGTACCTGAGCATCTGCCTTCAGGCTGGAACTGGGGTTATCGTGGTATGACAACAGTTAAAGGTCTGTTCACAGCAGGTGACGGTGTAGGTGCTTCTGGCCATAAATTCTCTTCAGGCTCACATGCTGAAGGTCGTATGGCAGCTAAAGCAATGGTTAAGTACTGCCTGGATAACAAAGACTGGACTCCAGAGCTGGATACTTCAGTTGAAGATCTGGTTGCAGCTATCATCAAACCAGCCAAAAACTTCCTTGAGTTTAAAGACTACACTACTGCAATTGATGTTAACCCTAACTACATCACTCCTAAGATGCTTCAGTTCCGTCTGCAGAAAATCATGGACGAATATGTTGCTGGTGTTGCCACTTACTACACCACTAACGCTGAGATGATGAAAGTTGCAGAAGATAAACTTGGCATGTTGAAAGAAGATGCTGAGAAGATGCGTGCTAAAGACCTGCATGAATTACTTCGTGCATGGGAAAACTATCACCGTATCCTGACTGCTGAAGCTCATATGAAACACATTCAGTTCCGTGAAGAGTCTCGTTATCCCGGTTTCTACTACCGTACTGACAAGAACTTCGTTGATGAAGAGAACTGGAAGTGCTTCGTAAACTCTATCTATGACAAAGAGACTCACACTTGGACTTGCTTCAAGCGTGCACACGTTGACTTGGTAGACAAATCTAAACTGTTCAAATAAGTATATTTGAGCTGCTAGATTAAGAGCCGGGCTCCGTAAGGAGCCCGGCTTTTTTATCCTCACTAATTACTGTAGTAAAGCTATGGTTTTTTGGAATACGACTTGTTTATTAACACAAGCGCCCACATATACATAAGTTGAGCATTTGTCTTAATAAATAGTTATTACCCCAACACGATTATTAGCAATATAGTTACATCCGGAGCAATCACATGAGTGATGACATCAACAAAGAAGACATCCCTTTTAAAAGCGATGTAATGCCCTCAATTCTCGACCCTAACAGCGAGATCAAATTTAGTTGCCACAAAGGTATTTCCTGCTGGAACGCCTGCTGTAAGCATGCAGATATTACCCTGACACCATATGATATCCTGCGACTGAAAGAAGCAACTGGCAAAGATTCATCAGGGATACTGAAAGATCACACCGTTCCTTTCACCATGGACGCCGATGGCGTACCTGGCATTAAGTTACGCACCACAGATGAAGGTGCCTGCCTGTTTATGGATGAAGAAGCCGGCTGCACTATATACGAGAACCGCCCTACTGCCTGTCGTTATTACCCTCTTGGTAATCTATCAATGAAAAAGGCAGACCAGGCCCACGAGAACCAGCACTTTGTGCTGGTAAAAGAAGAACATTGCAAAGGCCATGAAGAAGACCGTACATTAAATATTCAGGACTATCGTACAGAACAAAAAGTAGATGAGTACGACAATCATAACATCGAATATTTTCAGTTGATTTTAAAGAAAAAATCCATGGGTCCCGGTGTTGGCAAACCGCCTGAAATGAGCCTGCAACTGTATTTCATGGCCTGTTTTGATCAGGATCGCTTCCGTCGTTTTGTTCTCAGTGATGCATTTAAAAATAACTACAAACTGGACGCAGAGACTTATGACTCAATTGCGAATAACGACGTTGACTGCATGTATTTTGGCTTCCGTCTGCTTCGCCAGGTGCTGTTTAATGAAAAAACTATCAATGAAGTCGATGGCGCACTGGATAAACGCGTAGAAGAACGCAAAGAAGTCATTGAAATGCGTCGCAAGCTTGAATTCGAGAAAATGAAAGCTAATGACCCATACCAGGCATACAAGCTTGAAGTTGAAGCCGATGACTTGCGTAAAGATGATTAAACTATAATCGATATATAGCCGTTTTAAAGGGTGATGCGATCGCGTCACCCTTTTTTCATGGCTATGATGAATTTTTCTTAATTTCTCAGCTCACAGGCTATAAAATAAGCCTGTTTCAGCAATAACACAGGCCTGTCCATGTCCCCCCAGCATACTTCAACCCTTCGCATCGGCATCATTTCAGATACCCACGGCATTATTGATCCCGCTATTGTCGATGCCATCAAAGATTGTGATCAGATCATCCATGCCGGTGATATATGTAGTGCACGGGTAGTCGAACAGATGCATCAATTATCTAATTCAGTGACTGCTGTTGCTGGTAACAATGATGCTTCTGGCTTATGGCCTATAGAAGAAACCCATGTCGTCAACAGCCTGCCACATATGGCTGAGATCGAGCTTCCAGGCGGAATGATAGCCATTGAACATGGTCATCGCCATGGTATGCACCAGCCCTGTCACGACGCCTTACGCCATTCCCATCCCAATGCTCGGATGGTGGTCTATGGTCACACTCATACCATGTTAATCGATAATGAGCATACTCCATGGGTTGTTAACCCTGGTGCAGCTGGCCATACTCGCACAAGAGGTGGCCCCTCATGCCTGGTATTGACAGTAACTGGCGATCAATGGGAAGTGGAAATGCTGCGCTTTCCTGAAGAGAATGCTGCGTAAAGCAATCACTGATTTAATAGATACTGGCTCAATTTCACAAAATCCAATGCCGTAACAATACCCACGAGCTTACCATCATCGACAACAGGTAAGCACGTGTGCTTATGCTCAATAATTTGCCCTGCAACCTGTTTCAGGTTGTCAGTCGACGAAACTGTCGGCCAGTCCTGGTCCATGACTTCACCGATCTGGGCTCTTTCTTCCCGGGACTTCAGCTTGTTGAAACCATATTTTTCGACCACATTAAATGCATGATTAAGAATATCACGCTGTGACAGAAGACCTTTGTACATTCCTGTCGAGTCATCGGTTACTGGAAGATTCCGTATTCCATGTTTCTTGAACAACATTCGCCCAGCATACAGATTGTCTGACTCCTTCAATGTGATGAGATTTTTAGTCATAAGATCACTTACTATCTTCATTATCTACTCGCTTATACAAACATTTAGTACAAGTATAGAAGCTCTAAATAAAAATTTATGACGATTAAAGAAAACTCTTTGCTGGTAAAAAACCTGATCGTCCCTTCAATAAACCTCCCAGTTCAAATATCCAGGTTTACCTGTAGTTATCAGGAATAAAAAAAGGCGCAGTTAAAACTGCGCCTTTTCCAATACTGGATTTAGGAATCCGTATTACTTAGCAGCAATATCCTCAAGCTGTTTAGCTCGAATCACCTGACCTTCCAGAGCTGCTTCTTTAGCACTCTTACCAAAAGCAACTGCCATCAGTGTACTGTAGTAAGTCACGGGAATATTAAACTTAGTGCCATAAGTTGCATTAATCTGATCCTGATACACTTCTACGTTCATCTGACATACAGGACATGGGGTAACAATCATATCAGCACCATTATCCAGTGCTGATTCAATGATACCTTTAACCAGTGCCTGAGACTTTTCAGGCTCAGAGAATGCTAATGCACCACCACAACAGGACACTTTCTTCTCAAAACCAGGAAGTGAATCACCACCCAGAGTCTCAACAAATTTGTCCAGATATTGTGGGTTCTCAAATGATTCACCATCGATACCAAATGGGCGGTTAGTCTGACAACCGACATAACCAGCAATCTTGATACCTTCCAGAGGTTTGGTAACTTTCTCTTTAATCGCATCAAAACCTACATCGTCAATCAACACTTCCACCATATGACGGACTTGCTTGTCGTTCTTCAACTCCAGACCTGCTTCTTTCAGCGCAATGTCCGCTTCCGCCTTCATTTCTGGATCTTCCAGACGCTCGGACGTTTCACGGGTTGCCAGCCAACAGGCAGCGCAGGTTGCCACAATGTCCTGACCCGGATGTTCTTTTTCTGACAACGCGATATTACGTGCAGACAAA
>JBFFSQ010000111.1:0-9668 GCA_041572275.1 Gammaproteobacteria bacterium
CTCACCACGGCTGACAGTCGCTGCAATTTCTTTACAGGTAATGCTAACTTCGTGGATTAATTCGATAAGATCATATGGCAAATCAACACCGGCACGTTTTTCGTGCAGCAGGAATTGCTTGAGTTTCATACCTGTAGTCATAGAACGACTCCCTAAATAAAAACGGATAATTTCACCAGGAAAGTCGCTCTTGGGGGAGATGCTTTCTCTGGAAACGCAAAAAATGGGGCGTATATTAACATATTATTAAATGATGTATATCAAAAAATCCGGCTGCCAACCCCGTATAACTGCGGCTGTATAGCCGCCAGCACCCTCATACCACCTGGCCAGCAGCCCAGCCTGAAGCCCAGGCCCACTGGAAATTAAAGCCTCCCAGCTGCCCTGTCACATCCACCACTTCACCTATAAAAAACAGCCCTGGTACGGCATTCGCCTCCATAGTTCGCGACGACAACTCACGCGTATCGACACCCCCCAGCGTCACTTCTGCTGTTCGATAGCCTTCCGACCCCGATGGCTTGAAGTGCCAGTGTTGCAACTGCTGCGCCAATGCCTGCAATTCTCCGGTCGAATACTGATTCATCGCCCGACTTTCCAACCATAGCTCACACAGACGCTGGGCCAGTCGTTTTGGCATTTTCTCCGCCAGCACATTCTTCAGCTCCATCTTAGGATGCCGAGACTGCTGCTGGCTCAAAAACTCTTCAACATCCAGAGCGGGCAGCAAGTCGATGCTGATCGCTTCACCCGGCCTCCAGTAAGATGACAACTGCAAGATCGCCGGTCCACTCAAGCCACGATGGGTAAACAGCAGATCTTCCGTGATACTGTAATCACCACAGCTCACTCGTGCCGGTAGCGACAGTCCTGAAAGACCGGCTAGCTTTTCCTGCATTTTTCCTGACAGGGTAAACGGCACCAGTGCCGCTCGTGTGGCCAGTACGTTTAATCCAAACTGCCGGGCAATATCATAACCAAAGCCGGTCGCACCCAGGGTCGGAATCGACAGGCCTCCGGTAGCCACCACCAGCGACTCGCATGCATACTCCCCCTCGCTGGTCTCTAACCTGAAACCGGTATTTTTACTGATCAACTCAATGCGGGTACGTAATTGAATTTTTACCTTCACTCGATCACATTCACTGCGCAGCATATCCAGGATCACCCGCGCTTTCTCCACGCAGAACAACTGGCCTTCATCTTTTTCGCGATAGGCGATGCCATGTTTCTCCACCATCGCCAGAAAATCATAGGGTGAGTAACGGCTCAATGCCGATTTACAGAAGTGCGGGTTGGCAGAAATATAATTATCGGGTGAGGTATACAAGTTGGTGAAGTTGCAATACCCCCCTCCTGACATGAGGATTTTTTTACCGGCCTTGTTAGCATGATCCAGCACTAGAACTCGTCGCCCGCGTTGCCCGGCCGTGAGCGCACACATCAGACCGGCAGCTCCGGCACCGATCACAATCACATCATAGGTCTGAGACATGGCAGTTTCACTCATCGGCCGCACCATACTCGAAGCTATCGGCTTTTCCTAGCCGAAACCGTCTTATTTTCAGTTTCATTTCAGCTTATCGGCGTAGATTTAACCTCAGAACCTACGGAGTAATTTCATGAACACATCTGATCAAATCAAAGTCTGGGATCCCCTGGTACGAATTTTCCACTGGACCCTGGTTGCTGCTTTCAGCATTGCCTATGCCAGTGGCGAAGACTTCCTGGTCCTTCATAGCTGGGCTGGCTATCTCGTGCTCACGCTCCTCAGCATACGTATTATCTGGGGTTTTATCGGCACCCGCCACGCACGATTTTCTGATTTTGTTTATTCCAGAACCACCATAATCCAGTTCCTGAAAGATACCCTGGCACGCAGAGCCAAACGTTACCTTGGCCATAATCCAGCCGGCGGAGCCATGATTCTAGCACTCATTATCAGCCTGCTGATGACAGGTTTCACCGGCCTGCTGGTCTATGGAGCCGAAGAACAGGCAGGGCCGCTGGCCTCATGGTTTGTCAGCGCTGGTGGCTTCTGGGGTGAAGCCTTTGAAGAAACCCATGAATTCTTTGCCAACTTCAGTCTACTACTGGTACTGATCCATGTTGCTGGTGTCATTGTCGAAAGCCTGATTCATGGTGAAAACCTGGTGGCATCGATGATTTCCGGCTTTAAACGCAAAACCAACGACTCGCATTAAAGGAGACACAGATGAAATTGCGTAGCTACACCCTGCTGGCACTGGGCCTGCTCAGTCTGTCACTAGCACAGGCCGAACCCGGCGTTGTCAGCCAACTCCAGAAGCTGTATGCATCACAGGGTGCAAAATCTGCAGATGTGGCACGGGGCCAGGCCCTGTGGACCGCCACCTACACTATCAAAGGCCAGAATCGCAGCTGTACCTCCTGCCATAGCGCAGATCTCGCCGCAACCGGTAAACACATTCGTACCGGCAAGCCTATCAAAGCTATGGCACCGGCGGTTAATCCAGAACGCCTGAGCAAACAGAGCAAAATCGAAAAATGGTTTAAACGTAATTGCAAATGGACCCTGGGACGAGAATGCAGCGCCCAGGAGAAAGCCGATCTGCTGGCATATATAGACCGCTACTCAATCTCAATCTAGAGGCACCACTCATGAACAACACATTATCGATAACCGCAGTCCTTAGTCTCATTGGCCTGCTCACCATACCGCTGGTCTACAGCAGTGATGAGGGTGAATGGGGTGAATACCGACGCCACTCCACCGGTGTAAAAGCGGTTGAGCATCCGCTCTATCAACAGGAGTGCGGTAGCTGCCATATGGCGTATCCTGCTGGTTTATTACCGGCGGCATCCTGGCAAGCACTGATGACAGGGCTTGATGATCATTTCGGTGACAACGCTGAACTCGATGCCAACAGCCAGCAACAGATCACGGATTACCTGGTCGCCAACAGTGCTGAAAAATCCGATTACCGGCGCTCACGAAAATTCATCTCATCGCTGAAGCCCGGCGATGCCCCGTTGCGCATCAGCGAAACACCCTACTTCAGACATGAACATGATGAAATACCAGCCCGTCTGGTTAAAGACAATCCGGAGGTTGGCAGCTTCAGTCAATGCAATGCCTGCCATCAGGGTGCCGAACGTGGCTTCTTCAATGAAGACAATATTCGCATTCCCGGTTTTGGACGCTGGGATGACTAATCGGCTATGCTAGAGGTCATGACACATTCGATTAGACAACTGGTGCTGGTCATCCCCCTGCTGATACTGGCAATGACCTCGGCCATTGCCAGTGAAGACGATCATGACCAGGCCCAGCGCCTGCTTGAAACCGGAGACATCTTACCGCTAGAAAGCCTGATCGAACACGCGCGCCGCTTACACCCGGGACGTGTTCTCGAAGTTGAGCTGGAAACCAAGGGCGGACGTCGGATATATGAAATCGAACTGGTCGATGCAGCGGGCATCGTCTGGGAGATAAAATTTGACGCCCAGACCGGTGAACTACTGACTACTGAGCGAGATGACTGAGTATGCGACTGTTACTGGTTGAGGACGATAGCCAGCTGGTAACCAGCCTGAAAAAAGACCTGCAAGCAGCAGGCTTCGCTGTCGATATCGCCGACAACGGTATTGATGCCGAATACCTGGGTAATGAGTCGATTTATGATGTCGTGGTTCTTGACCTGGGTCTGCCCCAGCGCAGTGGCCTGGAGGTTCTGCAACACTGGCGTGCGGCAGGTAACGCAATCCCGGTTATTGTACTCACCGCCCGTGATGCCTGGCATGAACGGGTCGATGGTTTCAATGCCGGTGCCGATGACTACCTTGGCAAACCATTCCATGTCGAAGAGCTGGTGGCCCGCATCAAAGCCCTGCTACACCGCAGTAGTCAGCAACCTGGTGGCAATCTCAATGCCGGTGGCCTGGTCCTCGATGAACAACGCCAGAGTATCACCACCGAAGACGGACAGATCCACTCTCTCACAGGCACAGAATTTCGTCTGCTGCGTTACTTTCTGCTGAACCCTGGCAAAATTCTTTCCAAGGCAAATCTCATGGAACGGGTCTATGACCAGGATTCAGACAAAGACAGCAATGTTATCGAAGTTTATATCAAGCGCCTGCGCCAGATTCTCGGCAAACAACGCATCGAAACCCGGCGCGGCCAGGGCTACCGGTTTGTGGATTCAGAACCATGAAATCATTGCGCTCGAAACTCACCACCGGTTTGCTACTCAGCCTGCTGATTATATTCAGTGTCCTCTGGCTACTGGTCAGTAGTACCATCCAGTGGCTGGCCGAAGACTACATCGCCTCTCGCCTGAGCCATGATAACGAAACCCTGCTTAGCGCCATCAGCTTTAACAGCGACAACAAACTGCAGCTAGACAGTGACCGTATTGATAGTATTTATAGCCGACCATTTTCCGGTCACTATTTCAGTGTACGTCATAACAATGAGCATCTGCGTTCTCGCTCGCTATGGGACCAGCAGCTCCCGATCCTCAGCACCAATATTGGCCAGCATCAAATAGACATCATCCCCGGCCCACAAGATCAGTCATTATTGATCATTAGCCAGAGCTACCAGAAACAGGGCCAGACGATCAGCATCGCGGTGGCCGAGGATTTAAGCCCACTTCATCGCGACATCCGCCACTTCCAGATCCGTTTCGCAGTCGTCACCGTCGGCATGCTCATCCTACTCATCATCGTACAGCTATACATATTAAAGAGCAGCCTGAAACCACTTCGCGAACTGCAGCAAGACCTTCGACAACTGGAACAGGGCAACATTAACAAACTGGACAAACCTGTTCCCACCGAACTCACACCATTGGTCGATGAAATCAACCACCTGTTGTCCATCATGCAACAACGATTACAACGTTCACGCAATGCGCTCGGCGATCTCGCTCACGCCATCAAAAAACCACTGACCGTCATACAACAACTCGCAAATCATGATCACTCAGAACACAGCGAAACCTTGCAACAACAAAGCCAGGATATCCAGCAACTTACCCAACACATACTCAAACGCGCCCAACTAGCCGGACAGGGACCGGTCCTGGCAACATTTCGTTTTGACAAAGACCTGCCCGCTCTTATTAACACCCTGACTACGATGTATGCGCAGAAAAAAATCAGTATTCAACCAACTATAAACAATGCCATTGACTGCAACATTGATCGCGAAGACATGCTCGAACTTCTCGGCAACCTACTCGACAACGCCTGCAAATGGGCAAAACAGCAAGTCAGCATTACAGTGTCTCAAAACACCCGGCTCAACATCAGTATTGAAGATGACGGCCCCGGCGTGGCAGCTGAAAAAATAACATTACTTGCACAGCGCGGCGTGCGACTTGATGAAGCCATCGATGGCCACGGCCTTGGCCTGGCCATCGCTGCAGATATTATTAATAACTACAATGGCACGTTTGAATTTTCGAAATCAGATCAACTGGGCGGCTTTAAGGTAAATGTGCAGATACCACTTACAAAAAAACCAGCATAAAGCCGGAAGAAATTAATACACTGCACTCAGTCAGTTTGGTCTACGTAAGACGATCTATACCACTGAATTTCATACTCTATACAAAGCCTTCTAATCCGACTGTGTCGTCAGATCCTTAATACACCTCAATACGTCAAATGCACTGTACGGCTTATAGAGAATGCTTGCATGCAGGTCACGTTTATTTGCTCCTGAATCAACAACATCATTATAACCGCTTGCCAGCTGTATTTTTATATTGGGATAGCTTTGCTGAACCTTGTCAGCAAGCTCATAGCCATCTATCTCAGGCATAATCACATCACTGAATAATACATCAACTGCTTCATGCTTTAGAATCTCCAGCGCCTGTTTACCATTCTCTGCCGTCAGAACACTGTAACCATTTTGCGTCAGAATCTCATGGACCAATAACCGCAAAGCAGGCTCATCATCAACAACCAGCACCACACCTGTACCAGTTAGGTTCTCAGTAAAAATGGATGTTTTTGTTACCGCATTGGTTTCCTCAACCATCATCCTCGGCAAATAAATTTCGATAGATGTTCCATGATCCGGCTCTGAATCAACTTTAATAGCGCCATTATTACTTTCCACCAGCCCATATACCTGACTCAACCCCAAACCCACACCAAGATCACCCTTTGATGTAAAAAATGGATCAAACATCTTATCCTGAGTTTCCTTATCCATCCCAATGCCCGTATCAGCAAACTCAATCCTCAAATAATCACCAACCTCAATCTGCAACTGTTCCGCATCCTGTGCTGACACTCGCGTATTTGAAGTGCGTATTGTTAATTGCCCACCATTCTCCATGGCATGCATGGCATTGATCGCTATATTGACCACAGCATCTTCAAGGTCACTACTATTTATTAA
This sequence comes from Gammaproteobacteria bacterium, assembly GCA_041572275.1. GTDB lineage: Bacteria > Pseudomonadota > Gammaproteobacteria > SZUA-229 > SZUA-229 > JBFFSQ01. The sequence continues at coordinate 6,401 of JBFFSQ010000111.1, forward strand.
AACAGGCCAGGGATTATCACACAGCTCCATCTCGAGTTTTATGCGCGCAGTAAGCACCTTATCCAGCACATCCTGACGGTCAAGCAGCAACTCATTTATAATGAGCGGCTCTTTTTTACTCTGCTGAGGCCTCGAAAAAGCCAGTAATTTCTTTGTGAGATTAACGCCGCGCTCACTTGCATGAACAATCTCATTGGCAAATTTATGCAATTTTTCATCATCCGACAATGCATCTTTTAGCATTTCGCTATAACCCATAATGACGCCAAGCATATTGTTGTAATCGTGAGCTATACCACCCGTCAACTTACCTAATGCATCCATTTTTTGACTGCGTCGAAGAAGCTGTTCCTGCTCCACCCGTTCAGTAACATCCGTAGAAATACTGCATACTGCATACGTTTGTTCTGTCTCATCCACCAATGGAAACTTAATACTTGAATAGACATGCATTCCGTCATCAAGCTGGATATTTTCTTCAATTTCAAACGTTTGTTCAGAGTTCAAAACAATCATGTCATTTTTATACATTTCTTCGGCATCAGAATTCATAAATACATCATGACATGATGCCCCAACGACATCGTCTTTATCTAAGTCGAATACAGCCTGGAACTGTTTGTTGCCATAGGTGAATTCACCTGATCTATTAATTACATAAATCATAGCGGGTGAATTATCCATGATAGACCTAAGAAGATATTCACTTTTTGCTGCAGCCTGACGTAACCGGTATTGCTCTGTAACATCATTAAATATAAGCACCATCCCCTGAATTACATTATTTTCATTACGAATTGGAGCTGCTGAATCTGAAATTTGATACTCAGAGCCATCACGTGAAATAAGAGTGGTATTATTACTGAGATATACTGTTTGGCCTGTTTTTATTACCTTATCAACCGGGTTATCAATAGTCTGTCGTGTCACCGCATCAACAATTTTAAAAACTGAAGTAATTGGCTTGCCTGACGCATCATCAAGAGTCCAGCCAGTCAGCGTCTGCGCTACAGGATTCATACGCGTCACCAAACCTTCTGAATCTGTTGCAATAACCGCATCGCCAATACTATTTAAAGTAACCCGAAGATCCTGCTCCTGTAGCAGCAATTCCTGATGCTGCATATGCAATTGCCCGGCTAAATCAGTCAGCCCTTGATTCTGAGCCTGCAGCTTCGATGCCATGGAATCAAAACCATTCGAAATCTTACTAAACTCATCAGCACCATCGAGCTTAATACGCGAACCGTAATCACCTTCAGAAAACGAGACAATCCCATTTAATATAGACTTTAACCGACTCTGCATACTGATATAGAGCAACAAAAAACCGGCAAACAGTAACGTAAAATGAATTAGCGTGGTTCGAGTTATTTCCTGCCTCTGGCGATAATGCAACTCTTTCAGTGTATGAGAAAGGTCGAACTGAGCAAACAAATATGAGTAAAAATACCCATCATGTTCAACTTTATGAGAAATATGATTTAATGGATACACACCAACAATTCCATCTCCACCCTCAACCACACCAATTGAACCCGATACATTTTTGGCATCTTTATCATTGATCGCCATGAAAATCTCAGGAATGTCTTTTGCTAGCACATCACGATATTCTATTAATGACGAATACTTTATATAGCCATGCTCATCAACAATGGCTATCAATTCCATCGTCTCATCACTCGTCAGACGTGAAACCTCTCGATGTATGGCATTGTCATCATTGCGGCGATTGAAGTCATTGACTGTACCTTGCAACTGAATCATACGCTGACTAATTCGAGCAAGCTCTGAATCAATCACTTCTTCAGTCTGTTTGTGATAAACAAATTCGTAAGTATAGTAAGAAACGCTAACGCTTGTTATTAACGCAATAACCAAAAACCAGACAATTATCGGGTAGCGTGAAAAAAACCGCATTAAGGAATGTAATTCTTATTCAAATGACCTTCTAACGAAGGTGATTTATTGACTAAACCAAGCTCTTTCAAAATTTTTATAATTTTTTCCTGCTGTTTTAAAAGGGGACTTGTTGATTCATTAAGAAAATTATAATTATCCTCTTTTGTTGAAAATTTTATTAATTTAAGGCTTGCCATATAGTCTGTAGTCGTTGTATCGAATCTTTTTAGCGAATACCCTGTACTAACTACTGGATTAAGCGCCTGATACTCTAGCGCCTTAAACCACGAATCGACCAGGCTCTGTACCGTCTCCGGGTACTGTCGTGAATAACTCTTACGCACCACTAACACATCAACAATCTCATTAGGAATCAACGTAGAGTTAAATATTTCTTTTTTACCTGCTTTCAGCAATTGTGTTCGATATGGATCAAACGTAACTGATGCAACGACCTCACCCTTTTCAAAACTGCTGGCCTGCTCCATCGCATTAGTCGAAACGACCTGAATATCATGAATACCCATACCATTTAGCTCTAACGCTCGTTTAAGCACAAATGCGCCTACCGCACTACTCTCCACAGCAACAGGCTTTCCTTTAAGGTCTTTCACGCTGTTGATATCCTGATTGGCCAGAATAACATCGCCACCATTAGACATATCCATGATCAGAATGACGTCAATATCAATTCCATCATCCAGAATTTGCAAGGTTTCATCTAAGGTAAAAGCACCAGCTTCCAGGTTATGATTTCTAAATGCCTGTATTGCGTCAGTATTGGATAAATAATCAATGATCTTGATAGGATGCTTATCGTAAAAACCTAATTTATCAGCCAGATACAGAGGCTCATATCCAGGCCATAGCACGGCACCGACGCGTAAGGTTTTCTGAGGCTTTTCAGCACAACCGAAAAGAATCAGTAAGACAAATAATAATATATATTTGTGAGAATTAGAGAATGCTAACATTTATTATTAAACTATCCGTATTTAAATAATGAGCAGATTTCTATATGACATACAGATCATATAGAAACAAACGATCGACAGCGGCTATTCAATGCATAAGAAAATCATAATAAGCCACATAACAATATCCGATTGAATTCACATATTATTATTCACTACCGATTGAACTTATTCTAGACACAAAACCAATTTATTTCTTATCTTTCTTGTATGCTGCTTCAAGTAAATCATACACTTTTATATGTATAATTTACGCATATAACAATCCATTCAAGACTATTCTAAGGTCTACTGACCTCAACTTTGACTCAAGCTCACTACAGTTTACACACCGTATGTTGCTTGCCAGTAATTTTCCAGCTCAACTTCTCAGCTGGTTTTCCCTCACC
>JBFFSQ010000112.1:0-9601 GCA_041572275.1 Gammaproteobacteria bacterium
ACGGTCCAGTGGAAGAACTGTGCCAGATGCTGGATGACTGGAAAATTACCCATGAAGATCATGATCTGTCGCCAGAGATCTGGCAATTTTTAAAAGACAATAAGTTCTTTGCCATGATTATTCCCAAGAAATATGGGGGGTTGGACTTTTCAGCACTTGCTCATTCATCGGTGGTAATGAAGGTTGCCGGTCGTAGTATCACCGCAGCTGTCACCATAATGGTGCCCAATTCATTGGGACCAGCAAAACTACTTTTACAATATGGTACTGAACAACAAAAAGATACTTATCTCAAAGGCCTGGCCAGTGGTGAAGAAATTCCCTGTTTTGCACTCACCGGACCTGAAGCCGGAAGTGATGCCGGCGCTATGCCAGATACCGGTGTTGTGTGTCGAGACAGTTTTAATGGTGAAAATGATGTACTCGGTATTCGTCTGAACTGGGATAAACGTTATATCACACTTGGCCCGGTGGCTACCCTACTGGGCCTGGCATTTAAACTCTATGACCCGGATCATCAACTAGGTAAGGAAGTTGATCTGGGTATTACTCTGGCCTTGATTCGCACCGACCTGCCCGGCATCGACATCGGTAACCGTCATTTTGCCAGTAATCATCCGTTCATGAATGGCCCCAATCGTGGCAAAGATGTTTTTATACCCATTGAGTGGGTTATTGGCGGTGTTGACTATGTCGGTAAAGGCTGGACCATGCTAATGAACTGTTTATCCGATGGTCGAGCAATATCTTTACCTGCCCTGAGTACTGGCGCCGGTAAATATGCGGCACGTTATACCGGTGCTTATTCGCGCATTCGTAAACAATTTAAAATTCCTATTGGTAATTTCGAAGGAGTTGAAGAATCACTGGCACAGATTGCTGGACAAACTTATCTCATGGAATCAGCACGATTGTTAACAGTAACCGCGCTGGATGCTGGTGAAGACCCCTCGGTGATATCCGGTATCGTTAAATACCAACTGACTGAACGCATGCGTAAAGTGATTAACCATGCGATGGATGTGCACGGTGGTCACGGCATCTGTCTTGGGCCTCATAATTTCCTTGGCCGTGCCTACCAGGGAATTCCGATCAGCATTACGGTTGAAGGTGCCAATATTCTCACGCGTAGCATGATTGTTTTTGGCCAGGGTGTCATTCGCAGTCACCCCTATTTACTGAAGGAAATTGAAGCCGTAAATCATCCTGAGCCAGAACAATCCCTGGAAATGTTTGATGATGCCCTGTTCCGTCATATGGGTTTTATTACCAGCAATATCTTTCGTAGCCTGTGGCTCGGTCTCACAGGAGCTAAACTGGTTAATGCACCTGGTAAAGGTGCTGCTAAATATTACTATCGTCAACTCACCCGTATGAGTGCGGCCTTTGCTTTACTGGCAGATGCCAGCGTACTCATTCTTGGTGGTAGTCTGAAGCGCCGTGAAAAACTATCCGGCCGCATGGCCGATGCATTATCTAATATGTATATGGTAGTTGCGGCGCTAAAACATTTTGAAGATCAGGAGTGTAAAACTAATGATCTGCCATTACTGAAATGGGCATGTGAGGATTCCCTCTATAATGTTCAGGAGTCGATGAAAAATGTACTCCGTAATTTCCCTATTCCAGTGGTAGGTAAACTCCTCAATATCATTATTTTCCCACTCACCAAACCCTATGGTGGAGCCAATGACAAACTTGGACATGAAGTCGCCCGTTTATTATTGAAACCCTCAGATACCCGTGATCGTCTGACCAGTGACATCTACTGGACTGAAGAACCTGATGATGCCATGGGACGCTTAGAGTATGCCTTAAAGCGGGTACTGGAAGCTGAAGATGCTGAACGTAAACTTCGTGATGCTATGCGTATCGGTTTAATCCAGCAGCAACCGGTGGTTCCTTTACTTGCGAAAGCCGTGGAACTGGATATTCTTGATTCACAGGAAGCCGAACGTATACAGCTCGCTTATGACGCGACACTGAATGCGATTCGAGTGGATGAATTTAGCAAAGAAGGATGGGAATTGCGATGAGTAGTAAATTCAGAGATGTCTATATCGTTGATGGTAGTCGTACTCCTTTTTTGAAAGCTAAAGGACAACAGGGGCCTTTTTTAGCTACTGACCTGGCCGTGGCAGCTGCCCGACCTCTACTCCTAAGGCAGAATTTTACAGCCGATGCAATTGATGAAGTCATCGTAGGTTGTGTTATGCCCGGCCCAGAGGAAGCAAATATCGCCCGTATTATTGCACTCCGTTTAGGTATTTCACAGCAAACACCTGCCTGGACGGTACAACGTAATTGTGCGTCAGGTATGCAGGCCCTGGATTCTGCTTTCATGAACATTGCCAGCGGTAAATCTGATCTGATACTCGCAGGTGGTGTTGAATCGATGAGCCATGCGCCCGTGTTATTTAATGACCGCATGGTGAACTGGTTAGCACAGTTGATGGCATCTAAAACACTGGGGCAAAAGTTACAGGCGTTTTTTCAATTACGCCCGGCCCATTTAAAACCGGTAATTGCCTTACTTAAAGGTCTAACCGATCCAATCGCTGGTTTATCGATGGGTCAAACAGCTGAAAAAATTGCCTATCGTTTTGGAATCAGTCGTGAGCAGATGGATGAGTTTTCAGTGCTCAGTCATCAGCGCCTGGCCGAAGCTCATGACAATGGCTGGTTGGATGAAATCGAACCTTTGTATGATGGCAGGGGCAATTATTTTGATTTCGATGATGGCATACGCCGAGATTCTTCGATGGTTAATCTAGCCCGACTGAAGCCTTATTTTGATCGAATCTATGGCACTGTCACCCCCGGTAACAGTGCCCAGATCACAGACGGTGCGGCCATGTTAATACTGGCTAGTCCAAGAGCAATACAACGTTATAAGTTGCCTGTACTGGCTAAAATCAAAGACTGTCAGTGGGCAGGACTGGATCCATCTGAGATGGGACTGGGTCCGGTTCACGCCGTAGCACCAGTACTAAAAAACCATAAATTGTCTTTGGACGATATCGATTACTGGGAAATTAATGAAGCCTTTGCCGGTCAGGTATTGAGCTGTATCGAAGCTTTAAAACAGGATGACTATTGTCAGCAACAACTCGGTTTAAAACAGGCTTTGGGTGAAATATCACAGGAACATCTGAATATTGATGGTGGTGGCGTCAGCATGGGACACCCGGTAGGTGCCAGTGGCGCTCGCATTGTGCTCCATCTAGCCAAGGTACTTAACCGTAACAATGCCAAACGTGGTATTGCCACCATGTGTATCGGCGGTGGTCAAGGCGGCGCGATGTTGATTGAAAATGCAGCAACAGAAGGTTCAGAGGAATAAAACCATGGCATATACACACTGGAAAATCGACCGTGATGATGAAAATATCTGCTGGTTACATCTGGATGTTGCTAATTCAAGTACCAATGTTCTTTCATCTACCGTACTAGACGAGCTCAAAACAATAATCAATGAGCTTGCTCAATCGATGCCAGCTGGAATTGTGTTTGTTAGTGATAAAAGCAATGGCTTTATCGCCGGTGCAGATATAAATGAGTTCACGAAAATTAAGACCCAGGAACAGGCCATGGAGATGCTAAATCGTGGTCATGAAATCATGAACATGATTGAAAGCCTGCCCTGCACAACGGTAGCCATGATAAAAGGTTATTGCCTGGGTGGCGGCATGGAGTTGGCCCTCGCCTGTACATATCGAATTATGTGTGATGACACATCCACCCGTGTGGGTTTGCCGGAAATTAAGTTGGGTATTCATCCGGGTTTTGGCGGTAGTGTTCGCTCGATCCAGAAAGCAGGACCAATGGCTGCGATGAATGCAATGTTAACAGGACGTATGCTACAAGGGCGTCAGGCAAAGGCCATGGGGCTGGTCGATGATCTGGTGCCCGAACGTCAGCTTAAACGTGCAGCACGTTACTTTGTAATCAATAAGCCTGCGATCAAAGAGCTGTCGAGGAAAGACAAACTTATGAACCATGCTCTGCTAAGGCCGATCATTGCCAAGCAGATGCGTAAACAGGTAAGTAAAAAAGCACGAGAAGAGCACTACCCTGCACCTTATAAACTGATCTCGTTGTGGCAGAAACATATGGATAATCCACGGCGCATGTTAGAGAAAGAAGCTGAATCAGTTGCCAGTCTGGTCACTGATGATACCGCACAAAACCTGGTGCGAGTTTTCTTTTTGCAGGAAAAACTCAAGGCTCAGGCCAGCAAAAAAGATTTCGTACCTGAACATGTTCATGTTATTGGCGGCGGCGTTATGGGTGGCGATATTGCGGCATGGTGTGCCTTACGCGGTTTTAAAGTAAGCGTACAAGATCGCGAACCTGCCATGCTAGCAAAAACAATGCAACGTGCATTAAGTATGTTCCAGAAGAAATTCAAGAAAGATCGAAAATCTATACGCGCAGCCATGGATCGATTGATTCCTGATCATCTGGGTCATGGTGTTCCCCATGCCGATTTAATAATCGAAGCGATTTTCGAAGACAAGGATGTGAAACAATCACTTTATAAAAATATTGAACCTCAAATGAAAACGGATGCAATACTGGCCACAAATACATCGAGTATTCCTCTGGAACAACTTGCTACATGCCTGCAAAATCCAGGACGTCTGGTAGGCGTTCACTTTTTTAATCCTGTTGCCCTGATGCCTTTGGTAGAAATTGTCAGTGGTGACAACACCGATGCAGCGGTTACTAAAAAAGCCCTGGCTTTCGGACGCCAAATCGAGAAACTACCGCTTGCTGTGAAAAGCACCCCGGGATTTCTGGTGAACAGAATCTTAATGCCATATCTGTTAGAGGCCGTTGAAATGCTCAGTGAAGGTATTCCAGCAGAAATGATTGATAAGGCGGCCCTGAATTTTGGCATGCCCATGGGACCCATCGAACTGGCCGATACTGTTGGACTGGATGTATGTCGTTCCGTCGCTTCTATATTGTCAGAAACCATGAATCTTGGTGTACCAGAAAAACTGGACAGGTTGGTTGATAATAAAAAACTGGGTAAAAAATCAGGTGAAGGCTTTTATAAATGGAGTAAAGGTCATCCGATAAAAAATAAAAATATCAGCTATTCCAATATCAAGGAACTGGAAGATCGTATGGTTATGCGCTTACTCAATGAAGCAACTGCCTGTCTGCGTGAAAAAGTAACTGAGAATGAGGAATATATTGATGCAGGTGTAATCTTTGGTACCGGCTTCGCGCCATTCAGAGGTGGTCCTCTGCACTATTTGCGCAACCAAGGCATTGATCAGCTGAGTGCACGTATGGATGAATTACAGAAGAAATACGGTGAACGCTTTATGCTGGATACAGGCTGGAATAATTTGGCTCAAGACTAATTCCACTGCCATTTGTGCGAATAAACTATCGATTGTATATTTTGTTGAAGATGCTAAGTAACAGCTTTGTTAGCGTTTGAATACTGTTAGTCTCTTAGATAAACATATTAGTTATTGCTTGCCTTAACCGTTATGGGATCGGTAAAGAGCTTTGAATTAGGAATTAATATACGTGTGTCATCATGTCTTAATTCTGTATATCTAAGGTCGATGGATACAACTGCACCTTCATTACCGGCAATGATGATGTGATCGCCAACTGTAAATGGTCGATACAGTAAAATCAAAATTCCTGATAGTAGATTAGAAATAGTATCTTTAAGGGCAAAGCCAAGCGCAAAACCGGTGAGACCCAAACCTGCAACCAGTGCTGAAACGTCTATACCTAATGTACCTACGGCAGTAATAACACCGAATAACATAAGAGTAATGCGAATTGCTCGTGCAAGTAATCTTGCAATGTGTTCATCAAGACCAACTCTTTGTGCATTTCTGATAATCAGACTTTTTAAAACCCTGGCCAGGGTCATAAAAACTATCAAAATGAGTAAGGCAATACCAGCGTTAGGTGCCCATGCCAAAATGCTATCTGCAAGATTCTGAATATACTTGTCCATGATTATCATTCCTGTTCATCAAATTTAAAATCGCCATCACGAACACGTTGGCAAAATAAGCGATCATCAGGATTTTCAACCGCTTGAGTAATGGCCTGTACAACTTCCCCTAGTTCCTGTGGCGTAATTACCTGCATGAGTTTCGATAACAATTCGGGTGAAACATCAGCATATGAAGAGCGACCATCCTGTAAAGTGACCAGGATACTAGCCATGTGATAATTATCTTCGCTATCAGCTTGAGCTTCTTCCACCAGTCGCTGATCCATATCACTTACTTCATCATAATAATCTTCGATGTCATCGATCAGGTTATCATTCAGGTCTTCTGGGATAGCTATTTCAAAATTCTCTTCATTGCGAATAGATGTTGCGGGTACACCGTGTTTATCAAGGTAGGCCTGAAAAAGTTTCATCGGTTCATCATTAAAAAACACATACTCTAACATGATTCATTTACTCTACTATAAGAGTCCCAGACCTGCATTGACGCAACGAAGCTGACCATAATCATATTCACCATCGAGTGCCTCGTACACAGGTTTAAGTTTTTTACCACCTTCGCCAATATCCATTAATAAATTCTGAATGATGGTAATTTGCTGAGAGTTGATATCTATCACTTCTTCAACTTTCAGCTCTCCTTGCTGAATAGATTTAGCCAAATGACTGTAAATAGTTGTTGGCTTCAAGCTGCGAGTTTGTGCAATTGTTTCGACATCCATACCACAGCGGAATAATTGTAGTGATTCGTCGACTGTACTGGTGCCTGAAGACGACTGATTTATCTCTTCCATATGTTCACGAATAATAGCCAGAAATTCATCGGCATAGGCTTCAAGTTTATGCTCACCAACCCCGGATATTCTCGCCAACTGCTCATGTGTGATAGGTTGATTGGCTAACATTTCCATCAGTGTGGCATCATGAAAGACCATATACGGTGGAATGCCCTGTTCTTCAGCCAGTTGACGTCGACATTCACGTAATGAGTCCCATAGCTTACTGTCATCGGCATGAATGAAGTGTTTGCTTTGTTTGGATTTGTCGCGTTTTAGTTTTTTCGTTACTTTTCGCAACATCAGTGTTTGCTCTCCACGCAAGACAGATCGACAGTTTTCAGTCAGGCGCAAACCTCCGTGTCCCTGGATGTCAACAGCCAGTAGATTCCGTGCGATGAGCTGACGAAATATGCCACGCCACTGTTTAGCATCAAGCTCTGTACCTATACCAAACACACTGAGTTGCTGATGGTTAAAACTCTGCACACGCTCATTGTCCTTCCCCAAGAGGATATCAATCAGGTAGTTCACTCCAAATCGTTGTCCTGTTCGGTGGACACAGGACAGGGCTTTCTGGGCAACTACGGTGGCATCCCAGGTTTCGACTGGCGTCAGGCAGGTATCACAATTACCACAGGGCTGTTCTAAGTGATCATTAAAATATGCTAATAATGCCTGACGACGACAACTAGTTAATTCACTAAAGCCCAACATAGCTTCGAGCTTATGATGCTCAACGCGTTTGTGAGACTCATCAGCATCGGAGGTCTCGGTCATCTGCCGTAGCATAATGACATCCTGTAGGCCATACATCATCCAGGCATTGGCAGCCAGTCCATCACGTCCGGCTCGACCAGTCTCCTGATAATAGGCTTCCAGGCTTTTAGGTAGATTCAGGTGGGCAACAAAACGTACATCTGGTTTATCTATTCCCATACCAAAAGCAATAGTCGCGACAATGATAATGCCATCTTCATTTAAGAAACGGTGTTGATGTTGTTGTCTGATTTCAGCACTCAAGCCGGCATGATACGGCAAGGCGGTTAAACCTTTACTGCTCAGCCATTCTGCTGTTTGCTCGACTTTCTTGCGCGACAGGCAATAAACGATGCCAGCATCACCATCATGTTCCTGTTGTATGAAGTTGAATAATGCCTGCCGAGGGTTGCTGTCAGACTCTGCAATTCGGTAACAAATGTTAGGCCGATCAAAACCGGAGACAAAAATTCGGGCCTGATCTAATCCCAGACGCTCAATGATTTCAAGACGGGTCGGTTTATCGGCGGTAGCTGTTAAAGCAATGCGTGGAATATCCGGAAAACGTTGATGGAGTACAGATAACTGAAGATATTCCCGGCGAAAGTCATGGCCCCACTGGGATACACAATGGGCTTCATCGATAGCAAACAGGGCTATATTTGTACGCGCCAGAAGGTTCAGAAAACCATCGGTCATCAGGCGTTCGGGGGCTACATAAAGTAAGTCAAGCTGGTCGTTGACCAGTTCACGCTCTATAGTCTGTGAGGTCTGGAAATCGAGTGTGGAATTGAGGTAGGCAGCCTTTACACCATTCTGTAGTAAAGCAGTCACCTGGTCCTGCATCAGAGCAATCAGTGGCGATATGACAATACCTGTGCCGTTTCGGGCTATGGAGGGAATCTGATAACACAGTGATTTACCACCACCTGTAGGCATGAGCACTACAGCGTCGCCACCATCTATAACATGATCAACAATAGCCTGTTGATGATGGCGAAACTGTGGGTAGCCAAATACGGTGTTTAGAATATCGAGAGCGTGGGCATCCATGATTTTGATAACAGACTATTTAGGGCCTGGTGGTTTAAGGGCAAGTGCCACAATCAGGACAACAATAATAAGAATAAACAGCTCAATGAAAATCATTTGTCCTTGGTATAATAAACACCGGGGATCCAGCTTTTCTTGATTTCACTGGTTTTTTCCAGGTCAACCTCATTTTCATCGATAAATATGAAGTTATTCCAGCCCACACGAATATTGTCGTTATGTCGCAGGAGAACCTTGTCGTTAATGCTTTCTTCATTAACGAATGTACCATTGGTACTACCAAGATCCTCGATATAGAAGACTTCCTTACCGTTTTCTTCCTCGACGGTGATTCTGGCATGCTTGCTACTCACAGCCAGATCATCAATTTGAACATGACTTTCAACAGAACGACCGAAATTAAGCGAAGGTTTTTCAATATCAAACCGGTTTGACACCACGCCTTCGACGGTCTGAATGATCATTGCCATGCTTCTTTACACTCCATAAGTTTAGGTGAATCTGAATATTGTATCGTTATTGACATGTTATCGCGTAGAAATTTCTCGACCATTACCCTGACTATTCATAAGACAACCGTCTGATAAGCGCTCGCCAAAAAGAATTGTCTATAAGCGGATAAATAAAATTTTAAAAATCACTTAGCAATAGACCACAATTTGCGTGTAAAATTGATTTTTGTCATCATTTTTAGGTGACAAGGTTATATAATTCCCTAGTTATTTTGTGGATTAATCATGATTTGAAGTAAAGTGTCGAATGAATTCACTAAGAAGAAAGTGAAAATTTCGCCCTAAGTCATTGTTAGATCAAAAAATAATTGGGTTAATTGGGGTAAATGATAATTTTCTCAAATTACTGTTTATTCAAAATATATAACTCGAGATGTCTGGAAACTGACATCGAGAGTTTGAAACCGCCTTTGCTGGCAACCTCATAAGAAAAAAGAGGAGACATTCTCGTGCAAGCGTCGCTTGATCAGAAATATAACTTTGACGTCGTCAAATGGTTTACC
>JBFFSQ010000113.1:0-9329 GCA_041572275.1 Gammaproteobacteria bacterium
GATCGCGATGATCGATTAATAGTTTAGAACCGGTCACCCACTGGGGCGATTGTGTTAAGTCGTTTAATAAGCTGGAAAACTCGTCACTGTTTGCCAGTCCGTGTGTTTCAATGATGACGTAATCAGGTGTACAGGAAAAATTAAAATCGTATGTCATGGACTGCTCAGTAACGGTAAAGACATATGCTTATAGCGGTTTAAAATAACTGAGTAATGAGGGGCTGGCAAGCACCGTCAGTCGTTCTAAAAACATATTTCCAGCATGGAAATTGTAAATAAAAAATAGAGTAAAAGGTAAAATAATTGCAGTCATCAAAGGCACAAATAGCGATATGGAGAGTGTGAAAGAACAGCGGTGTTTAGTGATCGCACTGTATGCAGGGACCATCCAGGCTAAGAAAGGCTTTATTTTGTGAGTTTATCTTGATTGCTACATTAAATTATTAGCAATTTTTAAAATAAAAATTTCATATGGATGAGGGTTTTAAGTCTTATTGCAGAATTGAGATAGATATAGGCTAAAAATAGAGAATTCAGTGACTTGGGATTATGCCTTGATGTGAAATCACATGATCTTATAGGCTGTCTTTATGAAAGTTTTAAAAACCAGGCTAAATTTGTGATTGAAATCTCAGAATTTTTTATATATAAAGTTTATCGGAAACGTAAATATTTACTTATAAGTTCTGTGGGGAATTGTTCTATTAGTAAAACCATTTAACGAAACACTGTGTGAAGTATCTAATGAGTCGCAGGAGAGTAGAAATGAATAATAGTATCAATTACAGTAGTTTTATTGATCTAATCAGGGAACATGATTCAGTAACCCAAACGACAAAGTATTCAACACGTGAGATTGCGCATAGTGATGATGTGGCGATTCCTGATCATGTTCAAGATGAGCATCGTGGTCATCAAAAATCGAAAATAAAAAAACAGGGTCGACATCCCTAGAACATTGACGAATGAGTTATATAAAATGGCGCAGATTTCTGTGCCATTTTTTTTGTCGCAAATTCTTGATGTCGCTCAATATGGGTTTTCAGACAGGAGGTTAATTTGTAATTAGATGTGTGTGAAGGAGAGGGTGATGTCGTACAAAAAATGGTTAAGTGTGATGGGTTTTTGTTTGATGTTCTATCCCTTGCAGGCATATACCGAAGGATTCGGAATAGGTCTTAATCTTGAGTTTGTTGAAGCAGAAAGCGGTGGCTTTATAGAAGATGAACTTGACGGTGGTTTTGGTTTTCATGTCGGCTATGAATTCAAAGAATGGAATAAATGGAATCTGGGCGTGCAGTATGAGCGCTTGAATGGCTGGAATGATACCGGTGATATGTATTATGCCGGTGAATTTAAATATAACTCGCAATCATTGCTGGCAACCTTTAGGCCGAATGACTGGCCGCTATTGCTGAAAGCCGGACTGGTGGATGCTGATTATCAAGTGCTGCTTCAGGATGGTACACAGAACTTCAGGGAAGTGGATGACACTGGTCGTGTCTATGGATTGTCGTTGGTCTGGGGAAATGAAAATTTCCGTGTTGAATTTCTTGACTACAAACGGATTACCATCGGCAATGATAATTTCAGATCATTTGGAATAACAATTGCCATCTTTGGCCACATGTAATTGTGTCGTTTGCTTCATAACAGATTAATAAATACGGCGAGTAAATTGAGCAGGATGACCAGCAACAGTATGGCGCGGCTTAATTTAAATGATAAGGCCGATAAACCGAGTACTGAACATAATTGCAAAAATTTTCCTAACAATACGCCAGGTACTATACCCATGTTATAGGCAAGCCAACGTACTGCCAGGTTTTGTTCCAGGTGAATGCCTTTATTGTTCATGAAGTAAACCGTGCTGATGAAATCCAGTAACATTGTGGCAAGAAAAAACAGCCACCAGTAGCGATAACAGCTGAGTGAAGACTTGAGATTGTTTATCAGTGCTATATTGTTATTAAGAATTTTCAAATCAGCACGTCCAGTTCACAACGAACAGACCTTGATCAGTTCGATTTCTTAACAAACTTGGTCAGGATTACAATCTGCTGGCCGTTCACCCGACCTTCGATGTGTTCGGGATTGTCTGCCACCAGTGAAATACCACGAACAGCAGTACCTCGCTTGGCGGTGAAGTTGGCACCTTTTACATTGAGGTCTTTGATGAGAGTAACGGTGTCGCCAGCTTCGAGAACCGCGCCGTTGCTGTCGAGATGCCTGATCGTATCATTATCACTTGCGCCTTCGCCTGTCGCCTGGGCCCAGGCCTGGGTGTCGTCGTCTAAATAGAGCATATCGAGTAGATCCTGTGGCCAGCCTTCTGCTCTCAAGCGAGTTAACATGCGCCAGGCCATCACCTGTACTGCAGGTGTCTGGTTCCACATGCTGTCATTCAGGCATCGCCAGTGATTAACATCCATTTGTTCAGGATGGTCGATCTGATTTCGGCAGGTATTACAAATAAGTATACATTGATCAGCACTGCCATCAGATTCAGGGGGGACTTCATAGACAGCCAGGTCATCAGTGGCGCTACATAATTCACATTTGGATTCACTACGTGCCTGTAATGCTTGTTCTGTACTCATTGTTTGCGGTATCTCAGGGTTGCGCATGTCATCATGCCAAAAATCAGATGCGCTATTGTACTATAGCTACCGGAGGCAGAACATATTGGACATATCAATGGTCTTAATTGAACGGGGAAGCAGCTAACCTATGAACAAAGATAAACTTGAGAAAATGCTGTTAACCTATAAAGCTGCAGAAGCGAGTTATCCATTTGGTCCAGATGCCCGGGTGTTTAAAGTCATGGGCAAGATGTTTGCGCTGGTGTCACAAAAAGATCAGCCGCCACGAGTGACGTTAAAGTGTGCACCGGCAGATGCGGAGACTTTAGTGAGTCAATTCGAGTCGGTGATTCCAGGGTATTATATGAATAAAAAGCACTGGATTACCGTATCATTAACAACAGAGATACCGGATGCTATGTTGATTCAGCTTGTTAACGATTCATATAAACGGGTAGTGACTAAATTAACCAGGGCTGAAAAAAATAAGCTGGCAAATCTTTGAATCAGTCATGCAATGTCCTACTGACTGAAATGAAGGAATCTTGAATGCTAGATAGGGCGGTAACAGGTGGGATTTTTTACTGTGGGAGAAATAGAAGTTAATGGATATTTATCAGTATGCTTAAACACATTGCTCGACAATGTCTGAATCTCACCGGCTGGCGCCTTGATGCGCGCTTGCCTGATGAAGACAAGTACGTGTTGATTGCCGCGTTTCATACCAGTAACTGGGATTTTATCTACGGCATCCTTTACATGTGGTCGCTCGGTGAGCGGTTTTTGTTTGTTGCAAAACACACCTTGTTCTGGGGGCCGTTCGGCTACGTGTTTAAATCTCTGGGTGGGGTCCCCGTTGATCGTCGTGAGCCTCATGGCTTTATTGCTAAAATGGTGGAGCAATTCAGTTGCCGTGAGGTGATGAAGTTGGCTATCGTGCCAGAAGGTACTCGTTCACGGGTGAGTTACTGGAAAACTGGTTTTTACTATATTGCGATGGAAGCGAAAGTACCGATCGCTCTGGGTTATCTCGATTATAAAAATAAAACGCTGGGTGTTGGGCAAACACTTTACCCAAGTGGTGATATCGATCGCGATATGGAGTTGATCAGGGCATTCTATCTTGATAAGTCAGGCAAGTACCCGGAAAAGCACGGCGAGATCTGTTTAAAGCCTGACAGGAAAAAGTCAAACCGTGAATACTGATCAAAACAAAAACTGGTCGGCTAAAGTTACGCGTGAGAGTCACGCGCTGGATCTGGAGCCTGGTGTGTTCACCTGGTCTGATCCGCGTCGAATTGCACTGTCCTTAAAGCAGTCAGCAGAGGCGAGTACCCAGCGTAAAGCCGAGCCATTTCGTTCAGCCATGTCGATGCTGGTGTTTTATATTAATCGTGCAGGAACTAAGTTGCCACCTGAGCAGAAAGAAATACTCGAACAGGCAAAGGATGAGTTGAGAAAATTATTTAATAAAAACAACCAGCCACAATAGGATGTAAAAGCTCTGCTGCATCATGTGTGTTAAATGAACTTGAGACCAATACCTTCTGGTTCATGTCGAACAACAGCGGCATGGTTAAGTGGTGGTTCTTCACCGTCACCTAACTGATTTTTGAGTTTGACCATGACTTTGGTGCCAATAGCAGGCATCTCAATATTATCCAGTATAAGAAACAGACCGCCATCACTGATGTTACGTGTGCGTACAGTGACGGTGTCCTTGCCGGGTACCGTTAATTCAATCTCAACCACCACACCAATTCTGAGGTGTTCGCGTAATTCGATGCCGGTTTTAGTGCTCATGCGGATGCTTTCGTCTTACTCGTTAGAATCTTTTTTTAAGATAATAGACGTCATTCAGAATTTTGCACGTAATCGAGTATGGCGGTAGTGTCCTCAAACCAGCGCTGAAAAGTGTCTTTAAGCTGGGAATCATGAAACAGGTCGTTGAGAACCATCGGATTTGAGGTGGTCAATATGGTATCTTCGCCTTCTGCAAAGATGGCGATTTTTTGTGGAATGTACGGTATCAGTTCGGGGTGGCTTTGACTGAGACTCTGGATTTCATCGGTCTTGCCGAAGAACACAACCCGGTATTTGTCTGTTTTGAAACCGCGGGCACTGAGGCCAATATCCACACGTTGCACCCGGGAGACAGTGTAACCGCGCTTTTTGATGGCTTCCTGTAACACCGACATGGTTTCTGGGAACGACTGACTGGAACGAATCATCATTAAACCACCGCTATCCATAGCAAACAGAATGGGACTCAATAGCAGGCCAGTCAGGGCCATGATCAGCAGCATTGCGCGTTTCATAGGGTGGCATCCTCCAATATCGAGGTATACACCCCATGCATTTCTTCACAGGCATCATCGAGTTCGTTGTTATTAAACAGATGGCTGAGATGTTTCGGGTTGATCGACATGACCTGAACTTTGCCATCCTGTTCAACAATGGTGATGCGGCAGGGTAGAAACAGGCCAACACGTGGGTCGAGGCTAAGGGCCTGGTAGAGGAAATTAAAGTTACAGAAATACACCATCATCTGTTGTTTTGATTCTTTACCTTCGGGGACAAAGCCACTATCAATGGCCTGGTCACGGATGTGCACAAAATTCATGCCGGCAATAGAGCGTTTAACATTCTCTACGGTTTCTTCGAAACTATAGGGCGACTCATACACCAGTGAAGGGGATTCTTCGTCGATGATTGCGTGCTTCTGTAAAATTTTGGATTGTTCAAAGCTGCGCAGGTAACTGATGATGTCATCGACCTGTTGTTCGCTCAGGCCCAGCGCTGGTCCCGCTGGCATTGGTGTTTCCTTTCGCCCGTTCATGATGGTGTGTTTGATCATCTGGTCACTGGCTGAGTTTAGGAATCCCTGATTGCTCAGTGCGGGTGCGGTAATAGGCAGGTCTTTAGGTCGTGAAAACATGACGCCAGTACCCTTGCCTCCCCTGGCTTGATCACCGTGACAGCTGGCGCAATGACTGGCAAACAGTGTTCGGCCATTATCAGCATTGCCTTTGATCGGGGTGTCATCCCATGTCGGTGCAGGTTGGTTATGCCAGGAACGAATGTAGGCAATGATGGCATCAATTTCCTCAGTGCTAAGCTTGTAAAAAGAGGGCATGACGCGACCGGGGCGACCGATGCGAATGGTGCGATGCAGGTATTGATCTGAAACCTGTTCCAGAAATGAAGGCAATGCCAGTGGAATACCCACACCGCCGTGGCCACTGTTACCGTGGCAAATCGCACAGTTGTTGTTGTACAGGGCCTTGCCATCACTGGCGTTGGCAATGGTTGGCAACAGGAATAACAGACAAAGTTGAACGACAGAAATTGTTTTGATCATCATCCGGAAAGAATAGCAGTATTTGCCGCGAATGCCTTGAATCAGGTCAACAAACTGGAGCTCACGCACTCGTATAAGTTGATGCTGATATTCTATCGGGTCAGGCATCAGAGATCTCAGTCCAGTAAGTCTTCAGGCGTTTGGCCGAGATCGGGATCAGGGTTTTCAGTTCCTGTGCAAATAGTGAGACCCGGTATTCTTCCAGCATCCAGCGATAATGCTCAAGCTGTTCAGAATAAGCCTGCTGCTGTTCCAGCGCCTGCAGTCGTTTCTGGTAGTCCTGCCAGAGCTGACTGATTTCCAGCCGCTGCTTGCGATCGCGGCCCGGGTTATCCTGGATTTTTTCCAGACGTTTGTGAATGGCTTTCAGGTAGCGCGGGTACTGGCGCAACCACTGCTCATCATTCTGGAGTAGAAAATGAGGCCGGAACAGATGGTTGAGCTGCTCCTGAATATCACTCATGGCATCGAGCCAGGTCAGGGGTGGGTTTTTCAGGATTTTCCGCAATCCCTGGTATTCCTTAAGGATGCTGCCGATGAGTCGGCACCAGTCAGTGGCCGTGTTGTGTAATTCACTGCGGCCCTTCTCCAGTACCTGTTCGAAATCCGCTTTACTGTGTGCTTCATGGCGAGTAAACAGCTGATCGATTGTGGCGGCGATGATGTCGTGCTTGAGGTCATCGCATGTACCAATGGCAGTATATTGCAGGCACAGTTTCTGGATGTTGGGGAGATTGCCGCGCAGGTGTTTGACCTGTTCAGGCAGGGCATTCATATAGAGCTGGCGTAAGCCGAGACGATGTTTGTCCCTGGCTTCCTGTTGTGAACTTAGCACCCGCAACGCAACCTTGCGGCCTTCTTTCACCAGTGCCGGATAGCCTTTGATGGTGACGCCCTGCATGCTGATTTCAGTGCTGTCCGGTAATTCATCGAGGATATCGGCGCTGACTTCATCCTGCTCAATAGAATGGCTGCTGGCTTCAGGCACAGCACTTTCGGCCTGGTCACTGAAGCAGTCTTTCAGGGCCTGTAGATCTCGATCCTCTGCCAGGGTTTCACCCTGTGAATTAATGATGCGGAAGTTCATGAACAGGTGTCGATCAAGCAATTGTGGACGCCAGGCATCATAAGGAATATCGGTGCCGGTAATTTTGCGTAAATGATTCGACATTGCTGAGCTCAACGACAGCTCACCCGGTTGCAGGATTTCCATGCAGGCATCGGCAAAGTTTGGTGCCGGCACGAAATGGCGACGCAGCTGTTTCGGTAACGAACGAATCAGTCCCACCATTTTTTCATGTAGCATGCCGGGCACCAGCCATTCACAGCGTTGAGCATTAATTGCATTCAGTCCCGCCAGTGGCGTGATCAGGGTAATGCCATCACGTTGGTTGTTACTGGGATCAAAATGGTATTCCAGCGGGTAATGACTACCATTGAGTTCAAGGTGATCCGGGAACTGGCGATCAGTGATATTGGCCGCATCATGCTGCATCAGGTGTTCGCGTGTGAGCAACAGATTATCGGGTTTTTCCTGTTTCAGCCATTTGAGCAATTGTGGGCCGCTGTATATATGGGACGGAATGCGTTGGTCATAGAACTGGTAGAGGATTTCATCGTCCACCAGAATATCCTGGCGGCGTGATTTGGCTTCCAGATTTTCAAGCTCATGGATCAGTTGCTGGTTATGGACGAAAAAATCAGCCGTGCAATTGAAATCACCGGTGACTAGCGCCGAGCGAATAAAAATGTCCCGTGAGGCCACAGGATCGATCGGGCCGTAGTTAATTTTGCGCCGCGGGGTGATGATGAGTCCATACAGGGTGGTGCGCTCAAAGGCAGTCACCTGTGCCGCGCGTTTCTCCCAGTGAGCATCACTGTAACTGCGTTTAAGCAGGTGTTGAGCCTTGCGCTCGATCCATTGCGGGTCAAGCTTGGCCACGGTGCGGGCATACACGCGGGAGGTCTCTACAATTTCTGCTGCCATTAGCCATTTTGGTGCCGACTTGAACAGGGCTGAGCCGGGGAAAATCATAAATTTGCGATTACGCGCCCCCAGATACTGCTGGTTGTCGTCCTTGAAGCCGAGGTTGCCCAGCAGACCGCTGAGCAGGGCACGATGAATGGCATCATAGTCCGCTTCCTGTGAGTTGAAACGCAGCTTCAGGTCATTGAGCATATGGCGAATCTGTTTGTGCGTGTCACGCCATTCACGCATGCGCATCCAGGACAGGAAATGCGCCTTGCACCATTTGCGCAGTTTGTTGGCCGACAATGTCTTTTGTTGTTCCTGGTAGCGCTGCCACAGATTGAGGTAGCTGATAAAGTCTGAACGGTTGTCCTGGAATGTTCGTTGCGCCTCATCGGCGGCCTGCTGTCGATCCATCGGACGTTCCCGTGGGTCCTGTACCGCCAGTGCCGAGGCAATAATCAATACTTCGTTGAGCGCGGTTTCAGATTCAGCCTCCAGTAACATACGGCCGATGCGGGGCTCGATGGGCAGGCGCGCCAGTTTTTTTCCGATTGCCGTGATGTGATGTTTGTGATCGATGGCGCCAAGTTCAAACAGGAGTTTGTAGCCATCGCGAATCAGGCGACTATCCGGAGGCTCAACAAAAGGGAAGTCTTCAACATGGCCGAGTTGCAGATTCTCCATTTGTAAAATAACAGCAGCTAAATTGGTGCGCTGGATTTCCGGCTCGGTAAATTCCGGGCGGCTGTTGAAATCCTCTTCAGAATACAGGCGTATACAGACTCCGGAGCTGACACGGCCACAGCGACCCTTACGCTGGTTGGCCGATGCCTGTGATACCGGCTCTACCGGTAGGCGTTGAATTTTACTGTGCCAGGAATAGCGCGAGATGCGGGCGACGCCACTATCGATCACATATTTAATGCCCGGTACCGTGAGTGAGGTTTCGGCCACATTGGTCGACAGTACAATGCGACGCTTATTCGAGGTGTGAAAAATCTTGTTTTGTTCAGCTGCCGATAAGCGCGCCAGTAGCGGTAAAATTTCGGTGTTGGGTAAATGTCGCTTTCGCAGAAATTCGGCCGTTTCGCGAATATCCCGCTCACCACTAAGGAACACCAGAATGTCGCTACGGTCGATGCGAGACAGTTCATCAACCGCATCTGAAATACCCTGCTGTAAATCCTTCTGGCGCTCGTCTTCATCATTACCATGCAGGGGACGGTAATGTACTTCCACTGGATATGTGCGGCCAGACACCATAATAATGGGCGCATCATCAAAATGTTTGGAAAAACGTTCCGGATCGATGGTGGCCGAGGTGATGATAATCTTCAGGTCTTTGCGTTTGGGGAGCAGACGCTTTAAATAGCCCAGCAGAAAGTCGATATTCAGGCTGCGTTCGTGAGCCTCA
>JBFFSQ010000114.1:0-9135 GCA_041572275.1 Gammaproteobacteria bacterium
GAGGGTGAAGCCGTTAAAAAATTGCGGTTGAGCAATTTTAGGCTGAACGCCCGTAGGCTATGCCGAAGGGCCGGAAATCCGAAAGGAGTGACATTGAAAATGGCGCGCCCTAGAGGATTCGAACCTCTGACCTCATCCTCCGGAGGGATGCACTCTATCCAGCTGAGCTAAGGGCGCTTGAGCGGGCTAAGGATACCTGTTTATGGCTTGTGTGGCTAGTTCGCAATGAGCCTGTCCAGGCTGCGATAGGAAATAGCTTCGGTAATGTGGGCTGAGCCGATTGAGCTGGCGTTATCCAGGTCTGCGATGGTCCTCGCCAGTTTCAATATGCGGTGATAAGCACGGGCTGATAATTTCAGGTGATCCAGTGCTTTGTCGAGTAGTGCAGCGTCTGCGGGAGCCAGCTGGCAGTATTGTTCAACCTCGCGGCTGCTGAGTTCGGCATTGGCTTTGCCGGCACGCTGGAGCTGGATGTGGTAGGCACGGGTGACACGTTGACGCACCTGTTGTGAGGTTTCCAGGCCTGCCCCCGTCTCTTTTAGCGCGTCTTTGTCTATACGCGGTACTTCAATATGAATGTCGATCCGATCCAGTAGCGGGGCGGAAATGCGCGCCCGGTGTTTACGTTGTTGCTCAGCAGTGCACTGGCAGAGTGCCTTGCCATCGCAGCTATAACCCTGGGGGCAGGGATTCATCGCAGTGATGAGCTGGAAACGCGCGGGAAATTCAGCCTGGCGTGCGGCCCTTGAAATAGTGATAGTGCCGGTTTCGAGTGGTTCGCGCAGGACATCCAGTACACGGCGATCAAATTCGGTTAGTTCATCGAGAAACAGCACGCCATGGTGAGCCAGTGATATTTCACCGGGGCGAGGATTGGAGCCACCGCCTACCAGGGCGACACCTGAAGCCGTATGGTGAGGGGTGCGGAAAGGTCGGATTTTCCAGTGCCTGATATCGAAGCCGGTGGCGCTAATAGAATTAACGGCCGCACTTTCCAGTGCTTGTTGTTCGGTCATTGGAGGTAACAGCGCGGGTAAACGGCTGGCCAGCATGGTTTTGCCTGTACCCGGTGGCCCAATCATGAGTAAGTTATGTTTTCCGGCAGCGGCAATTTCAAGCGCCCGTTTGGCTCGGTGCTGACCGCGAACATCACTGATATCCATCGTTGACGGTGGTTGTAGGTCCTCGATATCGGATACAGGGGTTTCGAGATCGCCCTGCTGGCACAGGTAACGACAGATATCGAGTAGATGATGTGCCTGCAGGATCTTGATGTCGCTGACCAGTGCAGCCTGTCGGGCATCTTCGACGGGCATGATCAGAGTGCGTTGTGACTGGCGCACACCCAGGGCAACCGGCAAGGCGCCGTGAACCGGACGCAAGTCACCACTGAGAGCCAGTTCACCGTGGAATTCATAGCGTTCGAGGGCATCAGTTGGTAGCTGGCCGGATGCAGCAAGTATGCCCAGGGCGATGGGCAGATCATAACGGCCGCCATCTTTGGGCAAGTCGGCGGGTGCCAGATTAACGGTTATGCGGCGCGCCGGAAATTCATAGTTAGCGTTGATGATTGCTGCGCGTACCCGATCCTTGCTTTCCCTGACAGCGGCTTCTGGCAGGCCAACAATAGTGAAGGCCGGCAGGCCATTTGAAATATGAATTTCGACGGTGACCGGCAAGGCACGAATCCCGTGCAGTGCCTGGGTGTAGGCTTTTGCGAGTGACATGGCTTCCTTTCCATATTAGTTATTATGCTTAATTTGATACAGCTTTGTGTTGTTTAGAGTGCTTGATACCATCCAGATAACCGCACAATAGTGTTTCATTATATACCAAATAATTTTTACTATATCAGTAATTAAGACTGGGTGACGGGTATTGATAAACAGTCAACCGGTCATATAGCCAGACACAACTATGTTAGTGGTCGCTAATGTCTTTGTGATAATCTAATGAATTCATGCCTGATATGCATGACTAATGTCCAATCTATATTACAAAGAATGAAACTACAGCTTTTATGTCACAAATAATCACCTCTGAAATCATTACCTCTTTCAAACAACGTCTGGAAAATCATCCTGTATACGAGTCTGTAACGACAGTTGACGATCTAAAGTGCTTTATGGAGCACCATATCTATTCTGTATGGGACTTCATGTCATTGATTAAGTATCTTCAGTCAGTTATTGCTCCAACAACCTATCCCTGGACACCACAGGGTGATGCCAGTGTCAGGCGCTTTATAAATGAACTGGTGTTAGAGGAAGAGTCTGATGAGACACATAATGAGGGTGAATTTTCCAGTCATTTTGAGCTTTACCTGAAAGCGATGACAGAAATAGGGGCTAATACAGCAGTTGTGTCTGACTTTATACAGTCAGTGAACAAGGAAGGAATTGAAAAAGCGTTGGCTAATTCTGCTGTTCCAATACCATCTCGGCTTTTTACCTCAACAACGTTTCAGTTTATTCAAGGCAGTAAGCCGCATCAGGTAGCAGCGGCTTTAGCATTGGGAAGAGAGCATATTATTCCAGGTATGTTCCGTTCAATTCTTCAACGGATCGGTGTTGCAGAGAAAGATGCACCAATTTTCCACTTTTATCTAAATAGACATATCCATCTAGATGAAGACTTTCATGCGCCTTTGTCCCTGAGGCTTCTCAATAATTTGTGCAAGAATGATGAAATAAAAATACAGGAAGCAATTGATGCAGCGAATATGGCGGTCAGTGCTCGCCTGACATTCTGGGATGGCGTATTAGATGCGCTCAAGACATCCAATAGGCAGGCCTGATAAACAGCTATTTCGGAAAACAACGAGACCTAGTGCTTATTGATCTTTTTCAAGGTCCGTAATCTGTTGTTCCAGTTGCTCTAGTTTTTCCCGGGTTCGTGCCAGGAGTGCGGCCTGGACATCAAATTCTTCTCGGCTGACCAGATTCATTTTACTGAAGGCGGCTTCCAGTACAGAACGGAAATTGCTCTCCAGATCTTTCTGCATTAGTTTGACGCTATCAGGCAGGGCTGCCGTCAGTTTTTCAGTTAGTGCATCGAGTGTTCGGTTATCAATCATTGCTGTGTTTGTCTGTTTTATGTTGTATTTTAAGTATACCTGAAGTTGCTGTACATACTCAGTGCAAAAAAGCACATAGACGAGACTCTATGGTGCGACGTGCACCCTTCTGGTGCAGGCCATGTACTTGATTGAGTGCTTCGTGGTCTGAATAAGTGCATTGTGCCAGCTGTTAGGTTGTTTTGAAGTGGCATGGCTTTTGCTGAATGTATTTGGATAGATGAATAATAACTGGGGAAGACGTCTTGATGAGTGTTGATGTCTGGGCTTTACTGTCAATCGCATTTGGGCTGGGGATGCTGCACGCACTGGATGCAGATCATATTGTGGCAGTGACTGGTTTGAGTTGTCAGAAAGCTAATAAAAAGGCCAGCGTGCTGTTTTGTGCACGTTGGGCTATTGGTCATGGCGGGGCGCTGTTAATAATCGGCGTGGCTGTAATGTTTCTTGGCATGGCCATTCCACAAGAGCTGAGTTCTGTTGCAGAAAATCTTGTCGGGCTTGTGCTGATCAGTATTGGTGTGTTTGTGCTCTGGGATATTTATCGCACTCGCTCACATTTACATTTTCATCACCATGATGGATTGCCGAATCATGCGCATTGGCATCACCATCAGCAGTCAACCGATGAACAGCATCCGAATAATCATCAACATAGTCATGCGCCAGTTTTCGTGGGGGTATTGCATGGTGTAGCCGGTTCAGCTCCTTTATTAGTGTTATTGCCAATTTCACAATTCTCATCTCCGTGGCAGGGAATCAGTTATTTGCTGATGTTTGGTTGTGGTGTTTTTCTAGCCATGTTGGTATTTGGCGGTTTAATTGGCCAGGTATTTGGAATGATGAAGCAATTGGGGAATAAGTTTATTACTGCATTACGCTTAATTATCTCGCTATTCGCTGTAGCTTATGGTTCAAAGCTTTTGGTGGCGGCATTCTGATGGCATTAAACCTGGTTGCAGATAATAGATGGCATGCGCATTTGTCGTTAAAGTTTTCAGGTCGTGAAGATAGAACGTATATTGCACACAGGGAGCATTATGGTCCGCTGGTTATCCAAAAGCCATTTTATCCTGAGGGTAAAGTTTGCCATGTGTATTTGTTGCATCCACCCGGTGGCGTAGTCGGTGGTGATCAATTGACCCTGAATGTTGAAGTGGTTCAATCAGGTCATGCATTACTGACCACACCAGGAGCCAGTAAATTTTATCGAAGTGATGGACGTGTTGCTTCGCTAACACAGATCTTAAAAGTAACAGCCGGCGCAACACTTGAATGGTTGCCGCAGGAAACTATTCTCTTTGCTGGCTGCGAAGTGAATATGCAAACAATTGTCGAGGTGGAAGAAGGCGCTGCTTTTATTGGCTGGGAAATTCTATGCCTGGGACGACCGGCCAGTGGCGAGTCATTTGATAATGGCAGTGCTCGGCAGTGTTTTGAAATATGGCGAAACAATAAGCCGATAATGTTGGACCGTGCGCGTTTGTCTGGCGGTGATGATGTGCTCTATGAAAAATGGGGGATGCAGGGATATACCGTCACGGGAACGATGATGGTGATTAATGCAAGTAAAGAAATACTTGATTGCGTGCGCAAAAATAGCCCAGTGATTAGTGAAGGTTTATTCAGTGCAACATTAATAAATGATGTGCTGGTATGTAGGGCACTAGCTCATCAGGCTGAATACATTCGATATGCATTTATTGATGTATGGAAATTATTACGCGAGCAATTGTTAGGTCGAGAGGCCTGCGAGCCCAGAATCTGGTCTACCTGAGAATAAAACTGAAGAATGATTAATACGGGAGAGAACAGTGGAATTAACACCTAGAGAAAAAGATAAGTTGCTGCTTTTTACTGCGGCAATGCTGGCGGAGCAACGTAAAGCTCGTGGCGTAAAGCTTAATTATCCTGAGGCAATAGCATTAATATCAGGTGCAATCATGGAAGGAGCACGAGATGGCAAAAGCGTTGCTGAGTTGATGAGCTATGGAACAACGTTGTTAACACGTGATGATGTAATGGATGGTATACCAGAAATGATTCATGAGGTGCAGGTGGAAGCCACATTTCCGGATGGCACCAAGCTGGTTACTGTACATACCCCCATCGCTTAAGGCAGTAAGGAGAATACTATGAAGCCCGGTGAATATTTTATTGATGATGGTGATATTGAGCTAAATGCAGGCAGGTTGACTGTAAAAATAAAAGTGGCCAATACAGGTGATCGTCCAATTCAAGTGGGTTCTCATTATCATTTTTATGAAACCAATTCAGCACTTTTGTTTGATAGAGAGAAGTCGCGCGGCTATAGGCTAAATATTCCTGCAGGTACAGCAGTACGTTTTGAGCCGGGGCAGGAACGAGAGATTGAGCTGGTTGAGTATGCAGGCGATAAAATAGTGTATGGTTTTAATGCAAAAATAATGGGACAACTGTAAAAGTTGGGAGAAGAATAATGGCACGTATCAGTAAGCAGGCCTATGCCGAAATGTACGGACCTACCACTGGGGATAGGGTGCGTCTGGGTGATACAGAATTGGTCATAGAGGTGGAAGATGATAAAACCATTTATGGTGATGAAGTAAAGTTTGGTGGCGGTAAGGTTATTCGTGACGGTATGGGGCAAAGCCAGAAAATGGCTCAGGATGTCGTAGATACTGTTATTACTAATGCATTAATTCTTGATCATTGGGGCATTGTTAAAGCTGATATTGGGATAAAAGATGGCCATATCGTTGGTATCGGAAAGGCAGGTAATCCTGATGTGCAACCCGGGGTGGATATTGTTGTTGGTCCAGGAACAGAGGCGATTGCGGGTGAAGGACAGATACTTACCGCTGGTGGTATAGATTCACATATTCATTTTATTTGCCCACAACAGGTTGAAGAAGCGTTGATGTCTGGCGTCACGACCATGATTGGTGGAGGGACAGGACCTGCTACAGGAACAAATGCTACAACCTGTACACCTGGGCCATGGAATATACATCGTATGTTACAGGCAGCTGACGAGTTGCCTATGAATTTAGGATTCCTGGGAAAGGGTAATGCCAGTTTGCCAGGAGCCCTGGAGGAACAATTAATCGCCGGCACCATAGGTTTGAAGTTGCATGAGGACTGGGGCACAACACCAGCTGCTATAGATAATTGTTTAAGTGTTGCTGATAAATATGATGTGCAGGTTGCAATCCATACCGATACCTTAAATGAATCAGGTTTTGTGGAAGATACACTGGCGGCATTTAAAGACAGGGTAATACATACCTATCATACGGAAGGTGCTGGCGGTGGTCATGCGCCAGATATTATTAAAGCAGCGGGTGAAGCTAATGTTTTGCCTTCGAGTACCAACCCCACGCGGCCTTATACTGTGAATACAGTGGATGAACATCTGGATATGTTGATGGTGTGTCATCATCTTGATCCAAATATTGCTGAAGATGTTGCGTTTGCCGAATCACGTATACGACGTGAAACCATTGCAGCAGAAGATATTCTTCATGATCTTGGCGCATTTTCAATGATTGCGTCCGACTCACAGGCCATGGGGCGAGTGGGAGAGGTTGTGATACGAACCTGGCAGACAGCGCATAAAATGAAAGTACAACGTGGCGCATTGGATGGTGATAGTGAGCGGAATGATAATGTACGCGCAAGACGTTATGTTGCTAAATACACGATAAATCCGGCGATAACGCATGGAATATCTGACTATGTTGGTTCGGTAGAGACAGGAAAGTTAGCTGATCTGGTGTTGTGGAAACCAGCCTTTTTTGGTGCAAAACCATCGTTAATCATAAAGGGTGGTTTCATTGCGGCAGCACCTATGGGCGATCCTAATGCATCAATACCGACACCACAACCAGTGCATTATAGGACTATGTTTGGTGCAATGGGTGGTGCGCGTTCAGCGACCAGTTATACTTTTGTATCACAGGCTGCACTGGATGCAGATATTAAAGCTCAGCTTGGCTTAAAGAAAAAGATTGCTGCCGTAAGAAACACTCGGTCTATTCGTAAGAAGGATATGATTTTGAATGATTATCAACCAAAAATTGAAGTCGATTCACAAACGTATGAGGTGCGTGCAGATGGACAATTGCTGGTGTGTGAGCCAGCTGAAGTGCTGCCCCTGGCGCAGCGATACTTTTTATTTTGATGTGAGTGAGTTAATAAATGTTGAAAGTGTTTGAAATACTTGAGCAGCCAGAACAAACAGATTTAGTACTGACATTGCCGTTCGAGTTGCGCCAGAAGAGTCGATTAAAGGCAGAATTAAATACGGGTGGTGAAGTGGGCTTGATGTTGCCACGAGGTCATTTGTTGCGTGGTGGTGATTGCCTGAAGGCTGAAGATGGTTCTATTGTTCGTATTGAGGCGGCCAATGAAGATGTCAGTACAGTCAAACACCATGATCCAGTCATGATTGCACGTGCAAGTTATCATCTGGGTAATCGTCACGTGCCACTACAAGTGGGTGATGGTTGGTTGCGATACCAACATGATCATGTCCTTGATGAAATGGTCCAGGGTCTAGGATTGGATGTGATATTTGAATCAGCGCCATTTGAACCGGAGGGTGGTGCATATGGTGGTCATTCGCATGATCACGGCCATGATCACTGATAATTAAATTACTATGCAAACATTTTCACTCTCATCAGTACGTTTATGGCAGTTGATTAGTCCAACACTGCCTATAGGGGCATATTCTTATTCGCAAGGTCTTGAATATGCTGTTGAGGCAGGTTGGGTTACTGATGAGCAGACATCGACGAAATGGATACTGGGGCAAATAAAAAATAATTTATCAGTGCTTGATGTCCCGGTGTTTTTACGTATGTATGATGCTTGGAAGAATGATCAGATAGAAGATGTTAAATACTGGAATGAAATAATTCTCGCTTTAAGAGAGGCTTCTGAGCTACGTGATGAAGATTGTAGTCTAGGTGCAGCCTTAATGAAGGTGCTCTCCGGATTAGATGTTGCGTTGTCCGTCGAAGGAATGAACGAGGTTGCATTTGTTACGATATTTTCATTTGCATGCCAGTATTGGTCAATTGATAAACAGGAATCTGCACATGGCTTATTATGGAGCTGGTGTGAAAATCAGGTTGCAGCTGCAATCAAGCTGGTTCCTTTAGGTCAAACTTCAGGTCAGCGCATCATGTCGCTATCAATTGAGGCAATTGAGTCGGCTATTAAAAAAGGGCTACAGTGTAAGGATGATGAGATTGGTTTGCTAGCGCCCGGTCTTGCAATTAGTAGTGCATTACATGAAAAACAATATACAAGATTATTTAGATCATGAGGTTAACGAATGAGTAAACAGGTTCTACGTGTTGGTATAGGTGGGCCAGTCGGTTCAGGCAAGACAGCACTAGTTGATGTGTTATGCAAACGTATGCGTGATAACTATCAAATTGCAGTGGTTACTAATGATATTTATACCCAGGAGGATGCGCAGTTCCTGGCGAGAAATGAGTCGCTGGACGAAGAGCGAATTATTGGGGTTGAAACGGGTGGCTGCCCACATACAGCCATTCGAGAAGATGCATCGATGAATCTTGCTGCAGTCGATAGTTTGCAGAAACGATTCGAGAATCTCGAACTGGTTTTTGTTGAAAGTGGTGGTGATAATTTAAGTGCGACCTTTAGTCCTGAGTTATCCGATCTAACGATATACGTTATTGATGTATCAGCAGGTGATAAAATCCCACGAAAAGGTGGGCCGGGAATAACACGCTCAGATTTGCTGGTTATTAATAAAATTGATCTGGCACCTTATGTTGGTGCATCACTGGAGGTGATGGATAGGGATGCGAGGAAAATGCGTGGTGATAAGCCGTTTATTTTTACGAATATGAAAACTGGAGAAGGCGTCCAGGTCATTATCGATTATATTATTGAAAAGGGCATGCTTGAAAAAGCTGCCTAATGATTTGCAGCGCTCTGATCAGGGCGTATTCTCATTATTTTAGATTACGGGCAAGGATGCCTTATTCATTATCAGTTTAGCCGTTCTCAATTTTAAAAATATTTGCGCACCATAAACA
>JBFFSQ010000115.1:0-9129 GCA_041572275.1 Gammaproteobacteria bacterium
CAGGGCCGGTCTCCGGGCTTATGGGAACCCATGTCAATCGCCTTCCCATGCCTGCTGCACAGTGGCTTCGTGATCGACATATCCCATTTACCGTTGCGGGGGCAGCGCTGGACTTTAACCAGCTTCCCGATTATCCCCTTTTCAGGGGCACCCTGGGTCAATGTATTATTACAGCGCGAATAATAAGGTAAATACACGACATCCAGCAAATGTTATTTGAATTTTCTTAAGATCATCGTTAGCAATCAACAACTTAGCGTATTTACCGTTCAGGCTCAGATTTAAACCCGGCATTGAAAGCAACGTAATGATAATGGATGGCTATATTTTAAAAGATATCTATCGCTAACAATTATAACGACAAACATTCATTGCCAGATATTGCTGATACGCCTCACCATTAGCCAGCCATTGACTGACCTTTTGTTCAACTGTGCCGGCTGTCAACGCCGCCTGATCAATTTCACAATACACGCCATAGCGATGACGAGGACTCTCACTCGTCTCCACAACAACCTCACCACCTTCGACGAACAGCGTGCATTGCGGGATCTCGCCATAGCGTGCAGCAAAAGCGTTGGCGCCATGCTTTTTAATATAATAATCGACCTGTCGATTAAATCCCGACTCACTCAGCGGATGCTGCAGGTAATACTGCGTCAGTATCTGTTCGGCATCGGAAACAATATTCTTTTTTATTGAACTTAAATCATTGGCCGAATAATCTGCCGAATGAACAATAACATTATGAGCTGTAGATGCCCCAACTGTTAGCGCCTGATCATCAACCAGCAGCAAACCATTGCCGTCCATAACAGACTGCCAGTCATCGTCATTAAGCTGATTAAGTAGCGCTAGAAAAATGTCTGTGTTCACAATTCACTCACACCTGAAATATTTTGTACTCAATATTATACGCTGCGGTGATGGCTTTTTTCAGTCAAACCCGTAATATCAAC
This sequence comes from Gammaproteobacteria bacterium, assembly GCA_041572275.1. Classification (GTDB taxonomy): domain Bacteria; phylum Pseudomonadota; class Gammaproteobacteria; order SZUA-229; family SZUA-229; genus JBFFSQ01. Next base: position 960 of record JBFFSQ010000115.1, read on the forward strand.
ATGATCGACTTTTCACTAGCAGCTGATCGAATGGCGCAGCTAACCATTTCTATCGGGGTTTCAACACCAAAACTTGAGAAACATCATGTTAAAAACAATTATCAAATCAATCGTTCTGCTCACCAGCATCAGCATGTTCAACCCACCTGCACTGGCTATGGATGCAGCCGATGTTCCGGAAAACAAACGAACCAACCCAGGCATCTACCTGAGCTCAATTGAAGCGGCTACTTTCATGAAGGACAATAGCAAATACGCACTATTTATCGATGTTCGTGATCCCCATGAATTCCAGACCACGGGCATGGCTGACTCTGTCGACTACAACGTGCCTTTCTACTTCATCAACACCAATCAATGGGACAACGAAAAAAGTCGTTTTAAATTTGAAGCCAATCCCGAGTTTATAAAAGAGGTCAACAAACGTTACCAGGCAAAGGGCCTGTCAGGCTTTGATGCCATCATCGTCATCTGCACGTCTGGAACACGTGCCGCCAAAGCGGTTAATGCTCTGGCCGAGACCGGCTATAAAAATGTTCAGACAGTTGTCGATGGCTATAATGGCTGGAAAAACAACAATCTCAAATGGAGCCGAAAACTTGATCGATCAAAAATGTATGGCAAGGTAGCTTCAGCACAGTAATCAGGAACCATAAAAAAGGGAATAAAATGATAATAAGGTATACCGAATGGATTTTAAAATGGCGCTACCTGGTTGTACTACTTTCAGTCATTACCGTCCTGTTTCTAGCAAGTGGAGGTAAAAAGCTGGCATTCAAAAGCGACTACCGTGTTTTCTTTAGTAAAGAAAATCCCCAGTTAAACGCTTTTGAAAACCTGCAAAACACATACACTAAAGATGACAATGTATTATTCGTCATCACGCCTAAAGACAGCAAGGTATTTACACCTGAAGTCCTTATCGCCATTCAGGACATTACCCAACAAGCCTGGCAGATACCTCATTCTATTCGTGTTGACTCCATCACCAACTTTCAGCATACCTATGCAGAAGATGATGACCTGATCGTCGATGACCTGGTTACCGAACCGGCTGAGATGAATGATGAAGATTTGTCTTATGTACAAAATACCGCCCTGGCCGAACCATTATTGTTGAATCGATTAATTTCAAAAAACAGTGCGCATACCGGTGTAAACGTTACCATTCAGTTGCCAGGCATCAACGAAATGAAAGAGGTTCCTGAAGTCGTCAGCTTTGCTCGACAAATGAAAGCAGACTACGAAAACAGATATCCCGCTGTTGAAATCCGTCTGGCTGGTATGGTGATGATGAACAATGCCTTCCCCGAAGCCAGTCAGGCTGACTTTAAAGTCCTTATTCCAACCGCCTTTGCCATCATTATAGTTGTGCTTCTGCTTTTATTACGTGGTTTTTCTGGCACAGCAGCTACGGTTATTCTGGTTGCTTTTTCCATCATGGCCGCCATGGGCACTGCTGGCTGGTTAGGGATGTTTTTAACACCACCATCTGCCTCTGCTCCCACCATTATATTAACCATTGCGATTGCAGGTGCCGTTCATCTACTGGTTACCATGCTGCAGGAAATACACAAGGGCACCAGCAAGCATGATGCTATTGTAGAAAGCATGCGGGTTAACTTCATGCCTATATTCATTACCAGCTTAACCACCACTCTGGGCTTTTTAAGTCTAAATTCCAGTGATGCTCCACCCTTTCGCGATCTGGGTAACATTGCCTCATTTGGCGTCGTCGCTGCCTTTATTCTCACCATGACATTCCTACCTGCACTGATGTCGACATTACCAATCAAGGCCAAACATCTAGTGGCCGGTACCGGCCTGATGGACAGGCTTGGCGGTTTTGTTGTTAAAAAACGCACACCTCTTTTATATGGTTTTAGTATCGCAGTTGTGGTGTTAATCAGTTTTATACCGAGCAACCAGCTCAACGATGTGTTCGTCAAATATTTCGATGAGTCAGTGGAATTTCGACGCGATACTGATTACACATCTGAACATCTCACGGGTACTTACACCATCGCGTATTCACTTGACAGCGGAGAAGCAGAAGGCGTTAGCAACCCGGCTTTTTTGGCGCAGGTTGAGAAATTTGCTAACTGGTATCGCCAGCAACCGGAAACCATTCATGTCAGTAGCATTACCGATACCTTCAAACGCCTGAACAAGAATATGCATGCCGACAATCCAGCTTACTACACACTCCCAGATAATCGCGAACTCGCGGCTCAGTATCTTTTGCTCTATGAGATGTCCCTGCCCTATGGTCTTGATCTTAACAACCAGATTGATGTAGCTAAACGGGCGACGCGATTGAATATCACCCTGAAAACCATCTCGTCCAATCAGATTCTTGCATTGGAACAAAGAGCTACTGACTGGATGAAACAAAATACACCGGCAATGACCACTGATGGCGCCAGCCCTGCTATCATGTTTGCTCACATCGGCAAGCGCAATATTATCAGCATGCTCACTGGCACTACCGTGGCCCTGGCACTAATCTCACTGGTACTGATCATCACACTGGGTTCCATCAAATACGGTATTGTCAGCCTGATTCCCAACCTGTTCCCGGCCGGTGTCGCCTTTGGCATCTGGGGCATAGCCGTGGGTGAGGTTGGCCTTGCACTGTCTGTGGTTACCGCCATGACCCTGGGTATTGTGGTCGATGATACGGTGCATTTCATCAGCAAATACCTGCGGGCACGTCGGGAAAACAATCTGGATACACATGAAGCGGTACACTATGCGTTCAAAAATGTAGGGGTAGCCTTGTGGGTTACCTCAGTTGTGCTGGTAGCCGGATTCATGACTCTGTCGCTATCGTCTTTCCAACTCAATTCCGGCATGGGCCTTATGACCAGTATTATCATCTCGATTGCACTGGTGCTGGACTTCCTGCTGCTGCCACCTTTATTAATGAAAATTGACGCTATTAAGCAATAAGGACCTCAAAGATGAAACAAGTAACAATAAAAACACTCTTTATCGTATTGTCCTTAATAGCCAGTAATCCATGTATCGCGGAAACCGATGAGGAAAAAGGCCTCGCAATCGCTACCGAAGCAGACAGGCGTGATACCGGCTTTAAGGACTCAATTGCTAACATGACCATGGAACTTAAAAACAAACAGGGTCAAACCAGTGTGCGTAATGTACGGGTCAAAACACTCGAAGTTGAGGGCGATGGTGATAAAGGATTATCCATTTTCGACACACCAAAAGATATCAAAGGCACTGCATCCCTGACCTATTCCCATGCTCTACAACCGGATGAGCAATGGCTCTACTTGCCGGCTTTAAAACGCGTCAAACGTATCAGCTCAAAAAACAAATCCGGTCCTTTTATGGGCAGTGAATTCGCTTATGAAGATATTTCCTCCCAGGAAATTGAAAAATATACGTACAAGTTCATCAAGGAAGAAACCATCAATGGTATCGAATGTTTCGTCGTCGAGCGTTATCCTGCATACAAACACTCTGGCTATACCCGCCAGCTTGCCTGGATCAACAAGCAGGAATATCGTCCCGAAAGAATTATATTTTATGACAGAAAAAACACACTGTTAAAAACACTGAATTATTCTGGTTATAAACAATATCTGGGCAAATACTGGCGCGCAGAAACCATGCACATGGTCAATCACCAGACGGGAAAATCAACCCTGCTAACCTGGCATGAATATGTGTTTCAAACAGGCCTGACTGATAAGGACTTTAACCGTAATAGCCTGAAACGTGCCAAATAAAACGAAAGCTATACACACTTAAGACACCATGAAGAAAAATCTGCTACTAGCCCTGGCCTTTGTCCTTCCGACGACTCAGGCCGCCGAATGGTCCGGCAACTTTGCTGTGCAAAATCGTTATTTTCTACACGATCCACTGACGCAGAACGCAGAGCAGCATAATAACTATGTATCAATATCGGCCGAGCCCGAGTTCTACCATAGCTGGGATGATGACAGACAAAGCCTGACCTTCACTCCCTATGCTCGTATCGACCAGTACGATAACGAGCGCTCTCATGGCGACATACGCGAATTAAACTGGCAGCGTGTGTTTGATGGCTGGGAACTTAAAGCCGGTATCAGCAAAGTCTTCTGGGGAGTCACAGAATCACAGCATCTGGTCGATATCATCAATCAAACCGATTCCGTCGAAAACATCGACGGTGAAGACAAGTTGGGACAACCCATGGTCAATGCACTCTATGAACACGATCTGGGAACCCTGAGTCTGTTTGTCCTACCTGGGTTTCGAGAACGCACTTTCGCCGATATTGAAGGTCGGCCTCGCAGTTACCCAGTCGTCGATACAAATCAGGTACTCTATGAGTCATCGGATGAAGACAACCACATCGACTATGCCCTGCGCTGGTTTCAAATACTCGGCGACTGGGAAATTGGATTATCCTGGTTCAATGGCACCAGCCGTGAACCGGTATTCATGCCAGGCACAAATAATGGTCAAGCCATACTGATACCCTACTATCCTCAAATGACACAAACCGGCCTGGATGTGCAGATGACCACTGAAGCATGGTTGTGGAAACTGGAGCTCATCGCCCGCGACTGGACCACTATAGACTCTCAGACTCAGCTGCTGACAGCTGAAGACTATCTCGCCTTAACCACCGGTTTTGAATATACCTTTGTTGGCGTATTTGAATCAGATGCCGACCTCGGACTGGTTATGGAATATCTTTACGATGATAGAGGTGATGAGACAACTGGATTTTTTGACAATGACATAATGACGGGCCTGCGGCTGGCACTGAACGATGAGCAATCATCTGAAGCCCTACTGGGCATCATCTTGGATGTGGATAACCAGGAAAATCTTGTTAGCCTGGAGGCAAGCCGCAGATTGAATAACAACTGGAAACTGGAACTCGAAATACGCAGCTTTCATCACATTAAGCTTCAAAGTCGTCTAGCCGGTTTTAAAAATGATGACTTCATCCAGCTCGACCTTGCTTATTATTTTTAAATAATTCTGGCCTGTCCTATAACCAGATATTCATTTCTCTCGTGAATTTTTTGACTATTGTCATTTCTGTTGACTATTTTAAAATCACTAAACCATAATTTACTTATAATTCCTATGGTTTTTGATCTACTTCAACAATCTTGCGCCAGCACGCCACAATAATGTGCTCTGGCAAACAACAATTAAAATATACAAGTTTGTCAGGGAGGACACATTCATGGGCGCACAATCGCTACTTTCCGGTCTTAATCACTACAGTCTGCAACATCGCTGGCGAGTAGTGCTGATCTGCAGTTTACTGAGCCTGCTCACCGCCACCGGCGCTGTTCGACTGATGCCGGCCAGTGATTATCGAGTGTTTTTTAGTGCCGATAATCCGCAACGGCTGGCCTATGAAGAACTGAATGAAGAATTCACTAAAAATGACAACATTTTACTGGTCATAGAGCCAGCCAATGGTCAGGTCTTCGAGGCAGATTTTTTAAACCTGGTTCATCAGGCGACTGAACGATTATGGCAAATGCCCTATGTGATCAGAGTCGATTCAATCACTAATTTCCAGCACAGTTATGCTGAAGGCGATGCCTTGATTGTGGAAGATCTGTATCAACCAGGTCAGGTAGACGAGCTAAACCATTTACAGAAAATTGCCCTGAATGAACCACAACTGATCAACCGCCTGATCTCCCCCAAAGCTGACATTACCGGCATTAACATCTCTGTGTTATTACCCGGCAAAAACCCGATGACCGAAACGCCAGAAATCGTCAATGCCATTCGCCAGTTTGCCTCGGAACTGGATCAACAAAATCCGGGGCTCAATACCTACATCACAGGTGTGATCATGCTCAACAATGCGTTTGCTGAAGCGTCCCTGGTCGATATGAGCAGCCTGATCCCCGGCGTATTTGTACTGGTACTGCTCAGCCTGATGCTATTACTGCGCAGCTTCAAGGCCGTTATGATCGCATTGTTAGTCATGCTCTATGCCATCATGATAGCCATGGGTTTTGCCGGCTGGGCAGGTTTCCCCATGACCCCACCCATGGCCATTATCCCGATCATAGTAATGACCCTGGCCGTGGCGAACTCCGTCCACATCATGCTACCGGCACTAAAAAACATGCGCGCAGGTATGGGTCAAGAACAAGCCCTGACCACCAGCCTGAAACTCAATAGCTATCCAGTGTTTCTTACCAGCATTACGACCGCCCTCGGTTTCCTGGCGCTTAACACAACTGAAGTCCTGCCTTTCCACCATATGGGCAATACTGCCGCAGTCGGCGTCACCGTTGCCCTGCTATTCAGTATGATGTTATTACCCGCCCTGTTTATGCTGGTATCCATCAACGTTAAAGTCTCTGGTAAAAACAAAACACTAAGTCTGCATAACTGGTCACAGTTTATAAGCCGGCACCACAAAGTGCTGCTCATCCTGAGCTTGATTTGCGCGGTTACTATCACCGGTTTCGCCACCAAAAATGTCATTAACGAAAACCTTGTGCAGTACTTTGACTCTTCTATCGCGTTCCGACGAGACTCTGACTATATTGCCCAGCATCTCACCGGCACCGGTTTTATCGATTATGCCCTGAAAGCTGGCGACACTCAGGTGAGTGAACCTGCCTATCTGGAACAGGTGGATCGGTTTGTACACTGGCTTAACAGTCAGACTGAAGTACTGAATATTTACAGCATTACCGACACCCTGAAACGTCTGAACAAAAATCTGCACCATGACCTGAACGACTGGTATCGGCTACCCGACGCAAAAAATCTGGCTGCACAATATCTGTTGCTGTATGAAATGTCGCTACCCTATGGCCTGGACATTAACAATCAGGTTAATCTGGATAAGTCTTCGACCCGCGTATCCGTTGCAGTAAAAAACTTGAGTGCGATGGAATATATCGACCTTGATCAACGCGCATCGCACTGGATGCAACAGCACACCCCACAGATTGCCACCATTGGTTCGAGCCCAACCATGATGTTCGCCCACATCAGCATGAACAATGCCGCCAGTATTTTATTAAGCACCTCCCTGGCCCTGATTGGTATTTCTACCATACTGTTAATTACATTCCGCTCCATCAAACTTGGTTTAATCAGCCTGGTGCCAAATCTACTCCCCATCGGCATGGGCTTTGGACTCTGGGGCTTGTTAAATGGTGAAATCGGACTGGGATTATCACTGGTCGCTGCCACATCACTTGGCATCATTGTTGATGACACGGTACATTTCCTGAATAAATACCTGCAAGGCAAACGCGATCAGAGACTTAATACCGAGGCGGCCATCGCCTATGCTTTTGATCAGGTCGGTCCAGCCCTGCTAACCACATCTGTAGCACTGATTGCCGGTTTCAGTATTTTGTATTTTTCCGTATTTAAATTAAATAGTGATATGGGTGTACTCACTGCAGCCACCTTGTTCCTGGCACTGCTGCTTGATTTCATCCTGCTACCTGCACTACTACTGTGGCTGGATAAATCCAAACCGATACCCGCTTATCGCGTCCCTGACTAGAGAGTGTGGTCAAATCTCAAGCCCTTTAAAATCAAAGTCACCTGCAGCCTGTTCTATTGGTTTATTTATTGGCGGCAGTTTTTATTACTGATAGCAACCACTTATACGGAATTAGCATGGAGACACGTTCCTGATAAGCGATATAGTCATCACCAAACTCACTAACAAGCTTTCTTTCTTCCAGAAAACTACCCACAATAAAATAACCAGTGAACACGGTGTTAATAACGATAGCTGAAATATCTAATGGCCTTGCCCAAATCAGCAGAATACCGCCAAGATACCAGGGATGACGTACAACGTTTAAAATCCCTGCGGTTTCAAGTTTACCGCTCGCACCAATTGCCTTGCCTGTATTCCTGTCTTGAATCTGTGCAATACCGAAAAACTGACGTGAATCATAATGACGCGCACCCCGCACAAATAAAATCAAGGCAAAACCAAGGGACAGGACTTGAACAATACGCCAGTAGTCGCCCCAGCTAAACAGAGGCTCAGTGCGCAGACCATAAGCAAATAGAGCAACCGGCACCAGGGTCACCAGGGCAAACAGATTGAAAAACAGACGAAAAAAGCGATAGTGTTCTTTCAGCCGGGCCTTGAGATATTCCGTAACCGATGGCGCAATCATTGCACTATGCA
>JBFFSQ010000116.1:0-9059 GCA_041572275.1 Gammaproteobacteria bacterium
GTCACCAGTCACCATGGCAACCTGGATACCGGCCTGATGGCAGGCTGCAACAGCTGACTGGGCCTCGGGCCTCAGGGGATCAATCAGGCCGACCAGGCCGATCAGGGTGAGTACCTGCAGATGTTCTCTGCAAAAGACCTCATTGTCGGCGAGCTGGATGTCACCGGTTGCCAGTGCAATTACCCGATAACCCTGGCTGGCCAGTTCATGGGCCTGGCGATGGAGTTGTTCTGGGTCAATGGCAACTGTGCCGTCTAGCGTCTGCATGGTACTGCACATGGTTAATAATTGTTCCAAAGCACCTTTAACCGATACGCGTTGGACATGATCTATGCTATTCAAACTGGCTGAAAATTGACGTTCCGATTCAAAGGCAATGCTGGCCAGTTCCGGGTAGCTGTTCAGTGTTTCAGCCTGGATGATGCCGGCCTTGTGAGCCATGATTAATAAGGCAACATCAACGCTGTCACCATGGTGTGTCCAGCCGCCCTGTCGGTGACCAATAAAGCCTTCATTGGTGAGAACTGCGGTCTGACACAATTGTTTTAGTATCTGAGATTCGGTTGAGGTGAGTGGGCCATCGCTGGTTATAAACTCACCTTCAGGTATTAGGCTATCACCTTCAACCTGCCAGGCTGTCTGTCCCGGAATCAGGATACGTCGCACCGTCAACTGGTTCACCGTCAAGGTGCCGGTTTTATCTGTTGCGATATAGGTACATGAGCCCAGTGCTTCGACAGCAATGAGTTGGCGGATGATGACGTGGCGTTTAGCCATGCGTTTCATACCGATAGCCAGGGTGACGGTGAGAGCGACCGGTAAGCCTTCGGGAATGGCCGATACAGCAAGGGCCACCGCGAGCATAAACATATCAGCAAAGGCCATGCCGCGCATAAATGCTATGGCGGCCATCAGGATAGCGGCAATGGCGACGATGATGGCAACCTTGTGGGTAAATTTTTCCATCCGCACTAATAATGGTGCTTTTGCGGTCTGTTTACCGAGTACGGCAGTAGCAATGGCTCCCAGTTCGGTGTTCAGGCCAGTGGCTGCGACTACACCCTGTGATCGACCACGATTGACCAGGGTACCCGCAAAGGCCATATTAAAACGGTCACCGATAACAGTGTCTTTTTTACAAAGCGTGTTTGCGTCTTTTAATACCGCTATGGATTCGCCCGTGAGTAGCGATTCATCGATCTCAAGATCATTGCTGGTGAGCAGACGAATATCGGCAGGAATTCGGTCACCTGACTCCAGGAGTATGATGTCACCAGGTACCAGTTCTCGAGCATCGATTTCATAAGTATCGCCGCCGCGTAATACACGACAGCTGGTGGTCACCAATTGTTGCAGAGCGATGGCGGCCTGCTGGGCAGAATATTCCTGAATGGTGCCAATAATGGCATTCACGATTAATACGGCGGTGATGAAACCGGCATCGGACCATTCCTGAATGATCAGGGAAAATACGGCTGCAGCCGTAAGCACATAGATGAGCGGACTGATGAATTGCTTGAAGAACAGTTGACCCAGGCCAGGGTAGGCCGGTTGTGGCATGGCATTGGGACCATAATGACCCAGGCGTGAGAGTGCTTCGGCAATGGACAGGCCATGGTGAGTGCTATCCAGAATTGTCAGTGCTTGGTTTGCCGTTTGTGTGTGTAGTGCAGTCAAATTTGAATACCTGTTCGGGTATTAATCTGTTTACCACATAGTAAAAGCATACAAGGCTATTAACGATTATCCCAGAATTTCTGCATCTCAAAAAACATGAAGGAAGCGGTCCAGGTAATGAGCATTAAACCGGTGAGCGATTCCAGTCCGACCAGAAAGCGCAGGGGACCCAGAGGTTCAATATCACCAAGACCCAGGGAGGTATAGGTAGTGAAGGAGAAATAGCTACAGTCAGCCAGGCTGCCATTAAAATTTCCGCTTAATGTGCCAAATTCCCCGGACTGAATCATGAAGTAATACCCGAAGGCAAACACCCAGACTTCAATGACATGTGCCAGCAGGGTGCCAAACAGTGCAATCAGGATGCGGAAGCGATGCCGAATCGGCAATCTCGGAATAAGGTTGGTTAAGCGATAGAGTAATTCATAGTGAATCAGAAATGCAGTAACAACCAGGCCGCTATTAATAATGAAAGTGGCTGGATGCATACTGGTTTAAGTCCTCAGCTGTGCTTGCGATAGGTGCGTTCGATGTATTGATCCAGCAATTGCTGAAATTCCCCTGCAATATTATCGCCCTTCAGGGTAACGGTTTTTTCACCGTCTTCGTAGACAGGCGCAACAGGCTTCTCACCTGTGCCGGGCAGACTGATACCGATATTGGCATGTTTACTTTCACCGGGGCCATTGACCACACAGCCCATAACCGCCACTGACATCGTCTCTACGCCCTGGTATTGTTTTGCCCATACCGGCATTTGCTCACGCAGGTAAGTCTGAATTTGCTCTGCCAGTTCCTGGAAGTAGGTGCTGGAGGTACGGCCACAACCCGGGCAGGCAGTAACCAGGGGAACGAAGGCTCGTAACCCCATGGTCTGTAATATTTCCTGGGCCACAATCACCTCTTTGGTACGAGCGGCACCGGGCTCAGGTGTCAGGGAAATACGAATGGTGTCGCCGATGCCATCATGTAACAGTATGGCCAGCGCAGCGGTGGAGGCAACGATACCTTTGGAGCCCATACCCGCTTCAGTCAGCCCCAGGTGCAGCGCGTAATCACAACGCTCAGCCATGGCCCGATAGACGGTGATCAGGTCTTGTACATCAGACATCTTGCAAGAGAGGATAATCTTGTCCTTACCTAGCCCCAGCTTTTCCGCCTGCTGTGCACTGTCCAGTGCTGAGCGAATGACGGTTTCGAACATCACATCCTTGGGTTCTTTTGGTTCTGGAAGCTGAGCATTTTCATCCATCAATCGCGCCAGTAGTTCCTGATCCATGCTTCCCCAGTTGACCCCAATACGCACTGGTTTGTTGTATTTGATGGCAAATTCAATCATGGTGGCAAACTGCTCATCACGTTTCTTGCCGCGGCCAACATTGCCCGGATTGATACGGTATTTATCCAGCGCTTCAGCGCATTCAGGATGTTGGGTGAGCAGTTTATGACCATTGAAATGGAAATCACCGACCAGAGGAACATCGATGCCCATGTGTTTCAAGCGGGCTTTGATACCGGGGACGGCAGCGGCGGCTTCAGCAGTATTTACCGTGATTCGTACCATCTCAGAACCACTGGCGGCGAGTTCCGCAACCTGAATCGCAGTGGCAATTTCATCGGCAGTATCGGTATTGGTCATGGACTGAATCACGACCGGTGCTTGTCCACCGACAGTGACATTTCCAACTTTAACAGCAACGGAATGGCGTCTGGGTTTAAAGGGGGAAGCAAAACTCATAAATTTATACGGGGCCAGTTGAATTCGGCGTTAATGATACCACTATATGCTACATTGAATGAAACATCGCATAGCTTGAGTTGAGCGAACACTACAGGCGGTGTCAAACATTGACTGGGGAATGTGTTGTTCAGATTAGGGCTCATTATTAACCCACTGGCCGGACTTGGTGGTCGAGTAGCCTTGAAGGGCTCTGATGGTGTCGAGACGGTAGCCAAAGCGTTGCAATTGGGGGCCACATCATTGGCCCATGAACGCACTGCGACTAGTCTTGAGCAGATTAGCCAGCTCAAGGATCAGATTGTTATCTGTACGGCTGCTCATGATATGGGCGAAAGCCTGTGCCGTGACATGGGTTTTCAGGTAGAGGTGCTAGCCAGCAACCAGCCGGGTAAAACAACGGCAGCTGATACTGAACAGGCGGTTGTACAATTGCTCAAGGCAGGCATTGATTTACTGGTATTTGCCGGTGGTGATGGTACTGCCCGGAATGTATTTCATGCCTTGCAGCAGGCAGGCCAGGATAATGTTATACCGGTGGTAGGTATTCCAGCAGGATGTAAAATTCATTCGGCTGTGTATGCGGTTACACCTAAACATGCCGGTGAGTTGTTGGCCTTGATTATTCGTGGGCGCCCCCTGGCGGTTCATGAAGCATCGGTGATGGATATAGATGAACAGGCCTTTAGACAGGATGTGGTGAAGGCCAGGCGATTTGGTCAGCTACTGGTGCCTGCAGAAAATCAGTACATGCAGAACATGAAGGAAGGAGGTGTTGAGCATGAAGAACTGGTGTTGCAGGATATTGCCACGTTTATGATCGAAACCATGGACGCGGACACACTTTATTTCATTGGTTCGGGTACCACACCGAAAGCAATCATGGATGAACTGGGACTGACATCGACCTTATTGGGCATCGATGCTGTTATCAATGGTCAGCTGCTGGAAACTGATCTGAATGAACAGCAAATCCTGGCCTTAAGTCAGGAACATCCGTCCGCAAAAATGATACTGACGATAATCGGTGGTCAGGGTCACCTGTTTGGACGGGGTAATCAGCAATTCAGTCCTGAGGTGATTCGGCGAATGGGCAAGGATAATATTCAGGTAATTGCGACACCGGAAAAATTGCATGCATTACAGGGACAGCCGATACGAGTTGATACCGGTGATGAACAATTAAATGAAGAATTGTGTGGAATGATTCAGGTGGTAACCGGTTATGATGAACATACACTGTACAGAGTAGGGTAAGACAAGAATGCAAGAAACAGAGTTTAATCAGGGGTTGATGGATTTTCTGGAATTTTCACCGACACCATTCCATGCTGTGGAGATGATGATTGGCCGTCTCGAGTGTATGGGTTATCAACGGCTGTTCGAATCTGAAGCCTGGTCGCTTGCAAAAGGACAGGGTTATTATGTGACTCGGAATGATTCATCTATTATTGCATTTAAATTGGGGCAACAGGATATCGCCGATAGCGGTATCCGTATGATCGGTGCCCATACCGACAGTCCCTGTCTGAAAGTCAAACCCCAGCCTGAAATTATCAAAAACGGATACTTCCAGCTTGGGGTAGAAGTATATGGCGGCGCCTTACTGAGTCCCTGGTTCGATCGTGATCTGTCGCTGGCTGGACGGGTGAACTATCTTGATGAAGATGGTGAAATTGAACAGGCACTGGTTAACTTTGAAAATCCGGTGGCAGTGATTCCAAGTCTGGCAATTCATCTTGATCCTGAGGTGAATAAACAGCGCAGTATCAATGCACAAACCGACCTGCCACCTGTCTTGCTTAAATTGCCGAATGAAGAGAAACCGGATTTCAGGCAAATACTTCTACAATTGATGAAATCACAGTGTGATGACTGCGAAGCGGTTGAAATCCTGGACTATGAATTGAGTTTTTATGATGTACAACCACCATCATTTGTCGGCCTGCATCAGGATTTTATTGCCTCAGCACGGCTGGATAACCTGCTCAGCTGCTATACCGGTCTGATGGGTTTATTTGAAGTCAGCGATGATGTCACTGGCCTGCTGGTGTGTAATGATCATGAAGAAGTGGGTAGTGCCTCGGCCAGCGGCGCCCAGGGACCGTTTCTCAAGTCGGTACTGGAACGCATCGTTGGCACAGGTGAAGACCTGAGTCGGGTGATTGATCGGTCCATGTTTGTTTCTGCGGACAATGCCCACGGGGTACATCCAAATTTTGCCGATAAGCATGATGATAATCATGGCCCGGAAATTAACCAGGGTCCGGTGATCAAGACCAATGCCAATCAACGCTATGCGTCAAATAGTGCCACCAGCGCCATGTTCCGAAATTTATGTAAAAAGGCTGATGTGCCAGTACAGTCCTTTGTGGTGCGTAGCGACCTGGGTTGTGGCAGCACGATCGGACCAATTACCGCAAGCGAGTTAGGCGTGAAAACACTGGATGTGGGTGTGCCCACCTTTGCCATGCACTCGATTCGTGAACTGGCGGGGCGCTGGGATGCTTTTTATCTGTACCGTGTACTGAAAGAGTATTTTGCCGAGTAAGTGAGCAAGGCCGATGAAAAATAAACCCTTTGCAGAATCCTGTGCAGAAAACCAGCAACCCATACTGGAAGTACTGCAACAGTTATTTGTGCAACCGGGGCGGGTGCTGGAAATTGGCAGTGGTACCGGCCAGCATGCGGTATTTTTTACCCGTCATATGCCTCATCTTGAATGGCAACCCACCGATGTAGAAGCCATGTTGCCCGGTATCCGTATGTGGGTGGCAGAAGCTGATCACATCCGGGTTCACGAGCCGCTGGTACTGGATGTGAGTCAGGAACAATGGATGTTATCGGATTGTGATTATGTGTTTACTGCCAATACCACACATATCGTGTCCTGGCCGCTGGTTCAATCCATGTTTAGAGGCATTGCGAGTTCACTGAAACCGGGTGGTTTGTTTGTCCAATATGGTCCTTTTAATTATGGTGGGAATTATACTTCGGAAAGCAATGCTCGCTTTGATCAGTGGCTAAAATCACGCGATGTGGACAGCGGTATTCGAAACTTTGAAGATCTCGTGGCATTGGCTGATACATGTGATCTGACACCTCATGCTGATATTGCCATGCCTGCTAATAATCGTATTCTGGTGTGGCAAAAGCAGTAACACTCGTCAGAAATCTTTAACTGTCCAGACGGACGGTTGCTTTAATTTCTCGCAAAACATCAAATTTAAACTATATTCAGTTTATTGCTAAACCTTGAAAAATGTAGGGGTTTAAGTGTGAAAGCTAGTTTTTTACATTATTTTTTAATATTTAACCCCTCCTCAAAAACTATCTGGATAACTTTGGCTCTCGGATAGGGCAGCGGTATTTCCTTTCTACGGTTTTAGGTACTTGGAGTCGATATGAGACAAGTGATTGCTAGTTTTATCTCGTCCAGTTTGCGAACACTGGGTTTGAAATCTCTGAATCAGCAGTTCCTGCTGTCATATGGATTAATATTTTTGTGTGCTGGTATTACGGCAACATCGCTTTATCTGTCTATGGGGGCGGATGCGACAGCCATTAATATGGCTGGACGTCAGCGCATGTTGAGCCAGCGAGTGGCCAAGGAAGCGATGATGGTAGTACAGGGCGTTGAGAATCGTGCCACCGTTGAAAAAACCATTCGTCTGTTTGAAAGTTCACATGAAAAGTTGATGAATGGTGATAAGACCAGTCATATTGAGGCAGTTAAAGACCCTGCTGTAATTGCACAAATGAATCTGGTAACTTCCTTATGGCAGACATATAAAGATGATATTTTTGCCTATATCCAGAATGGTGATCGACCTTCTCTCGAGCGGTTACAGGTAAATTCACCCATCGTATTAAAAGAAATGAATAAGGCCGTAGGGATGATGGCCACTTTAGCCAATGGCAAGGTTCAACAGCAGCAAATCATTTCTTTCACTATGACGGCCATAGTCCTGTTATTGGTGATATTGGGGCGCATGTTTGGGATGACCATGTTGATGAAGCACATTACCGGGCTTAAAACTCATCTTGAGTTTGTTAGCCAGGGCGATTTTTCTCGGGCCATTGATATTAAATACAAGGATGATGAGATAGGTTCACTGAATGCGGCGTATAACACCTTGCTGGGTAGGATAGGCAATATCATGAATAGCATTATGTTGTCAGCTTCAAGATCTATGTCAGGGGCGGAAAATATTGGCGCCAGTCTGGTAGAGACTGAACGCGGTGTGAGCCAGCAGCATAATGAGCTGGACCAGGTGGCGACAGCGATGAATGAAATGGTGGCAACGGTGCAAGAAGTCGCAACGAATGCGACCCGTGCTGCAAAATCAGCAGAAGATGCCGATGAGGCTGCGGCTAATGGCAAGCAGGTAACAGAACGAGCAGTAGCAGGTATTAATGATCTGGCACAACAGTTAAATGAAGCCTCCAATGTAATGCATTTACTGGAGAACGATAGCCAGGAAGTTGGTAAGGTGCTTGAGGTTATTAATGGTATTGCCGAGCAGACCAATTTACTGGCACTGAATGCGGCCATAGAAGCGGCACGAGCGGGTGAACAGGGACGCGGTTTTGCGGTGGTCGCCGATGAAGTTCGTACATTGGCGCAACGCACTCAGCAATCCACTGAAGAAATTAGAAGTATCATTGAGAGGTTGCAGGACCAATCCAGAAATGCGGTATCTGTAATGAACAAAAGTCTGGCAAAAACACACGAAAGCGTAGATCAAACGGCAGAAGTCGGTGAGGCATTGCAAGCAATTGTGATGTCCATAACCGAGATCACCGATATGAGTCATAATATTGCCACAGCTGCAGAAGAGCAAACCCATGTGGCCGAAGAAATCGATAAGAATATTACCAGTATTGCTCAGGTCGCCGATCGAACCACTAATGCAATGGCTGAATCAGTACGGGCAAACAATGAAATTTATGATGAAATTCATAAGTTGTGTGGAATTGTTAAAAAACTGAAAATCGAAGTAAAAGGTGTCGATCTTGAAGTGGCGAAAAGTGCACATCTGGCATGGAAGCGTCGATTACGAGATTTCCTGGATGGTAAAGGCGAGCTATCCATGGACCAGGCTGTATCCCACCGTGACTGTGCCCTAGGGAAATGGTATTACGGTGAAGGCTTGCAACAATACGGGGATATGCATGAAATGAAGGCGGTCGAGGCGCCACATGAAGAAATGCATAAATTAATCAGAGAGATTATCAGCTTACGAGAGCAGGGACGGTTTGAAGAGGCAGAAAGAAAGTATGAGAATGTGAATCCTTTGTCTCATACAATCGTAGACCTGTTAGAGGAAATTGAAATCAAGACCGCTTCACAATAAATATTCTGAACGGTGCGTCTTATATGATGCGATTCAGGTCCTGATTTTCAAGAAATGCATTGATGTTATCAATGACCTGATGGCACAACTTTTCAGTATCTGCGGTATTTGCCGGATTGAGTCCCGGTGTATTACAGACCTTGATGCCTCTTTGTGCGGCAGCATCTAGATCGATATGGTCGAAGGCGTCACCGGCAGCCACAATTAATTGCAGTTTGAAGGAATTGTCGATTACCTGTTTATCAATTGGTGTGCCAGCACTGATGATGATATCTGAACGCCAGCAA
>JBFFSQ010000117.1:0-8984 GCA_041572275.1 Gammaproteobacteria bacterium
CATGCTATGGAAGAAGTGATTAGCGAGGATGAGGTTAGACAGGAAATCTAGTTCTAACCTGATCAGAGAGCCGCCATGTCCGTAAATCCAGAACAATCGCCCCTGAATGTGACGGATTTATATCAAGATCCCTCCCGTTTCCTGATATCTGATCTGTGTCGTATCGTTGAAGATTACATGGATCATGATCAGGTCCGGGAGGTGTATCAGGCCTATCTGTATAGTGCTCAGGCCCATGATGGCCAGTACCGGAAAACCGGTGAACCTTATATTTACCACCCAATCTCAGTGGCCCGAATCCTGGCAGAAATGCACATGGATTCCAAAAGCATTATCGCGGCCATTCTGCATGATGTAATTGAAGATACATCGGTATCCAAGCAGGATGTCGAGGAACGCTTTGGTCATGATGTGGCCGAACTGGTCGACGGTGTCAGTAAGCTCACCGAGTTCCAGTATAAAAATAACCAGGAAAAGCAGGCCATCAATATGCAGAAGGTATTGTTGGCCATGGCACGGGATATTCGTGTCATCCTCATCAAGCTGGCCGATCGTCTGCACAATATGCGTACGCTGGGTGTTATGCGTCCGGATAAACGACGCCGTATTGCCCGTGAAACCCTGGATATCTATGTACCCCTGGCTCGGCGTCTGGGCATTAACTCATTGCGTGTCGAACTGGAAGACCTCGGATTCCGGGCCATGCATCCGATGCGTTATCGCATACTTGAGCACACGGTGTCGCAGAGTAGTGGTCATCGCAAGGAAGTCATTTCTAAAATTCTGATGGCCCTGACTACGCGACTGGACGAGATGGGTATAGAGTCAGACGTGGTCGCGCGTAAAAAACACCCGTACAGTCTGTATAAAAAAATGCGCAGTAAAAACCTGGCGTATAAGAATATTTTTGATGTCTACGGTCTGCGTGTCATCGTAGATACCGTTGATGACTGTTATCGCGTATTGGGTGTTGTTCATAATCTGTTCAAGCCCATTCCGGGCAAGTTCAAGGATTATATAGCCATACCCAAGGAAAATGGCTATCAGTCACTGCACTCGGCCATGTTTGGTCCCCATGCGATTCCGGTGGAAATTCAGATTCGGACGGCAGAAATGGACAAATTTGCCGAGTCGGGTATTGCCGCGCACTGGTTATATAAGGAAGGTGGCGAAGGTTACGATGTTCAGGGGCGTACTCGTGAGTGGCTCACTGGCCTGTTGGAAATGCAGCAGAACGCCGGTGATTCAGTGGAGTTTCTGGAAAACGTTAAAGTTGACCTGTTTCCGGATGAACTTTATGTCACTACACCTGAAGGGGATATCGTCAAGCTGCCCCGGGATGCGACGCCGGTAGATTTTGCCTATGCGGTGCACACGGATGTCGGTAATACCTGCGTGGCCTGTAAAATTGATCATCGCTTTGCACCCTTGAATACGACCCTGTTCACCGGCCAGGCGGTGGAAATTATCACTTCAGCTGGTGCTCATCCCAATCCGTCCTGGTTGAATTATGTGGTGACCGCCAAGGCGCGCACCAATATTCATGCTTACCTGAAAAATATTCGAGGTGATGAAGCTATCGCGCAGGGTAGACGGTTATTGTCACGCTGTTTGCTCAATAAAAATCTCGTGTTTGAGGAGATGCCTGAATCGGCCTTTAAACCGATACTGGATGAATATGGCTTTAGCCATATCAATCAGTTACTGGAGGATATTGGCCTGGGTAATCGACCGGCCAGTCTGGTAGTGCTGAGGATGTATCCTGATGAGCAGGGTGATGAACTGACCGCGACCGGTGACATGAAATCACTCAGTCCACTGGCCATTCAGGGAACAGAGGGTATGGTCGTGTCCTATGCCAAGTGTTGCCATCCGATCCCCGGTGATCATATTGTCGGTATGCTCAGTAAAGGGCGTGGCCTGGTGATTCATCAGGAGGGTTGCAAGAATGTCGAGGGCGAGCGTTTTAAGTCTGAACGTCTGGTTGATGTGCAATGGGCGTCCGGATTAGCGGGTGACTTCACCTGCGCCATTAATCTGTATGTGCGCAATGAACGCGGCGTGCTGGCACGACTGGCGACCATTATTTCCGATGAAAGTGCCAATATTGAGCATGTTGAGGTTGAGGATCGCGATGGTATGACCATAACCATTTCGTTTCATGTGGCTGTGCATGGGCGTCGTCATCTGGCAAAAATCATGCGACGCTTACGTCGGGTAAAAGCAGTGATGAAGATCGTGCGAGTCCAGTAAGGTCCCGTTTTTAACAATTCCAACATTAATTAAAAGATTGGTTTAATGAGCAGAGAAATTATTTCGACAGATAAAGCGCCCCAGGCTATTGGTACCTATTCTCAGGCAGTTAAAGTGGGAACGACCGTGTACATGTCCGGACAGATCCCTTTGGTTCCGGAGACGATGGAATTGCTGGATGGCAGTGTTGAAGAGCAGATTCATCGAGTATTTAAGAATCTGCAGGCAGTGGCTGAAGCTGCTGGTGGCAGTTTCAAGGATATTGCCAAGCTGAATGTATTTTTGACCGACCTGAGTAATTTTCCAACGGTTAATCAGGTGATGGCCGAGTATTTCACAGAACCCTATCCGGCACGTGCGGCCATTGGTGTGGCTGAACTGCCCAAAGGCGCAGCGGTGGAAATGGATGCGGTACTGGAACTGGGTTGATTGTCTAGTTGATACCGCGTGACGGAGTCAGCTGAGAAATCGGCCCAATCAGAATGGCCGCTCACACGGTTAAAAGGTGTTGGGCCACGCATCGCAGAACGTTTAGCCGCGCTGGGCATAGAAACGGTCCAGGATGTTCTATTTCATTTACCCTATCGTTATGAAGATCGTACCCGTATTGTCCCTATGGGGACGGTGCGCGCTGGACAGGCAGTGGTTGTTGAAGGACTTATTGAACATAGTGAAGTTGCGTTTACCCGCCGCGGGCGCAGCCGGCGCATGTTGTTATGTTCAATTGCTGATGGCACTGGTCGCCTGTTGTTACGCTTTTTTCATTTCAATAAACAACAGCAGGCTCGTCTGACAAAAGGGGCACGCTTGCGATGTTTCGGTGATGTGCGCTTTGGTGCTAAAACCCTGGAAATGGCTCACCCAGAATATAGCGTAATTGCCACAGATACCGTGATGGCTATGGATGAGTATCTGACACCGGTGTATCCGACCACCGAAGGTGTGCATCAGACACTGCTGCGCAAAATTGCTGATCAGTCCCTCGCCCTGTTAGCTCAGGCAGGGGTCCTGGATGACTATCTGCCACAACCGATACGACAGCGATTTTCACAAACTGAGTTGTCTACTGCTCTCGCCTATGTGCATCGGCCACCTCCGGAGGCCTCGTTGGAGCAACTGGCGGAAGGCCGGCATCCAGCCCAGCAACGACTGGCATTCGAAGAGTTGCTGGCCCAACATCTGAGTCTGTTGCAATTGCGTGCCCGCGCTCGCCATCAAGGCGGCTATGTACTGGAGTCAGGTAACCATCTATTGCATCGTTTCATCAGTCGCCTGCCCTATTCATTAACCGATGCGCAGTTGCGGGTGAATCAAACCATCCTGGCCGATCTCGAGCAGGACAAACCCATGATGCGTCTGGTACAGGGTGATGTCGGTTGTGGCAAAACCGTGGTTGCGGCACTGGCCTGCCTGAAAGCGGTTGAGTGCGGGTATCAGGCAGCGATGATGGCACCGACCGAAATTCTCGCCGAACAGCATTATCACAGTTTCAGGGACTGGTTTGAGCCCCTGGGGATTGAGGTAGCCTGGTTATCGGGCAAGCTCAAGGGTAGTAAGCGCAAGGCTATGCTGGAGCAGGTGGCATCAGGTGTGGCAGCGGTGACGGTGGGTACCCATGCTTTGTTTCAGGCTGAGGTTGAGTTTCAAAACCTGGCCCTGGTAGTGATTGATGAACAGCATCGCTTTGGTGTTCATCAGCGCCTCGCTTTGCGAGAGAAAGGGACTCGTCAGGGGCGACAGGTTCATCAGCTCATCATGACGGCGACACCGATTCCACGTAGTCTGGCGATGACCGCTTATGCAGATCTGGATTATTCGGTGATTGATGAATTGCCGCCGGGGCGGACACCGGTACAAACCGTCGTGCTGCCCGATGATCGACGCGAGGATGTCATCGTGCGTGTGAAGCAGTCCTGTATGCAGGGCAAACAGGCATACTGGGTGTGTACGCTGATTGAAGAATCGGATGCCCTGCAATGCCAGGCTGCAGAGGATGCAGCTGACCTGCTGCAGGAGCAGTTACCGGAGTTGACGATTGCACTGGTGCATGGCCGCATGAAGGCAGACGAAAAGGAAGCCATCATGCAGGCATTCAAGCAAGGTGATGTGGATCTGTTAGTGGCGACTACCGTGATAGAGGTTGGAGTCGATGTACCAAATGCAACACTGATGATTATCGAAAATGCCGAACGTCTGGGCTTGTCACAGCTGCACCAGTTAAGGGGGCGGGTTGGGCGTGGCAGTGAACATAGTCATTGTGTACTGATGTATAGAAGTCCCTTATCCGATCAGGCTCGATCACGGCTGGGTATCATGCGGGAAACCAATAGCGGTTTTGAAATTGCGCGCAAGGATCTGGAGATCAGAGGACCAGGTGAGGTACTGGGGACAAGACAAACCGGTTTGATGCAGCTGCGCATTGCTGACATTGTGCGGGATGAAGCCATGCTTGATGACGTTAAACTGGCGGCTGACTGGCTGATGTCGGATTATGATGATCGTGTGGAACCGTTGATTCGTCGCTGGCTGGGGCATATGCAGCGCTATGGGACTGTTGCTTGAAGGGCTAGAAGAATGATCGGCTGGCTAAATACCCAATTCTCGTCTATGGATAGATAAAGCCAGTCAGATACTATGAGGTCAGTCGTGCTTTCAATGATGAGCAAGCTGTGAAATGAGTGATAATCGTCGCAAGATATGGCGTGAGCAGGTCAGGCTGGTTTCTGAAAATGCCATGATGAGTAACCTGGCCAGTCTGGTGCTGGCCTATATACTGGTGTTGGCACTGTGGCGTGATCAGTCTCAGTCGTTGCTGCTGGGCTGGGTGGGTTTTATGAGCCTGGTCGCTGTGGTACGTATTGTCCTGTCCTGGCGTATGAGTCAGAGTCCCAGCGAGAGTCAACAACGGGATGTGCTGAGTCGCTGGTTTTTAGGCGGGATTTTAGTCTCGGCTGCTGGTTGGGGCATGGCGGCATTAACATTGTATCCAACCGGGACTGTGCCACAGCTGATGATGGGTGTTGTGCTGGCAGGCATTGTTGCCGGTGGTGTGCCGGTGCTGGCGCCGATTATTCGTATCTATTATGTCTATGCCATTATAGTGCTGGTGCCACTGGCAATACATTTCATGTTGAGTGGTGGTGATTATCTCAATCTGTGTCTGTTGACGCTGCTGTTTCTCGGTGTGATGTTGTTATCCGGTCGGCGTGTAAATCAGGCTATGATGTCGATGATGGAGCTGCGATTTCATAATGAGTCGTTGGTCCGGTTTCTAACTGATGCACGTAATGAAAGTGAAGACCTGAATGAAGAGCTGGCGATAGAAATCGAACAGCGTAAGCGTATAGAAAAAGAATTGTATAAAGCCAAGGAAATTGCAGAAACAGCCAGCCGCGCCAAGAGTGAATTCCTGGCAAATATGAGTCATGAAATTCGTACACCCATGAATGGCATTCTGGGAACAATACAGTTATTACAGGATACCGAGCTGGATCAGCAGCAGCGGGAATTAATTTCCATTTCTTATAATTCCGGTAAATCACTGCTGACCTTGCTGAATGATATTCTGGATTTTTCCAAGATTGAAGCCGGTAAGCTTGAGCTTGAGTCGATCAGTTTTGATTTGTCACAGGTGATCAGGGAACTAATTGTGCTGTTGAAAAAAACAGCGAGTGAAAAAAATATTGAGTTGATTAGTGAAGTGGATCCGAAGCTGAACTTTTTGATCAAGGGTGATCCGGTACGGATTCGTCAGGTCATGGCCAATTTAATGACCAATGCCATCAAATTTACCGAGCAGGGCGAGGTGCGGGTGAAGGTAATCGTGCTTGAGGCAGATACAGGTAAGGCGCGCCTGAGAATTGAAGTCAATGATACGGGTATTGGTATTGCCAAAGATGCTCAGCGTAAATTATTCAATAGTTTTACCCAGGCCGATGGTTCGACCACGCGACAATATGGTGGCACTGGACTCGGGCTGGCTATTGTTCGCCAATTGACCACAATGATGCATGGGCGCTTGGGCGTTGACAGCGAATTGGGTCAGGGTTCGAGTTTCTGGATTGAGTTGGGCTTTGAAACTGTAGTTATGGAGCAGGTGCATCAGCCTGATGTCACGGTAACGCCCAGCAATATTAAACAGTTAGAAAAGGGCAAGATACTCATTGTTGAAGATAACCCGATAAACCAGGCAGTGACCAGTAAGATGCTGGAGAAGATTGGTTTTGAGTTTGAGGTGGCAGCCAATGGCCAGGAAGCGGTTAAGCGCTTGCAGCTTGATCATGATTTCAGACTGGTCTTGATGGACTGTCAGATGCCTGTGATGGATGGTTATGAGGCCACGGAGCTCATCCGTGAAAATGAATCGTCGCAACAGGAGAAAAGACTGCCGGTGATCGCTATGACAGCGAACACCATGGACGGTGATAAAGAAAAATGTATGGTCGCGGGTATGGATGATTACGTGGCAAAGCCGGTGAAATTGACCGAGTTGAAAGAAACCCTGGCGCGTTGGTTGGGCTAAGTCAGAAGTGGCCAATTATTGATCGGAGTATTACTGGATCATTTCTCATCGCTTATGAATAGCTGTATCATATATCTTTTCTTAAATTGTTAATCAATCTGATGTCCGGTTATCGTACACGACTGCGTTGGAGCCAGCGCAAACAATGTCTCCCTGACAATATTCCCCAGGCAGTTGCCAGCTGGTTATATGACCCTTCGTCACTGACGGCACGACTCATTCGGGCCTGTGAAGGCCATTTTCGGGTTGAAGTGCTCTCGGTTGAGAGGACCACACCTACACCGGATGAAATCAGGGCTCTGGGTCTGCGTCATCGTAGCCGGGCGTTGATTCGTCAGGTATTGCTGTATTGTGATGATGTGCCCTGGGTCTATGCGCGTACGGTGATTCCAATGACCAGTTTGCGTGGGCCGCTGCGGGGTATTTCACGTCTGGGCAGCAAACCGCTGGGTGCTGTACTGTTTGCCGACAAGACGATGCAGCGCAGTGAGATGGAAGTGGCAGAATTAGGCCCCGAACATATCTGCTATGCATGGACTGGCCATCAGGGCACCGACACGATTTATGGGCGCCGTTCTGTATTCAGGCTGAAACGAAAACCCTTACTGGTCAGTGAGTTCTTCTTGCCGGCCCTGATTTAAGCCAGGCTTTTTATTTCGCGTTTAGGCGATACACTTTATTCATCACAATCTGGACCTGGGGTACATCTCTTGGAAAGACACCACCGGGTCCAGTCTGAACATTCTCGATCTTATCGACGACATCAAGGCCATTGGTGACTTTACCAAATACCGTATAACCCCAGCCACGCATCGATTTACTGGTGAAGTTGAGGAAATCATTGTCAACTGTGTTGATGAAGAACTGGGCCGTCGCAGAATGAGGCTGGTTGGTTCTGGCCATGGCAATGGTGCCACGATCATTTTTTAAGCCGTTAAAAGCTTCGTTATCGATTTCGTCGTGGGTCGGCTTGCGCAGGAATTCAGTGTCGAAACCACCACCCTGAATCATGAAGCCAAGAATGACGCGATGGAACACCGTGCCATTGTAAAAACCTTCATCGACATAACGTAGAAAGTTGGCAACTGTGATGGGTGCTTTGTCTGGATAGAGTTCGAGCTCAATGTTACCGATATTGGTTTCGATACGTACCACCGGATTATCGGCAGCAAAAGCATTGAATGTAAGAGTAAGTGCAAACACCAGAGCAAGTAGGTTTTTCATGCGTCAATATCCATTGGCAGGGTAACAGAGACAGCATTATATAAATGCCGTGGTAAGTTGCAATGACTGGTGTGCGTCACTGCGAGGTACTAATGCTGAAGATCAAGGCCCTGGAGAAATTGATTGATCATGTCTTCGAGTAATTGATCAATGGGAATATCGGCAAAGCGGTCGATGGGTTGCAGGCATTTGAGGAGCAGGACTTCGCGAATCATACCCTGGAACATTAGCGCGGCAGCCTTGATATTGATGTTACCGATTTTACCCTGCTCCTGTAATTCGGACAGGTTAAATTCCAGATAGTCGGTAAAACTTTTCCAGCGATTGAGGAAGAATTCACGGCTGGCTTCACTGCCATCAAGCTGGCTGTGCATTTCCATTTTTAACAGGTCGGGTTGTTTAATGATGCTGCTGACAAACACGCGGGTCATGCCACGCAGGACTTTTTCAAAGCCGATATCGTCGGCAACAACGGTTTCGACATAACTTTCCCGGGTGCAGGAAAATTCATGCAGGACAGCTTGGTAAAGTTCTTCTTTGGAAGTGAAATGTCGATACAGAATGGCGGGACTTACGCCGACTTCATTAACGATTTCATCAATGGAAACACCATGGAAACCTTTCTGGGCAAACAAGCGCTTGGCAACATCGATGATGGTTGTGCGGCGTTGTTCTGCAGTCAGGCGTTTAGCCAATGTGTGTAACCCGGGGGAATAGAGGTAAAACAAACAGGTACCGGCGAGGCCGGTACCTGTAGATCAGAAAATCAAATTATGATTTTTTGATCATGAATTCGAAAGCACCATCGGCTTCAGAGCTAGACAGCAGCTCGTTACCAGTCTGTTTGCAGAAAGCTTCGAAATCTTTGACTGAACCTGGGTCAGTAGCAACGATTTTCAGAACCTGACCGGCTTCAAGACCAGCAATTGCTTTTTTAGCACGAAGGATTGGAAGTGGGCAGTTCAGGCCTTTAGCGTCTAATTCA
>JBFFSQ010000118.1:0-8917 GCA_041572275.1 Gammaproteobacteria bacterium
AGTGCATGGATGGCAGTTTCAACCAGCCAGTGACTTGGCTTATCGTCCATCTGGGCTATCAGGCCAAAACCGCAGGAATCTTTTTCAAAAGCCGAATTGTACAGTCCAGATGTTGGAATTCTGTTGCTCATAAGTTGTACCGTAACGAAATCTATGTCATCCGGGTAGACCAGTCTGCCCGGCAAAAGGGATCAAATTTTACCCTTCTATGCGATGATGATCAAATGAGACAGACCATGATTGTGTTTTCAGTGTGCATATACGTGCTGATCGGGAAGTCATGGCGGTGAAAATCTGGAAATGGCTAGGACTTGAGGCTGTGTAGATGACAGCTTTTGAAGGCGGCTGGTAGCTTGGCCTAGCGCATGCTTTTGTGTATGGCCTGCAGGCTCTTGACCCAGGGGCGAGCCTGTCTGAGCCCTGCCGGCAGACGGCTAATAGCGTTTCGGGCAATATCACGATTGCCATAAAAACGGTGTACCAGTACATACCAGGGTTTGCCATTAAGCTCAGTCATAAACCAGGCGCTATCGGCACCTAGACGGTGCTGACGGGCAAATTTAATCAGGGTGTCCGGGTCCCTTGCGCCTAGCACCTGCAGTGTCCAGTTGTCAGGGTTTTGTTGCTTGAGCCAGGCTGGGTTTTTCAATCCCATGGCATCCAGTTGCTGTAATACTGGCACCTGGTTGCTTGTTGCAGGTATTGGCGCTGTCACCGTTTCTACAGGGCTGGGCATCTTTTCGGAGGAATAGGTTTGCCGGGCTGGCTCTGTTGTTACTGTGGTTTCGATCGGAGCTGGGGCAATATCAACAGTTTCAGGGATGACGGGTTCAATGGCAGCCTCAACTACAGGTGTGGATGAGACCATCATGTCTTCTCGCGTATTTTCGCTGACTGGCAGAGCTTCGCTGTCGGTCACAGGAGGAGTAGTCTCGGTGATCAGGTCTTTTAGAGTGTCGTTGTCTACTGGAGTATCAGTTACTGTATCCAGGTCCTGTGGCTGATCTGGCAGCTGAATATCACTCTGAACAGTCGTTAATTCCTCGATTTCTTTGATTTGATTGGGTGTCTGTAGCGTCGGTGCGGGAACCGGTGCGATCTTCGGTGATGTTGTCTGGGTTTGTTGTGGTTGAGGTGTCTCGGTGAACAGCAAGAGATAGCTGCCTAATCCTGCTAAGGCAACCAGTATCAATATGATCATCAGGCGAACCGGGCGTGTAAGTTGCAGGCTGGGGCGACTGTTTTTCTTGCGGGCCATAGTGTCAAGCATGGTCGTTGCCAGTGACATAATTGCACTGGGTGTACCGGCGGACTTTTTAACAATCAGCTCGAGTTGTTTGTCGTCCAGCGGGACGTGTTCTGTGACGCCGGCAGTCTTCAGACGGTGATTAATGAAAGCCTGAATTTGTTTTGGGGTAAAGGCTGGTAGAGATTGTACGTATAATTGGCTATGGTCAAGATTACTGATTTGTTCCAATGTACTGGCCATGCCGGGATTGGCGAGTAGCAGGAGTTTAAGCTGGACTTCCTTGTCGTCGGCAAGTTGTTGTTTGTAGCGTAATAGTTCCTGCAGTGTGGTGTCGCTGAGCAAATGGGCATCATCGATGATCAGTGCTGGCATCTGGTCAAATACAGATAGGCGTTTGAGGTTGTCATCCAGGTAATTGGCATCACCCTGGTCTTGAAGGTGTATCGACATTTTTTGCTGGATCTGGACCAGTGTGTCAGTGGCTTCAGCTTGTATTGGTAACAGGAACAAGCTGGGTGACTGAATCTGGAACATGCGGCGAAACAGGGTGGTTTTACCACTGCCATATGGGCCTTCGACTATGAGGATCAGTTCACTGAATTCGAGGTGGTGCTTGAGGCTTCCAAATAATTTTGCCAGTACAGGATCAGAATAGATGGCTTCCTCAGATAATATTGAGGTTGTAAACGGCTGCTGTTTTAAACCCAGGAACTCCAGTGTCTGAGGTTTGAGTAACAGATTATCCTGTGATTTTGGGTGCGTCTGTTTTGCCATCATGCTCTAGTCTAGTTTTCAAGTAATGGAATCTAAGTGTATCCACTACGGTTATTATCCGGCGGTTTAGTATTTTTTTGTGTGATGTCATTCAGGTTGTCAGATTAACGAATGACAATTGTCGTGGATTAAAAATGCGCTCGTATTCGACAATGGCATAGCGATCTGTCATGCCAGCTATGTAGTCGGCGATGCCACGAGCCGTCCCGCTGTCACCAAATTGGTCGCTGAGTTTTTCACAGTGCAGGCGAGAATCCGGCGGCAGAATGTTTGGATCATCCATAAAGGTCTCAAATAGTGCAGTAAGCACATTCATGGCTTTTCGGGTCATACGATGGACGCGGTAATGGCGATACAGGTTTTTGCGCAGGAAGCGTTTTAACTCCAGGTTCTGTCGAATCATGTCCTCACTGAAACTGATTAGATAGTCGTTTTGCTGGCGAACCTCATCCGGGTGCGAGAGATTGAGGGAGGTTAAGGACTGCCTGCTGGTTTCAATCAGGTCCACCACCATGACATTAATCATGCGTCGAATAATTTCGTGTATTTGGCGGCGTTCGTTAAGATTGGGGTAGAGGGCTTTTACTTTATCATGCTGCTCGCGGAACAGCTGAATATCCATCAGTTGTGCAATTGTGATCAGTCCATAGCGCAGGCCATCATCAATGTCATGATTGTTATAGGCGATTTCATCGGCCAGATCACATGCCTGTGCTTCCAGTGCTGGTTGATTGCGTTCCAGAAAACGTTGGCCCAGTTCACCCAGACGCCTGGCATCTTTTTTTGAGCAGTGCTTGAGTATGCCTTCTCTGGATTCGAAGGTCAGGTTGAGGCCGTCGAATTCAGCATATTTTTCCTCGAGCTCATCCACCACACGTAGTGACTGGAGGTTGTGTTCGAAACCACCATAGTCTTTCATGCAGTGATTTAATGCATCCTGTCCAGCATGACCAAATGGAGCATGACCCAGGTCGTGGGAGAGGGCAATAGTCTCGGCCAGATCTTCGTGAAGATGCATTTCCCGAGCAATGGAGCGAGCGATCTGAGAGACCTCAAGGGAATGAGTGAGACGTGTTCTGAACAGGTCGCCTTCATGGTTAACAAATACCTGAGTTTTATATTCAAGCCTGCGGAAGGCAGCAGAATGGATGATGCGGTCGCGATCACGCTGGTACTGGTTGCGATGTACCGGTGCTGGTTCAGAAAAAACACGTCCCCTGGATGTGGCTTCAGTGCTGGCATAGGCGGCCAGTTGTTGGGATGCGTGTTTTTCCATTAGTAACTGTCTTCAATTGTTTCAGTTAGTGCTTGTTGGCTATAGTCGCGAGTGACAATGGCGTGGCCTAATGACTGGAACAAAATTAGTTTTAAGACACCATCTGAAACTTTCTTGTCAACGGCCATTAAATCAAGAAAATTCTGTGTACTCATTTCCCTGGGTGCAGTGACTGGCAGATTGGCGCGCTCGATAATGTCAATGGTTCGATCTACATCAGTGGTGGAAATCCAGCCCAGCTTTTCAGACATACGTGCGGCCATAACCATTCCGCTGGCCACAGCTTCACCGTGTAACCATTTACCATAACCCATTCCGGTTTCAATAGCGTGACCGAAAGTGTGGCCAAGATTGAGCAGGGCTCTTTGGTCGCTTTCTTTTTCGTCAGCTGCGACCACTTCAGCCTTGTTCTGGCAGGATCGTTCAATAGCATAGGCCAGGGCTTCAGGATCACGCTCAGTCAAGCGGTCAATGTTCGTTTCCAGCCACTCAAGGAATTCCAGGTCACGTATCAGGCCGTATTTGATCACTTCCGCAATCCCGGCACTGAGTTGGCGATCTTCCAGCGTCTTTAATGTTTCAGTATCTGCGATGACGGCACGAGGCTGATAAAAGGCCCCGATCATATTTTTGCCGAGCGGGTGATTGACGGCAGTTTTTCCACCCACGGATGAGTCTACCTGCGATAGTAGCGTGGTCGGAATCTGTATCAGGTGTACACCGCGTTGATAACTGGCGGCAGCAAAGCCGGTGATGTCACCGATGACGCCGCCACCAAGGGCGATTAAGGTGCAGTTACGATCAAAGCGGTTGCTCAGCAGGCAGTCATAAATTTTATTCAGGGTATCGAGGTTTTTGTATTCCTCGCCATCGGGTAATACCAATGTCTTATATTTCAAGCCCTTAAGTGAGGCTTCAACCCGTTTCATATATAGAGGTGCAACGGTTTCGTTGCTTACAATCAACGCGCTGTTGCCAGGGATGTGTTGAGTTAACAGCTCGGGTTGGTCGAGCAGGTCTTTGCCAATATAAATCGGGTAGCTGCGCTCACCCAGGTCAACTTTCAGTGTGATCATGTCTGTTGTTTGTGCTGATAGATTTTAAGTTGCTCAAGGATAACGTTAATTACTGAACGAATCGACTTTTCACCGGTATTTATCGTGATATCGGCAGTCTCCCGGTACAGCGGTTCACGGATTTCCATCAGCTCGCGTAATTTTGCCGCCGGGTCGGCAGTTTGCAATAACGGACGGTTTTTGTCGTGGCTGGTACGTTCAATCAGGTATTTGATATCGCTGTGTAAATAGATAACCGTACCACGTTCCTTTAGATGCTGGCGGTTTTCTGGTGCCAGCACGGCGCCGCCGCC
This sequence comes from Gammaproteobacteria bacterium, assembly GCA_041572275.1. Taxonomy (GTDB): domain Bacteria; phylum Pseudomonadota; class Gammaproteobacteria; order SZUA-229; family SZUA-229; genus JBFFSQ01. The sequence continues at coordinate 4,669 of JBFFSQ010000118.1, forward strand.
AGTGGCAAGAATGATACCGTTTTTCTGGGTGAGCTCATCAATGACTTCCTGTTCACGTTTGCGAAAGCCGGCTTCGCCTTCCAGTTCGAAAATGAGTGGTATATCGGCACCGGTTTTCTCTTCAATGACTCGGTCACTGTCGATGAATTCAAGGTGGAGGCGTTTGGATAGCTGACGCCCCATGGTGGTTTTACCCGCTCCCATGGGGCCGATGAGAAAGATATTGGTCAATTGCATTGCTTATGTGCGAAATCGGCAGGCATAAGGCCTTATTTCACTACCAGCAGATCCATTTCTGTTCTGGCATAGATTGTTTTTGTTGTGGTTGTGCTACAGCGTGGTGTGTCGTTACAGCTTGCACCATTATAAAGAGTGTCACCTGCTGTATGCGCGCCATCACCGTCTATATCAACATAAAAGTCAACTCCGGGAGTGTAGAAGCCGTCATCATCGCGATCCAGAAACGGCTCATCCGTGTCGATGAACGTTTCACCGGCATCTAGGGCGCCATTGGTCTGTGTGTCGATAAATGCTTCCTCACCAACAGTGTATGCAGTAATAGCGTTAATGTAGCTGGCTGGATAGTTGTAAAGCAAAGAAAAGTCTAATTCACTGGTCCATGTGATGGAACAAGTGCCGGTGGAGTCTATTGTGCAGCTGCTTGCACTTAACAGGCCATACTCTGTTCTAAAGTATACTGTGCCGCTGGTAACCTTGGCATTGACCCTGTCGCCAGCCGTAGCAGTGATGGTAACTGTGACACCGCCATGTTCGATAATGCCTCCGCCTGTTGCTGTCTCATCAGTGACAACTTCAGGGTTAATCTCAGACAGGCCAACAGAAAAGTGACTGGATGATATAACACCAATTGTGGAGGTTGGTTGATCACTAAAGCCATCTACATCGCCACCACACGAAGCGAGTAGGGCTGATGCCAGCAGGCTGCTAAGAATTTTGACTATGTTGTTCATAAACAATATTACCTCAGCCTTTATAGTGACAGGCTTTCTTTCAGGATCTTGGGTGTCACAAAAATCAACAGTTCAGCCTTTTCATCCCGTTTCAGTGAATGACGGAACAGTGAACCGATCAGTGGTAAGTCACCCAGGAAAGGCACTTTGTCGAGTTCATCGGTGAGTGTGCTTTCATAAATACCGCCGAGCACGACTGTGTCGCCATTGTTTACCAGTACCTGGGTCTGGACCTCGCGGGTGTCGATGCTGGGTATCTGGTCAATACCAAACAGTTCACCGACTGCATCTTTGTTCACCGCCAGGTCAAGGATGACGCGATCGTCAGGTGTAATTTGTGGTGTAACCTTAATACTTAATACCGCCTTTTTGAAGGCGATCTGGGTAGCACCACTGGAGGTTGTCGTTTCATAAGGAATCTCGACACCGGATTCGATAAAGGCTTCGTTGCGATCCGAAGTGACTACTCGAGGACTAGCCACGATTTCTGTGGTGTTTTCAGCCTGGCGTGCCGACAGTTCCAGGTCAAGCAGGCTGCCACCACTGAGGATGGAGAAGGCTATACTACCAGCCGCAGAGGTCGATGGCATATTGACATTGAAACGGTCAAACGCACTGGCTGGGACAGCCACAGGTGTTGGAGGTAATCCATTGATGATGTTTTGATTGGCTTCAGTGACCATTGAATTGGTGCCGAAAATAGAGCCACTACTGGTGCTCAGACTGTTATTACCAGATGATGAGGCGGTCGTGACACCAAAGCGTGTACCCAGCTCCTTAACGAAATCATCGGTGGCGATAACAATACGCGACTCAATTAGAACCTGACGAACAGGAACATCCAGTCTGGCCAATATACGCTGGATATCAGTGATGGCATCCTCGGTATCCTTGATCATGATGGAATTAGTACGTTCATCAATAATGACTGAGCCTCGGCTGGTTAACAGGCCACCTTTGTCACCGCCACCAGCAGCAAACAGTTTTTCAAGCTCGGTCACTTTGGCAAAGTTGATGGTGATGAATGCTGTGCGTAAAGGCGCGAGCTCTTCAACCTGTTGCTTGGCCTCCAGTTCAATTTTTTCCTGGGCGGCAATTTCTTCGCTAGGGGCAACCAGAACAACATTGCCATTTTCACGTTTATCCAGTCCTTTGGCTTTAAGAATGATATCGAGGGCCTGGTCCCAGGGAACGTTTTTCAGGCGTAGGGTCAGGTTACCATCGACAGAGTCACTGACCACGATGTTCAGGCCGGTAAAATCTGCGATTAGCTGCAATACAGCGCGGATAGGAATGTCCTGGAAATTTAATGACAGACGTTCACCTACATAACCGAATTTTTCTTTTTTGATTTCTTCCAGTTCTTCCTTGGAAATAGGTTTCAGTTCGACGGTGAAAGTTTTGTCGGTCTGATAGGCCAGGTGTTCGTAGTTGTGATCAAGTGGTTCGATTTCAATGCGTGCAGCATTATCCATTTCCATACTGTCAATAGATTTTACCGGTGTTGCAAAATCGATTACATCGAGGCGTTGATGCAGGTCTTTGGGCAGTTTGGCACCGATGAAACGAATAACGACCTTGCCGTCCTGTTCACTCACATCCATGGGTATGTTGGGCTCAGTCAGGTTGATGATGACACGGCCTTCACCTTTTTCGCCGCGACGGAAGTCGATGTTTTCAATTCCACGAGCAACTTCACGAAAACGCGATGAAGGTGCACCGGCTACATTTTTCATGCCGCTGGGAGCAGCGGTGGATTCACTGTCCAGCGTAATCATGACCTTGTCTTTCTCAGTAGTGACCGAGTAAGGCACAATTTCGGCCAGGTTTAAAATGACACGGGTCTTGTCTTTAGCGGTGATAGTGGTGACTGAATTGGCAATGCCAACACCAATAGGTTGAGTTCTGCGCTCCAGATTGCTCTTGGTGTCAGCAAAGTCGAATGCAATGCGAGCTGGATTGTCAATTGTGAAGCTGAGAGGTTTCTCCGCTGCATCCACCAGATCAATGATTACCTGGATGCGATTACCGGGTAGGGTGTTGTAGCGGATGGCTTCAATGGCATTGGATGCCGCATAACTCGCCGTTGAAAACCAGCTGCTGATAAATATCAAACAGACGGATAACAGTAATACAAACTTGTGTGAGCGTCTGCCTGAGACAGGGTTGCTATTCATAAAGTGCTCCATTAATTATCGCTGATGCCCAGGCTTGCATTACGTTCAATATACCCGCCTAGACCATCAGGTATAATCTCAACCAAATCAATTCTATCTTCAGAAACAACAACTATCTGACCTTCGTTCTGGCCGGCATAGTTGCCAACTTGAACGCGGTGCACAATGTTTTGCGGGTCTTTGATCAGGCCCCAGGTTTGCTGGTTCTGTTCAAGTATGCCGACCATGCGCAGTGTATCCAGTGGGAAATTTTCCAGTGGTTCCTTCGGTCGTTCAATGTTTGGACGCAGTCCAGTGTCATCTTCTTCCTCATCATCAACTTCAAATGCGGCTTCAAAAGGATCGCGCAAATCAGAGGCAGAGTATATGAAGTTTTTGTAAGGCTTAAACTGAGGTAACGGTTGTACGCTACCCAGATGTTTGGCACGGGTTTCTGCAATATATTCGTGCAAATCGGTGACGTCCTGGCTGCAAGCCGAGAGTGTCGATACCAGGAAAGTTGCCAATAATAATTTAGTGCTTGTCAGTGTATGGGTCGCCATTATTCAGTCTCCTCATTTTCATCGAGGTACTGGTAGGTGACTGCAGTTAGCTCCATGACCAGTCGTACACCTGATTTGTTATCGGGGTGTTTGATGGATATGTCCTGTACAGTCACGATTCTAGGCAGTGCGGCTACACCACTGATGAAGCGTGCAAACTGGTGATAACGGCCACTGACTCTTAACTTTATTGGATATTCGGCATAGAACTCTTTCGGGCTCAGGCCTTCGGGCTTGAACAGGTCGATCTCCAGACCGCTGGCTATACCTGTTTGGGAGATATCTGTCAGCAGGGTTTCGATTTCTGTTTTATTCGGTAATTGCCTTAATAACGCGCCGAATGAGCGTTTCATTTCGTCCAGCTGCTGTTTGTATGCTTCCAGATTCACGGCTTTACTTTGTTTGCGGTCAAACGTAATCCGTAGCTCGGCTTCTTTTTTCTCGGCTTTTTCCAGCGTTTCAATTTGTGGTTTGGTATCAAACCAGAAACCCAGTCCAAGCACGAGTATACACACCAGGATGATTGCGCCGATTTTAACGGGTTTGGGGGCTGTACCGA
>JBFFSQ010000119.1:0-8841 GCA_041572275.1 Gammaproteobacteria bacterium
ATTTGGGGCGACATCTTCAGCAGGTGCGAGGGTATGCCCCGGGAATTGCGGCACTGGCCATCATTATTATCTGCAGTTACGCCGTGGCGGCTAATCAGGCGCGTATAGCAGATATGGCTAAACTGGTTATGTTGGGTGTCATACTGGTGAATGTTCTTGGTTATGGAATAGGCTGGTTGTTGGGGCGGCTTTATGGCTTTGATTATATCCACCGGATTACCCTGATGATTGAACTGGGTATGCAGAATGCCGGTATGGGCGTGGCTCTGGCCCTGAAGCATTTTCCGGCTGAAGCTGCACTTCCAGGAGCCTTGTTTGCGGTTTGGTGTATTTTGACGGCGGCAACAGCCAGTAGCTGGTTGCGACATTATCAACGACGGCGGGCGGATGTTGTGGGTTTCTAATCAGTGCTAGGCCAGAATTTAATTGGCATGATTTTTCCGTAAAAAATCAGCCTGTTATTGTTGCAGAACATCACGAAAGTAATAAATCAGGCTATAGTTAAACAATAATGTCTGTCGGGCTGAGGGAGCGGTAACAGACGGATTAATGAGATGGAATACTGAGTTTTAGGTTTATGGTGGCGGGAAATAATAAACAACGCATCCTCGTGGTCGAGGAGTCGGCAACACTTCGATACATTCTGGTAAAGGCATTACAGAAGCAGGGGTATGAAATCATGTCCCTGGAGACGTTTGAGTCTGCGGTTGAGTTCCTGAAGAATTCAGCGGGCAACTTTCAGGCGGTGTTGGTGGGTTGGCCGAATTATGAAGAGCACGAGCCAGCACAGGAGCTGATGTCAGTGCTGTCTGAATCTGATCTGAGTCTTCTGCCGGTATTGCTGCTATCCCATGGTGCCAATCATGACGTACTTAACTGGATGAGTACACGGCGTTCTTCAGCTGTAGTTCCGTGGGAAAATTACCAGGAAGCTATTGGTACTTTACAGAAACTGCTCGAACCGGACGATGAGCCGGTCAGCATCAGTCAGGTCTATGAGACTGAAAATCCCATTCAGATTCTGTTCGTTGATGACTCCATCAGTATTCGTCATTACTACCAGCGCTTGCTGGACAAGAAAGGTTATCAGACAGAAACAGCAGCATCGGTGGCTGAAGCGTTCGAAAAAGCTGTCTCGGGTCAATATGATCTGGCTATTATCGATTATTTCATGCCGGATAAAAACGGTTACGTACTATGCCAGATGTTACGCGACGATAAACGCACCTCACATATGATTGCGGCGGTTATCACGGGTACTTATCTGGATGAGGTGATCAAGGATTGTCTGCAGGCCGGTGCAGTTGAGTGTATGTTTAAAAATGAAGCTGAAGAACTTTTTTTAGCGCGTATTGCTTCGATGAGTCGTTTTATTCAGGTGCAGAAATCGATCACCGCTGAACGTGAACGTTTGTCTGGCATCCTTGAGTCGATTGGTGAAGGGGTATATGGCGTAGACAATAATGGCCGTGTCACATTTGTTAACCCAGCAGCGCTGGATATCGTCGGTAGTGAACAAACTGAAGCAGTAATTGGAAAGCAGGCAAGTGATGCTTTTCATTTTGACCATGATGAAAACAACCTGAATCAGGATAAGTTATACCGAACCTATGGCAAGGGCATTGAGTTGAGGGGTTGGGAAACTCATTTTCGGCATAGAGACAGGAATCGAGTGCCTGTTGAATGCACTGTATACCCTTTGAATATACATGGCTCACAGGAAGGATCGGTTATCGCTTTTCGCGATATTTCTGAGCGTAAAATGCTGGAAGAAAAACTCAACTGGCAGGCAACTCACGATCATCTCACCACTTTGTGCAATCGTCGTTATTTCGAGGATCAGCTGGAACAGGAAGTTGCGCGGGTGCGACGGGAAGGTGCCATGAGTGCGCTTATCTATTTAGATCTGGATCGTTTCAAATACATTAATGATACAGCGGGTCATGATGCCGGTGATAAATTACTCATCGAGACTTCACGCATTTTGTCTGACAAGTTAAGGAACACAGATACACTAGCCCGACTTGGGGGTGATGAGTTTGCCATCATCTTCAGGGATGTCAGCGAAGACCGGGCACTAACGATTGCTGAGGACTTTCGTCAGGCACTAGACAGTTATAATTTTAGATACAAGGGGCAGTCGTATACCGTTCATGCCAGTTTTGGTGTGGCTATGATGGATATTCCCGGGATGACCGCCGGTGATGCGCTGGCGAATGCTGATATAGCCTGTCACATAGCCAAGCGAAGTGGTCGCAACCAGATTCATCTATATGAACAGAGTAACGATGAAAAAAATGTCATGGGTTCAGAGCTGGGCTGGTCGAAGCGATTGATCGATGCCATGCGCGGCGATGGTTTTGAATTGCATTATCAGCCGATACTGGATATTAACGATATTGATCTGAATAACCTGCCAGCAGAAGATGGTGCCATCTGGAAGAGTCATGTAAGTAATCCTGCAAACCCTCTGCATTATGAAATTCTGCTACGCATGAAAGGGGATGATGGAGAGCTGTTTTACCCGGATTCGTTCATACCTACAGCGGAGCGTTTCAACCTGATGTGTGATGTTGATCTCTGGGTGATTAATGCCGCCTTGAAGTCGTTGAGTCAGGTTCAGAAAGAACACAGTGATGTGTCCTTTTCGATTAACCTGTCCAGTCATACTCTGAATGCCAGTGATAGTCTGAATAAAATCAAGTCGATTATTGAAAAGAACGAAGTGAACCCGCAATCGATTATTTTCGAAGTCACCGAGACATGTGCTATTGCAAACTTTGACTCGGCGAGTGTATTTATTAATGAGATTAAGCAGTTGGGTTGCCGTTTTTCATTAGATGATTTTGGTTCAGGTTTCTGTTCGTTCTCACAATTGAAAAACCTGCCTGCTGATTTTGTGAAAATAGACGGCCAGTTTGTCAAAGGTATGGCGCGAGGTTCCATCGACCGAGCCATAGTTACCGCAATGAATGACGTTGCTCATTCCCTGGGTCGATTTACCGTTGCTGAGTATGTCGAAAGCCCAGAGATTTTGCGCTTGCTGAAAGTGTGTGGTGTCGACCGATTGCAGGGGCATTATGTGTCCGAGCCGATACATGCGATTGGCAATGGTCGTGCTTAGTGAATTCAGCCTTTACGAATCACCTGTTGTGTTTCAAGATCACGAATTTCAGTGGGGCGTTTGAGTTGCCCAACTGCACCGTGCAGTAAAAAATCAATGTCATCATCGAAATAATGTTTTACTGCCAGGCTGGTGCGAGCGGGTTCAAGACCAGCCGGGTTGGCGCTGGTGGATACCAGTGGATAGCCGGTGGTTAAACACAGATCTCGGGCAATCGGGTGTTGGGTGATTCGTACGGCAATTTTTGAATGCTGACCGGTTATCCATAATGGGGCCAATGCTGAGGGTTTGACCAGCCAGGTAATGGCTTGGTCATCACTGCTGTGTAGTTGTTCTTGTTGTTGTGAAGAGATGTCAATAAACGGCGATAACTGTTCAAGTGAGCCAGCAATCAGGATCAGGCCCTTCTCCGGCTGGCGTTGTTTGAGCTGGAGGATTTTAGCCACGGCGACCGAATTTAATGGATCACAACCGAGCCCATAAACGGACTCGGTTGGGTAAGCAATGACGCCACCTGTATGGCAGCAGCTAGCAGCTTGTCTAAGGATGAAGCGGGAAATCACTTCTTCTTAACTGCGACTTTTTTTGTGGCGGCTTTTTTCTTCGCTGTCGCTTTCTTTTTAGCGGTTTTTTTCTTGGCCGTTTTTTTCTTCACTGTCTTTTTCTTGGCAGCGGCTTTCTTTTTGGGTGCTGCTTTTTTCTTGGCCACTTTCTTCTTGCGGCCCTTGCGTTCAGGTGCGGCTGCCAGTAGTTGTTCGCATTCTTCCAGTGTCAGGTCTTTCGGCTCACGGTCTTTTGGGATTTTGGCGTTTTTCTCGCCATTAGTTATGTAAGGGCCATAACGTCCGTTGAGTACCTGAATGTCGGTGCCTTCAAATTCCTTGATATATTTATTGGCTTCGAAAATTTTCTTTTCCTGGATGAGTTCAAGCGCTGTTTCCAGGGTAATGTTATAAGGGTCGATACCCTGATTCTGTAAGTCTTTCTTGATTGAGACGAAAGTCTTGTCGAATTTCACATAGGGGCCAAAACGTCCGGTATTGGTGGTGACTTCTTCGCCTTCAGGAGTGTAGCCGAGTTTACGTGGCAACTGGAACAGGTCGAGGGCGGTTTCCAGATCCAGGTCCGCCATCTTCTGTCCCTGTCTTAAACTGGCGAACTGGGGCTTTTCTTCGTCATCCTTGTCACCTATTTGCACAAAGGGTCCATAGGGGCCCATGCGTACCGATACGGGTTTGCCGGTCTTGGGGTCGGTACCAATGTGTCGTGACTGAGCAACATCCGCTCGGCTTACGTTGGCATCTTTATCGTCGACCAGTTCCTTGAATGGGCCCCAGAAGGAACGCATCAATGGTACCCAGTCTTTTTCGCCGCGTGAAATGGAGTCGAGTTCATCTTCGAGTTTGGCAGTGAAGTCGTAGTCGACATAGCGGGTGAAATGCTGGGTCAGGAAAGTATTGACGATACGGCCAATGTCGGTCGGCGTGAAACGACGGTTCTCGACTTCAGCATAACCACGGTTCTGTAAGGTTGAAATAATGCTGGCATAGGTCGATGGTCGTCCAATGCCATATTCTTCCAGTGCCTTGACCAGGCTTGCTTCGGTGTAGCGTGGCGGTGGTTCAGTGAAATGCTGATCACTGCGGATATCAAGCAGTTGGAGTTTTTCACCTTGTTCCAGAGGTGGCAGGAGTTTTTCGTCTTCTTCCTGGGTGCCTGAATCTTCATCATCCTTGCCTTCCATATATACGGCCATGAAACCAGGGTGACGGATGGTGGAGCCGTTGGCGCGGAACTGGTGACCTTCACCGCATTGTAAATCCACGGCGACTGTATCCATGGTCGCATGAATCATCTGGCAGGCGATGGTACGTTTCCAGATCAGTTCGTAGAGTTTGAACTGGTCTGGAGATAAATGCGATTTGATCGTTTCTGGCAGGTGCTGTACCGACGTGGGTCGGATGGCTTCGTGAGCTTCCTGCGCATTTTTGGATTTAGTTTTAAATGTACGAACTTCATCCGGCACATTGTCTTTACCGTAACGTTCAGCGATTAGAGCACGAATTTCGTCAACCGCTTCCTGAGCCAGAGTCAGTGAGTCAGTACGCATATAGGTGATCAGGCCGACGGTTTCCCCGCCAATGTCGATGCCTTCGTATAGCTGCTGTGCGGTGCGCATGGTGCGCTGGGCTGAGAAGCGTAGTTTTCGAGAGGCTTCCTGCTGCAGAGTGGAAGTAGTAAACGGCGCAGAGGGATTGCGTTTGCGCTGTTTCTTCTCAATTTTATCCACCACAAGTTGACCGCCTGCTGCCTGCAAGAGGGTCTGGTGGGCTTTAGTAGCTGATTCACCGTCTTTAAAACTGAATTGTTCTACTTTTTCGTTATTGTAGATTCGCAGCTTGGCGCTAATGGCTTTGCTGTTCTTTTCTGTATCTGCTTCGATGGTCCAGTATTCCTGTGGATCGAACGCTTCGATTTCTTCTTCACGCTCAACAATCATGCGCAGAGCGGGACTTTGCACACGACCAGCAGACAGGTTACGTTGTACTTTTTTCCAGAGCAGTGGGGACAGGTTGAATCCGACCAGATAATCCAGGGCGCGACGGGCCTGTTGAGCATTTACCAGGTCCATAGACAGCTCTCTGGGGTGCTCGATAGCTTCCTTGATGGCGCGTTTGGTGATTTCGTTGAACACCACCCGATGTACCTGCTTACCCTCAAGGGCACCAATTTCTGACAGCAGTTCATACAAATGCCAGGAAATGGCTTCCCCTTCGCGATCAAGGTCAGTTGCGAGATAAAGCGCATCGGCTTTCTTCAGGGCTTTTTTGATGGCTTCGACATGTTTTTCATTTTTTTCAATGATCTGATACTTCATGCTGAAATCATGATCAGTATCAATGGCGCCTTCTTTCGGGATCAGGTCACGCACATGCCCGTATGAGGCAAGGACTTCAAAGCCTTTGCCCAAGTATTTCTTGATGGTTTTTGATTTTGCAGGCGATTCTACAATAACAAGATTGGTGCTCATGGAGTATTTTTATTGTATCTGGCTGTATGGGTATTAATGCATATAGTCGATGTTTTGATCAAATACCATGCTTTCCATCCAGGCGTAAGCGTTTTCTTCACCAGGATGGCTGTATAGCACAATCATCACAATCCATTTCAGTTGTTCGATATCCAGTAGCGTGTCCAGTGCGATGACGCGATCAAGGATTAGTTCACGGGTAGTGTCAGTGAGTACGCCCGAGTGCTCTAGATGAATCAGGAAGCCTATACATTCGGCATCCAGTAGCATTTTTTCAAGTTCGCTGTAAACACGGACTGAGGTGCTGGTTTTCTGTTTATCTTCCGATATCTGCTGGATATCAGCCAGATCTTCCAGCCAGTCAAAGGCTTTAATGATTTCGTGTTGTGGGAAACCCAGTTCTTCTAGTTGGTCAACAACTAACTCCCGTTCTGGGTCAATCGGTAATTCTTCACCAATAATGTTTTCAAACAGATACATTAATACATCAACAACGGTTTGCTTCATTCTACTTCTCTTAGGTTTTTACTGAATCCGGGAGTAGCGCCCGTTTTCAGATACCACATGCCCTTGTAATTCAAGAATCAATAGCATGGAGGCAATTTCTGCGACTGTAAGTGGGTTGCGTTCAACCAGTTCATCAATACTTACAGGCTCGAATTCCATGCTGCTGAGCAGCTTTTCGTAGGCAGGGTCAAGGATGGTTTCTGACTCTGACTGCTCAATATGGGCGCTAGTATGGCTTGAAGCCGGCAAATTTACCAGTGGTAACAGTTCTTCGAGAATATCTTGTGCAGTTTCAACCAGTTTGGCGCCCTGCCGGATCAGGCTGTGGCAGCCTCTGGAGAGCGGGTTGTGTATCGAGCCGGGGATGGCGAAGACTTCACGTCCTTGCTCCAGAGCGTGGCGAGCAGTAATTAATGAGCCACTCTGTTTGGCAGCTTCAACCACCAGGGTGCCGAGGCTCAGGCCACTGATAATTCGGTTGCGGCGAGGGAATAGACCTTTATGGGGCGCAGTTCCAACCGGTGATTCACTGATGATGCAGCCTTTGCTGGCTATTTGTTTGGCAAGCAGGGTGTTGTTGGGTGGATAGATTTTATCGAGGCCGTTAGCGACCACTGCGACTGTGCCCGCCAGGCCTTTAAGTGCGCCCTGATGACAGAAGGTATCGATGCCACGCGCCAGTCCACTACAGATGGTTAAGCCGGCGTTGGACAGGTGATGGGCAAAATCATGTGCTGTTCGTTTGCCGGCTGCGGTTGGGTTACGACTGCCGACCATGGCGAGTTGTGGTTGCTGGAGATAATCGCAATCACCAATGGCAAAGAGTATATAAGGTGGGTGACGGATGGTTTTCAGCAAGTCTGGGTAGCGAGGATCATCCTGGGAAATGATGTGATGATTCTCTCGGTTGCCCCAGGCCAGATCCCGTTCAATTCCGGCCTCATCCGGATTCTGGATGCGCTGGATTATTTCAGGGCTGAGTTCAAGCTGTTCCAGCTGATGACGGGGTGCGGCTAACACCGCCGCTGCTGAACCAAAATGTTCGAGCAGCTGATGGAGTTTTTTTGGTTGTAGATGGGTTCTGATCAGTGCCAGCCCTGGCAGCAGTGAATCCATGAATGGCCTAGCGGGGCCTTTGCACTACATCAAGTTTGCGGATGACGCGGCTTGAGTCCAGGATCAGACCATAGCTGACTTTGTCGAAGACACGGAAAAGCATCATCAGGCCACTGCGTTCGTTGGGCAGTTTTACGGTCAGGAGGTCTTCTTCGCCACGTTTGATAGTTTTACGCGCCAGGAATTTATCACGGGCTTCACCACCGCGGTAATAGGTGGCCAGTACGTGACCCACTTCCATGCCGTGTTCAGTACCGCGGTTGATCACTACGATCTGGTAGCTGGCGACACCGGAAATAGCATCAAACAAAGAGACTACCTGGCCGTTAACGTCGTCTTCCGGGATCTTCGGATAATATAAATGACTGATTTCATTCTTATCGGTGCTCATCAGGAAATCGCCGATGAGGATTTCCCGGGTTGAACGGATAATGGTGGCAGTGGCAGGATCATCATAGATATCGATACGCGCATCACCGGCATAAATAATTTCATAACCCAGAATTTCATTGGTCTCGGGGTCTCTGAATTCGTCACCACGGCGATAGATGCTATAGCGTACTCGCTCTTTATCAAGTTCGCCCCTGACATAAACTCGGTTGTCAGAACCCAGAATCAGGTGGGCTTCATCACTGGCCACAATATAGGGGGCTTCATCGATGACGTCTTTGCTGACCACTTTAGGCCGTGTCAGGAACTGGTTGATGGCATCACTGGGGATGGTCGGGATTTGCTGGTCCCTGGATGTTCTGCGAATACCCGGTGTGAGTTTAACCACTTTCAGGCCCGCGTCAGTACGGTCCCGGGTTTCGGTGCGTATGACTTCTTCGCCTTCTTCCGCACGGGAGAGCTGGATTTGTGGATAACCGCCCACATATATAAGGGTAAGGACGTCACCGGGGTATATCAGGTGAGGGTTCTGTACCTGCTGGTTGCGTTGCCAGATTTCTGGCCAGTACCAGGGGTCCTTAAGGAATTTACTGGCAATGCCCCAAAGCGTATCGCCTTTTTTCACGGTATAATGTCGGGGATAATCGGCCTTGATCTGTATGGCCTGGGTTGG
>JBFFSQ010000120.1:0-8824 GCA_041572275.1 Gammaproteobacteria bacterium
ACTCAACACCGCCGGCCTGGTGTACAGTGGCGGCTATGGCCATCTTGGTAAACCAGTATTCTTTCTGGCAGAACTGGAGCACACGCAACAACTGGATGACTACACGATATATATATCCTCTCGAGAACTGGCCCGAGATCTAGCTGCCCCTCCGGGTATGGCTTTAGATAAATGTGTGTTCATACGACGTGAATCATTACGTCGTTTTATCTGGGAAAAAGTTGAAGAATCGCATTGGTACAATGATGAAAACCCCCTGGCACGTGCCCTCGCCTGCTACGACTTCAAACATCAGCCCGAAGATTCACTAGAGCAGTTAACCAATGCTGAAGTCGATACTGTTTTACACCATGAAATTGGTGAAATAAAAGCCGGACAGATATTAGGTAACGAATGGGAAAACATGCTCATGTCATTACCCCGCTCTCAGGCCGAGCTCATGTCACGCGCTGTTCGAGATCACCTGGCCGATGCCATCTCGACATTACCCATGCTAATGCGTGATGCTGAACCAGCACGTATTCACTTTTACTTTGCCAACATGGATAGCATGCGCAAACTGATATTCCCCGGCATTATGGGCAGCTACCAGGACTGGTTAAAATCCGGTGATACTTCGGGTTTTAAGAAAATTATTCGCAAAGCTGAAAAACACTGGATAAAACTGGCTCAATCGCTTATAAAAATCCACCATAAATATGGCGATGAAAGTTTTCCTTATATGGAATCCCTGGTCAAAGACAATTATCTCTAAACCTATTCACACCATTCAACTTACTGAAGCAATACATCAGGTAAATACACATGTATCATGACTCGACTCAACGCACCGAACTCACCACCATCAAGGAAGTCAAGCCTGGCAGTTTTATTTACCTGCAAGAACAGGCATTACCCATTGATATATGTCGTGAAATGATCCGTCGTTTTGAAGCACACCCAGAAGATCAATACACAGGACGCATTGGGCAAAATTTCCAGGAAGATCACAGCATAAAAAAATCCACTGACATTGCCATCAGCAGTCATGAGCACTGGAAGGATATTAACAAGGAACTGTTTCGTTCGCTAAGTGTAGCGATCAGGGAATTTAGTGGCGCCTTCCCATTTTTCAAAGGCCCATTCAAAGATGTTGGCTATGCTATGCAAAGAACTCAGGAAAACGAGTACTATCACTGGCATATCGATGGTGGCAGCCATGATTTTGCCGATCGCCAACTGGTTGCTCTCTGGTATCTGAATGATGTACCCGGTCCTGGAGGTGAAACAGATTTCATGTTTCAGGATGTACAGGTCAAACCACAAGAAGGTGCCCTGGCCCTATTCCCACCGTTCTGGACACATGAACATCGCAACAAATTGCTGGAAAAAGGCGTGAAATATGTAGCAACGACTTGGGTCAGCTTCGCATGACCCAAGTTAATCTGTGTGCTGCGCACTGTAGATCTCCAAGTTTCCACACTTGTAAGTGCGGGTCAGCTTCGCATGACTGTTCTTGCGTGTGAAGATGACACGTAAATTTATTGTGCGCAGCACACTTTATGAAAATCATCTCACCCAAATCCGATGAAGACTTCCAACGCTATTATGACTTGCGCTGGCAACTGCTAAGAAAACCCTGGCAGCAACCCAGAGGCAGTGAACAGGATGAGCTTGAACATCAAAGTTTCCATGTCATGTGCGTGGACAATGATAACTCCATCATAGGCATCGGTCGCTTACACACCATTTCCAATACAGAAGCTCAGATTCGATACATGGCCGTTGCTAATAATCATCAACGACAGGGCATTGGCCAGCAGCTACTCGAAGCCCTTGAAAACCGCGCTAATCAGCAGGGTATTCATATCATTACATTACATGCACGTGAGTCGGCAATCGGCTTCTACAAAAAACAGGGTTATAAAATAATCGAAAAATCACATCGACTGTTTAGTACAATCCAGCACTTTAAAATGCAAAAGACACTATAAGCAAGGACATCAATATGCATATCTGGGTTGACGCCGACGCATGCCCCAAGGTGGTAAAAGATATTTTATTTCGAGCCGCACAGCGCACACAGACGCCCTTAACACTTGTCGCCAATCAGTACATACCGAAACCCACTTCACCCTTGATAAAAGCCGTGCAAGTTGGCCAGGGCTTTGATGTAGCCGATAATTTTATCGTCGAACACTCACATCCTGGCGACCTGGTTATTACTGCCGACATTCCACTGGCCGCAGAGCTGGTAAATAAATCAGTATTGGCCCTGAACCCTCGTGGCGAGCTGTATACAGAGGACAATATTCGTCAACGTCTGGCCATGCGAAATTTTATGGAAGAAATGCGTTCAACGGGACAGGTATCCGGTGGACCCGCACCCTTAAATCAGAGTGACCGTCAGTCCTTTGCCAATGCTCTGGATAGACTGCTAACCCAGAGCAACACTTAAGCAATTCAATAATTGCACAATGATTAAAGCATTCAAAATAGCTCACTTTAAACAAATCTAAATCGGCATCTGCCGATCATCAATTAATCACCTATAATAAATCTGATTTTTATCAAATCTCCGACAAAATAAAAAACATTCTTAAACAACAGTTAATACATGACAATATTATGAATTGCTGTTATTTTGTTTCGATATACGGGAACTAATCCCATACACAATAATTAATAATAAAAATAATTAAAAAACTTACAACCAACGACCACCGCAGTGGAGTCACTATGAAAAACAGAACCCTTACATTACTTGCACTCACAGGGATAGGATTCTCAACGAACGTTTTAGCGACCAACGGCTATCAACTGACCGGTATTGGTGCATACCAGAAAAGTCTGGCCGGAGCCGTTACAGCTAATCCAGGCTCAGCCATGACCGCCATCAGCAACCCTGCCGGTATGGCCCGCATCAGTAAACGCGCTGATTTCAGCCTGGAGCTCTTCATGCCAGAGCGCTTTGTCGATTTTACCGCTACAGGCGGCGATGCCAGTGACAGTGCCGCCGAACAGTACGGCGTCCCCGCTTTAGGCTGGACCGCACCGATTGATGACGGTAGCGACGTTTATTTTGGTGGTGGTATTTATGGTACATCGGGGCTGGGTACTGATTATCCATTTACCCAATTTTCAGCCAGTCCTCCATTCGCTGCAGATCTCTATTTTGAGGGTTACTCTTCACTGCAGTTCTGGCAAATGGCTCCAACTCTGGCCTGGAATGTCGACAAAAAATTAAGTGTTGGCGCATCATTGAACCTGGATTACCAGTCAGTTTCCATGAAACAGGCTTTTTATGCTGATGCTCTAGCCACCACCAATCTGGTTAACTTTGATCTCAGTCGCAATGCACAGGCGTTTGGCTTTGGCCTTACTTTTGGGGCTCTCTATGACGTGAACGATCAGGTAACAGTAGGTGCCAGCTACAAGAGCAAGCAAAGCTTTAGTGATATGGAATATCAATTATCCAGTGGTGATATAAAAGATGTCAGTGGTTTTGGCTTCTTACCACTACCTGCTGCTTGCACCGGCGGCATCTGCCCAGCAGGCACCTACGAACTGGATCTGGACTTCCCGGCCATATTGTCCGCCGGTATTGCCTACAAGCCACTCGATAAAGTAACTGTTTCGTTTGATATTAAACGAATCCAATGGTCAGACACACTCAAAACCATGGATATCACCGGTCCCAATGGCATCAAAATCAGCATGCCCGCTGGCTGGGATGACCAGACCATACTCGCTTTGGGTGTGGCTTACGCAGTGAACGAAAAACTTAATCTGCGTTTTGGTATTAACCAGGCAGATTCACCTATCGATGACAACGACACCGACAGCAATTACATATTGCCAGCGACCACTGAACGTCATATCGCCATCGGTGGTGATTACCATGTGTCGAAATACTGGGAAATAGGCTTTCATGCCTCTCGCGCCTCTGAACACACTCTCACCAGCCCCGCTTTTGGTACCAAGATTGGTTTAAATATCACCACCATTGGTCTCAATATCGGTTACCACTTCTAAACAAAAAAGGGCCTCAGATGAGGCCCTTTTTTATTCCTGCCAGAAACCAGAGACTCTAAACAATCGCACCTCTGGAAACAGCCAGTTCTTTTATGGCCTGCTCAGTTGGATAAATATCCGCCACCATTTGCCTATACGCCTGCCATTCAGCAAACAGCCCTGCAAACTCTGGGTCTCTGCCACGACAGCCCAGCACGTTAATTACACAATCACCAACTTTCCATGGCCCTTCGCCCTTGTATTCCCCCTTAACCAGATGAATACCGGTATCGTCTTTCGATTGTTCCCAGAACACCTCAAAAAACAACAGGCCTTCAGGATGCCTGAAATATTCTGCCATGATGCGCTTTTCCCCATCCGGAAATCGAATCATCAGCGGGGATTTCATCGCAAACAAATCAGCCATGGTGGTTTCAGGTCATAATATCGATTTCATCGATCTCGGCCGTTGTATCGACTTTCACCATCTTTACATCTGGCATATTTTTTACAATATAAGCCGACATCAGATAAAACATCCGCTTATCTTCCTTGTGCATGGCATCAACAATTTTATTCGCTGCCACCTGACAACGCTGGAAAGTATCCGGGGTTTCCACCCAGAAGCGGCCCATTTGCCAGCCCTTATCCATATCCTTATCCATCATGCTAAAAAAATCTTCAGCTTCATCAATTAACTGTTGAGGAACTTCGAGTTCATAGGCTTCGCTATCAATGTTAAGATTCAAAATCATTGTTATAGACACTCAATTATAAATTCTGCGCATTATAACAGATGCTTGATCACTAAAACCCGGCGAGGTTTGGGAGAAATTATGCTTATTCCAATTCATGGTGTCGTTAACCAGGAACAGTTAAAACAGGTACGCGCCATCCTCGATGAATCTCGTTTTGTTGATGGCCGATTATCTGCAGGCGTCACTGCACGCAAGGTCAAGAACAACGAGGAGTTGCCACAAAATGCCCAGGTTCTCAACCAGCTCAATAACATCGTGATGAATGGCCTATACAACCATCCAGTTTATCAGGCGGCGGTACTGCCCCATCGAGTCGCGACACCATTCTATGCCCGCTATGGCTCTGGGCAGTTTTATGGCGATCATGTCGATGACCCAATCATGGGACCAATGAATGCCCGCTATCGCACTGATGTCTCGACCACTGTTTTCCTCAATGAACCGAACGAATACGAAGGTGGAGAAACCGTTATAAAAACCCAATATGGTGAACGCAAGGTAAAACTGGCTGCTGGTGACGCCATTACCTACCCTTCGGGAAGCTTGCATCATGTGGCAGAAGTCACTGAAGGCACCCGCCTGGTGGCCGTGACCTGGGCACAGAGCATGGTCCGTGACCCAGCCAAGCGAGAGCTACTGTTTGAGCTACACAGGACTCGTGAGGCGCTTCAGAAGAAAATGCCAGATGATGAAGAAACCGTGAGACTGGATCACACCTATATCAACCTGGTGCGTATGTGGGCAGAAATTTAATTAAATACTATGACGGAAATGACTACATGGATGTATGAACCACTATTTTATCTTAAACCAGAATAAAGAAAGCCAGCTCTTAATCAAAACACCACTGCATCAAAGCTTTTATCAAAAAACTATAAAAAAAGCCGCTTAAAAGCGGCTTTTTAAACTTCAACGTAAGAAGTGAATCTTAACGCTTAGAACCTTTATCAGCATGAGCAGCATCAACCAGCTCCATTGCTTTTTCATTAAAGGTCTGACGGTAACCGTCTAGTGCACTACCAGCTTCAGGCGTAAAATAGTTTTTAGCATCGAAGCCGTTTTTGTGTTCTTCTTCAATGAACTTTTTCTGCATTTCCAGCAGTTCTTTAATTAATGTAGCTCTATCGCTCATAGCTTCACCTTTTGAAGTCTTTATTTAATTCCGGCTGGTCATTCGACCAAAGTTGGGCAATTATAGCCGGAATTTAATTAAATTACCTCTACCCCAATAGGAATAGAAGCAATTATTTAAAAAAGTGGCTCAGTAGCCGCCTTTACGAGTACTCTTAGGGCAACCGCCAATTTTCAGGCCCTGCTTAGATGGCATACCAGGGAACATTTCGTACATTTCTTTAGAAGAAACTTTACGGCCCCAGATTTTACCCATCGCTTTCATGATGCCACGCTCATTAGGCTCGTTACCACCTAAAGTTTCCTCACGAACATATTTAACAACATCCCAATGTTCCTGAGTTGGATCAATACCTTCTTCTGCGAAGATTGCTGCTGCAATTTCTTCGTTCCAGTCATTGGAATTGACCAGGTAACCTTCTGCTGTTCTTTCGACTGACTCAAGTGCCATAATAGTATCGCCTCTAAATTCTGTGCAATTCATTAATCAAAAATTCAGGGCGCATACTTTCCCACAAAATGAATTAAATGTCACTTATCCCATTAGTTATATAATAAAATTCACATATAGTGACAAATCAAAAGTTAAGGCATCACCTTAAGTATTTAAATTCCATATATTTCAAATACTTACTCGGTACCACTAAAGTGACTTTGCTCTGACATATCCCCTACTGGTTTAATGCCTTTATGGGGAATAAACAGACCAAAACCCATCTTACGCCCTTCACCAATACCTTTTTGCTGCAGCGTCACTGCCTCATCGGGATCCAGATCAGCCACCATAAGACTCATAGTTCGACGTCGGCCTTCAGGAAGATTGAATTCATGCCCGATGCCACACAGCGCCTTTTTTAGACGAATACCCATCAACTCCATATCATTGGCTACACGCTGGATTAGCTGATTTTCAGTTTCATTCTCTTCCAGCAGCAGATAACGTGAAAACAGTGTCCCCATAGGTGACAATGGCTTAACCTGGTACTCACCTACCGTCAGCGAATAACTACCAATCTCCAGTGTTTGGCCAACCAGCTGTTCAGCATCGGCAAAACGTTTTTTCGGTAAACGAAGCTGCATACGTGAGCGTCGGGACAAATAAATAAAATCATCATCCCCGCCCTCGTCAGGACGCTGCCAGCCATTACCGGTGGTTGCGCCATGAATTAAATGAACACCGGCCAAAGCTTCCTCTTCAAGCCAGGGCAGCGCCTGTAACAAGGCCGCAGACAAATCCTGAGCATGATCGAGTGCTATTTGCTTACAGGTGATTTTAAATGACAGATCAGCCACATCATCTGGAACCACAAAAGCCTGCTGTTTCTTATCTTCTTCCCACAACATAATTCTTACTCAATAATTCTTTAAATAACAAACACTTAAACCAAAACCTAAGACCGATTTGGAAAGGTAAAGGCGACTTCCACTCGATTTTCCCAATCTTTCGGTGTATCTTGAAACGGCGGTCTTACATCAATATTCATATGTAATTCACCCTGTCGCGCACGCTCACGCAAGATCTCCAGCAGGTCTTCAAAGTTATCCAGTTCATGATCCTGCTTCAGGATGTCGCTTAAATACATCATTATTACTTACCACTATTCAAATCTGTATTGGCTATCCGATCATAATATCGAGCCCGATACAACAAACGTCCCGGGGCTTTATCAGCCATATCTTTAAATCCTGTCCGGCTGTGCAATACGTTATTACAAATTATACCTTCGCCAGGACTGAGCTTATACGTAAATACATAGGGGTTATATGGGGTCAATAACTCATTTAAACAAGCCACTGCTTCGTGAGTTAAATCATCATCGAACCATTCTATATTTCGCGTTCGTGCTGAATAGCGCATTGACAGGTTACCTGTTGCTGTATCGACTGAAAATACTGGACCCGATTGCTGAGCCCGGATTTCAAACCCATTTTCAACATTCGGCGGGATCGTCAGGGCAGTATCCCGCATCAAGGCTTTTATATAATCAGGTTTTTTATCGCGAAGCTGGATATATGCAATTTCATGATCAAGTAGCAAATTATCACCACCTTCGGCGGCATCACGGACACAATGCATTAAAATGGCACGAATCTGCTGATCAGGCAGATTATAATAACCATCTGTATGCCAACTTAAGGGACGGTTGGTATAGGGAATGTAAGCTGACTGACGCCCCACACTTTGCACCTGCAATGAAGTAATGCTATCGCCGTCAGCACACAGATTACCATCCAGACGATGCAGGCCAAGTTTCTGCCCCAGGTCTCTCACAAAAGACTTATCACCCATAGCTGGATCTGAAAGGCGGTAAATCGCCATGTTGGCACGTAAACAAATAGCCGTTATCTCTGCAATCTCATCAGCTGACGGGCTTTTCTCACGCAGATTAACCATCAGCTCATCAATAGTTTTGGGATAGTGATCCAGCTTAATTTGTCGCCAGCGGCTATAGGCTTTGTCATCATCAAGATTGAAAGGACTATTGGTCAAAATCGGGGCCATATCTGAGTACACTATATAATAAGGTATAAAAACAATCGAAAATGAATTGCATTAGAAATATCGCATAATAAAACGATACATCAGAAACTGCTAAATAAATAAAATATTTATCATCAGATTAGTAACTTTTAGACGAATTTAATGCTATATTATGGCCCCTCAGTTATTGCGTGGGTAACTGGAAGCTTGAGATAAATCAAGCAGCTATCCCATTTGGGATAGAAGGAATATCCTCTTCCCCCCCATGGGTAGGATGTTCTGCTTGCCTTACTAGCCCTAGACTACCCCACACTGAATTAGGTGGTAATTTTCTGGCCCGCTCAGATACTTACTTCCAAACTGATTAACCGTATGGTTCATCCATACATAATAATAGTTAGGGGAACAGGTGCTGGTCACCCCCCTAGGATAGAAACCTGTCGTCCCTACTACGGAGATC
>JBFFSQ010000121.1:0-8806 GCA_041572275.1 Gammaproteobacteria bacterium
ACAAACACAAAATTAAACGGCCTGTTCTGTTCGATGGCGTTATGTATACAATCAATTGCCTGTATTTCATTTTCGGCTTGATCAACCTGAATACCTAGATGACTCAGGTCAAGACTCAGTGCGGACCGCCCTATAACATCATCGTCCACAATCAGGGCACGTAATGTCGTACCTTGAAACAGGCCAAACAGAATTTTTGATTCACTATCGCCCATGCTGCACAGTGGCAGCTCAAACCAGAATTGCGAACCCAATTGTTCTTTACTTTCAACACCCACCTCACCGCCCATCAACTGGACCAGCTCACGGACGATCGACAGACCAAGACCCGTACCGCCAAAACGGCGTGTCATGGTCCCGTCTGCCTGTG
The DNA here is from genome assembly GCA_041572275.1 of Gammaproteobacteria bacterium. Taxonomy (GTDB): domain Bacteria; phylum Pseudomonadota; class Gammaproteobacteria; order SZUA-229; family SZUA-229; genus JBFFSQ01. The sequence goes on from JBFFSQ010000121.1 coordinate 371, forward strand.
CAAACGATTCAAATATCTGACTTTGTTTTGCGGCTGAAATACCAATTCCGCTATCATCAATGTTAAACCTGAACCACGCTGAACCGTCGGGCTTTTTTTTCAGAGCCAGATGAATATTGATACCACCGTGTTCGGTAAACTTAATCGCATTACCAACCAGATTGCTCAGTATCTGTTGCAAACGTGCGGGATCACCACACACTCGGGCTGATGCATCAGGTTCAATATTGCATGAAATATGTAATCCCTTCTGATGTGCCTGTTCAGTAAATAGAGCCACTGTCTCTTCAATCAGTTTATGCAAATCAAACTCAACATTCTCCAGTTCAACTTTGCCGGCTTCAATCTTCGAAAAATCCAGAATGTCATTTAATATCTTCATTAAATGATTGCCAGATGTCTGGATAATATCCAGAAATGACCTCTGTTTTTTATCCAGCTCGGTATGTCCCAGCAGTTCAGACATACCCAGCACACCATTCATCGGTGTACGGATTTCATGACTCATGGTGGCCAGAAATTCACTCTTCGCCTTGTTGGCTGCCTCGGCAGCCTCCTTAGCCTGACTTAATTCAAAGGTGCGTTCAGCAACGATATTTTCAAGATTCTTGTGATGCTCCAGCAATTTCTGTCGACTTGTACGAAGATTAAGGTTCATGCTGGCAAAGGCCTTACTCAGGTCGCCAATTTCATCATTTCGCTGAATCTCTACCTGTACCGAATCATCACCGTCTCCAATCCGTGCTGCGTACTCGGCCAGCAGACGAATAGGCCGTATCATATTGCGACTCACCAACATTGCCAGCACCACAGCTACGCCAATCATTCCAAGACTCATCAAAATAACAGCCAGAAGACTCGCCTGACGACCCTGTTCGCTAATCTCAGTCAGGCGTTGCTCAACCTGCTCGATATCCTCAGTGATACCCTTCAGCGAAAGGCCGAGTCGCACACCACCGAGTCGACTATCACCAATAAATAAAGGCATAGAAACATCGATATAATTCGTGGTTGATTGCACCAGCAAATCACTGGCATTGACGGCATTTAACGCAATTTCATCTTGCAAAATTGTGCCAAAGCCTGGAATCTCCGCATGGCCGTCATGAAGGACTTGTCCACCCAGGTCATACACGTAGACATAGATTACTTCCTGCTGGGAAGTGGCGGCTTGCAGTAATTTATAAATGGCATCCATGTCATATTGATAAACAGGATTCACCAGATTTTCTGCCAGGAAGCGGGTGATGACCTCACCTCGCTGGCGCACTTGTGTCAGCAGACGTTGCTGCATTTCCTCTGACGTTGCCTGTGACATGGTGCTGGTCTGTACACGAAAATGAAACAGTAAGACGCCAGACAATACCGATACAATGGCAATGACCAGAATCAGAATGGCCAGCATATAACGGGTTTGCAAACGTAACATCATAGGTCCAGCTCTGACTCAACCTGCTTCAATGCCTTTCGCGCGCGTTCGATACCGGCCATCACACTATCATCGATCACATCAAACCGAGTGGTTTCCTGGTATGCACTCAATGCCGCAGTCGCCTCGGGGTCATCATGGGCGGCTAACAATATTGCTTTCAGGCGAGCTTTTACTTCAGGACGAAGTCCCTTGCGCACCAGCTCAATGGCCCGTGGATAGGACTCACTTTCATGAAAGATATACATATTCTCTTTGAAGGCACTGGGCGTATGATCCTCCCTGTCCCAATCCAGATTCGCATAGGCACCGGCATCCGTTACGCCTTTATGCACCCAGGTCGACATATTGATTTCTTCCTTGCCGAACACATACCCCACCGCATTATCAGGCGCTGTTTCACGAGGTGATTCCAGCTGCACCAGGTCAAGACCTGCTTCCAGTAACAGGGCAACCGGGATAAAAAAGCCTGACGAGGAACCAAGATCCTGCAATGTCAGGGTTTTGCCCTTGAGATCCTGCAAACTGTTAATACCTGTCCCGTTACGGGTAAAGAACACCGTATGATACTCCGGCACGCCTTTCTTCCACTTCAGCAACACCATCTCAGCGCCAGCCTTTTCTTCAAACTCTACCGCAGAAAACACGGTCTCGGTTATCCAGTCTACCTTGCCCCGTTTCAGGTAGCGCACCATCTGTTGGTTATCCCTGGCCATCAGAATTTTGACTCGATCAATCCCTAAATCCTGCATCTGCGCGACAACATAGTCAGCCATGGGTTTGAGATAACGGTAGTGCTTTTTCGGATTCGAACTGACTTTACCAATGACCAGGGTACGCTCGCGCTCGGTTGCAGCGGAAGCTGAACTGATAGTAAAAGCCAGCAACAATAACAGGAACAGCACTACAAATGAGCTTCGTGCTCGATGCTGCATTGCTGTGTTTTTTTCAATCAACATCAACAGTTCTCAGGCCTCTTAAAAATCAATCTGGGCGCGCAATTGAAGAATATCAGGATTATCATCACCCTGAGCATCACCGTCATCATCTGCGAAATCATCATTATCCACTCGTACATAGTTCATCATCATGCGCAGATGTGGATTCACATACCAGTTCAGCCCCAGTGTCAGCTGGTCGGCTTCTCCCCCGGTCACCGGGCCATCGGTTAAATCCAGTGAACTGAGTCTCAGTGCCAGTTCCCAGGCACCACTATCGCCGGTTGGTTTAATACGACCAAAGCTGCCTTTTTTCGCTTTATACATACGTGATTCACCGGTGAGGAACCAGCTGCCATACACATACCAGCCACTGAAATCGAGTGTGGCTAAACCACTACTACGTGAAACCTGAGCCTGAATCGCTTCACCCTGTAGCGACCATGAACCTTTCACCAGTGCGGCTTCCAGACCCAGCAAACTGACTGTATCGACATCCGTGATATCTCCGGTATTTAAATACTTCACATCAGTGACATGACTTTCCGGTCGTGAATCAAACTTCACTTCATTATCATCATTCGCTGTGCGCACCGACAGGGCCGCACCCAGGTGCAGGGCTTTACGACCATCACGCCAGGGTGCATAGGTGACACGGGTGGTCACTCCCCAGCCTTCATCGCCTTCATTCGCCACATCGTCATCAAATGCCTCACCAAACAAACCAATCGCTGTGATCCAGCCTTCACCCCGACTCTGGTAGCCCATACCTATATTACGACCAGGCGCAAATGCATTAGGCAAGGCACGTTCCATAAAAGTGATATATCTTGAGCTGGTCAATTCTTCCAGACTGAAAGGCTCCTTGAACTGTCCAAGTTTCAAAGTAGACGGCCAGCTGCCCCGATACTCAATATAGGCATCTTTGATATCAGCATCGGCGCCGGCAAAATCAACGCCAAACTCATAGCCCCAGTCTGAATACATGATCCCTTCGGCTTCCAGTCGTGCCCGACGAATCTCTGTGCCATTACCCAGCTTGACCTGATCTTCATGATAACCGGCCAGATCCAGCATTAATCGGCCACCCAGCTCAAAACTGAACTGACCATCATAGGTTCCCAGCTCGAGCCCGCCTTTGGTCGCCACCTGAATTTCGGCCTCGGCATTACCTGCCCGATCTTCTAGTGCATCCACCAGTGACTTATGTTGTTGCTCTGTCAGGCTGTTGTTTTGTTTTAAAACATCCAGCAAATCCAGGTAGTCAACATCCGCAGCAAACGCGGATGATGCCATCAAACCACAGAGGACCGTTGCCAGATGAAGCTGTTTAAATACCATGTGATCATTCATCCACAAATTAAATATACACTTTTAATTCAGATTTCTGCCTAACCAACCAGGCCCTGTTACAGGCCAAGATAATCCGCGACAAAATCCGCATCCTTATCACCACGCCCGGACAGATTCACCAGAATGGTTTGTTCGGGTTTCATATCTTTGGCCATCTTCATGGCATGAGCTACGGCATGGGCACTTTCCAATGCCGGAATAATCCCTTCCATACGCGACAGGGTGATAAAGGCATCCAGACATTCTTTATCATCAATGGTTACATAACTGACGCGCTGAATATCTTTCAGGTAGCAATGCTGTGGACCGACGCCAGGATAATCCAGCCCCGACGCGATAGAATAAACGGGCAGGGGATTACCTTCCTTATCCTGCAGGTTATAACACTCAAAACCATGAATCGCACCCTTGCTGCCCAGGGTCAGAGTTGCGGCATGCTCTGAAGTTTCCAGACCTTTACCGGCTGGCTCTACACCAATCATGGCAACCTCTTCATCTTCCAGGAATGCGGTGAACAGACCCATGGCATTGGAACCACCACCAACACAGGCCATCAAAACATCCGGTAACTTGTTTTCCTTCGCCAGGAACTGTTCGCGGGCTTCTTTACCCACAATACTCTGAAAATCCCTGACCATTTTAGGGAATGGATGTGGACCCACGACAGAACCGATGGCATAAAAATAATTCACCGGGTCTTTCAGGTATTCTTCAAAGGCGCTGTCAACGGCATCCTTCAGTGTTTTGGTACCCCGTGTTACCGGCACCAACTTACAACCCAGAATTTTCATCTTGGTGACATTCGGGTGCTCTTTCTCAATGTCGATTTCACCCATATGGATTTCACAATCAATCCCCACCAGGGCACAGGCGGTTGCCAGGGCCACACCGTGTTGACCAGCGCCGGTTTCAGCCAGCACCTTGGTCTTGCCCATGTGTTTGGCGAGCAGAGCTTCACCCAGACAATGATTGATTTTATGAGCACCGGTATGATTCAGGTCTTCGCGCTTGAGGAAGATACGTGCACCACCCAGGTGTTCACTGAGTCGTTTAGCGTAGTAAACCGGACTGGGCCGTCCCACATAATCCGCGTTGAGTTCGGCGAGTTCATTCTTGAATGCTTCGGTTTGTCGCACCTGTTCATAGGCGTCATTGATTTCATCCATAATCGCTTTAAGCTCAGGCGGGATGATCTGACCACCGTATTCACCAAAATAACCCTTCTCATCTGGCATATCTAAGAACTGAATACTCATCTAAGGAACCCCTTTATCTTCATGACTCTATATTATGTAAACGCTAACACGCTCGATAGTAGACCATATCTTAGGACAAATGATTATTGATTCTGATTAAGTGTTCGTAGGATATGCTGGAATATCAAGCCTGGAATAAAATGATCGCTTATACATCCACAGGTTCGACCAGGCCATTGCGGACCAGTACCTTATAGATTTTCTTGCTGACCTTGCTGACATAATGCAGGTCACCAAAATTAGGACGTTCGCCATTCTTTAACCGGATCTCCCATTCAACCAGCTCGGTATCAAGGAACTCCAGCAATTTGAGCGAACAGCCATTACACTTGCCCGAACACATCTGGGTTTCCGGCATATCAAATGGTATTTTGGACCTGACCTCTTGAATCAGGTTGTTCATTGCGGTGTGGGTATCAGGCTTCACGACAGGGTACTGATATGAAATGACATAATGATAGTTTAGTCCGGTTTAGCGACGATTACTCGTGTTTTTACAAGCATCAATTGACTCGAGTTCACTGCTGTTTCGTTATCTCAAAGCTGTCATCTCGACTGGAGCGATAGCGGAATGGAGAGATCTTATACTCTGCATGATACAAAGCTTAAGATCCCGCGGTAATTGCTCCTGCATTACCCTACTACCTAAATCCCTATAGGCATCCACTACGCTTTGCTTCGGTCGGAATGACAGCTTTGGGTTAATTGGACAACAGAGAATCGAACCCTAAAGCCACCTCAAGACTAAGGCCTGCCAGAAAGCAGGCCCCAGAATTAATAGCTGTACATGATAAATAGCGAATTAAAACTTATAGGTACCGTTCACATAAAAATAACGGCCCGGCTCATTCATTAACATCACTGTGCCTGAACCGTCTACCAGTAAGGTCAGGTCCTTGTAGGTATTGCTGACTGCATAGGTTTCATCAAAGATATTATCAATACCCGCCGTTAATTCGAAATCATGGGTCACATCATGTTTGATTTTCATGTTGACCACGACATAACTATCGAGTGCCTGCTCACCATTTTCTGCATCAAACTCATCCCACGAATCTGCGGCCACCAGTTCCAGTCGTGCGGTATTCTCATAACTGTAATCATAGTTAAACGCCAGGTTGAGTTTAAGCGGTGGTATTTCAGCCAGATTGGTACCTGTTTGATTGCGCAGCGCCTGTTCTTTCTGCCCTTTTAAATAGGCCAAACCAAAATCGATATTCATTTCATCATTAATAAAATAGGCACCGCTGACATCAAGGCCGTAAATGGTGGCATCCACATTTTCAAACTTGTTCGTCGTCACTAGAGGGCTGGCATTGTAAACAATGTAATCTTTCAACCAGCTATGGAACAGTCGGGTTTTAATTTTGAATGTGTCATAGATGTTTTCAACACCCAGATCAATTTCAGTATTGGTGGTTTCATTCAGGGTTGGTGTACCGACCAGCATTCCGCTACTTGCGACAAAATATAGCTCACGCGCATCTGGCACTCGGCTGGCTGTGCCGATGCCACCAAAATACTGCGTGGTGTCACTGGTTCTATAATGAGCGAATACGTTACCACTCAGTCCACTGTAATCATTAGACTGTAAGCCGGATACGGCTGCAGGCGTGATGCTGCTATCATCATAACGCAGACCATATTTCACCATAACTTCACTATAGCGCTGTTCCAGCTCGGCAAATACGGCACTGTTGTCCGTATCGACATCATTGATACTTTTAGTTCCAGTAATACCTGCATTAGTACCAAAGCCTTCATAGGTACCATCCCAGTTTCTAACACTGGTATCCAGACCGACAGTTACTTCTGTATCGGCACTCAGATCAAACACATCGGTAATTTTCAGGCCCTGCATCTGGGTATCCAGTGCACTGATTACTTCATTGACTGAATCAGTGCCTGATGCATTTCTATAGAAGGTCGACATTGGATGTTCAACACGTGAGTCATAGAACTCAACGTCCAGTTGTTTTGAGTACTCACCCAGATTTGAAAGGGTGTAACCCAGGGTAAAAATATCCGAGTCATCATACAGGGCATCCATCTTGCTCGATGGATAGAGGATGTCATCACTGCGATTAGCGGTATAACTCAGTTTCACCTGCTGATCGTCTGCTACATCAATATAAAGCTTGCCGAGCAAAGTACGTTTGTCATAAGCATCCAGGTCACGATAGATATCTTTGTATTGAACAGCAGCAGGACTTGGATTGAACGCTGCGATCTGCTCATAAAAATCATTGCCATCACCATCTTCATACTGGGCACTGCTTTCTTTTGATGCACTCAGCAGGAAGCGCACACTTTCACTGCCACCACTCACGGTTGCAGCTGCTTTACGGTAGTCCCAGCTACCAAAGTTCAGGCTCACTTCACCCTGCAATTCTTGTGTCGGCTCTTTGGTGGTGATTTTCACCGCACCACTTAAGGTGCCAAAGTTCTCCACATCGTAAGGCCCTTCGATGATTTCAATGCCATCAATATTATTGGTCAGGATATGGGAGGTTGGTGGATCCATACGATTAGGACAGGCACCATAGATTTTGGCATCATCAATCAGGATATTGATATTATCCTTTTTCTGGCCACGTAAAATAATGTCATTGGCAATGCCGCTACGGCGTACCAGTGATACTGCAGGTACTTTTTTAACCAGGGCTTCTGCCAGATCCGCTGACTTGACTTCTTCACCACTGACATCACTCAAGGTGACACTCTCGACACTAATGGTTCCCAGTGATTCTACTTCTGCGGCCTGAACGGCCGCAGTACTCATCATTAACAGATAAGCAATTCGCTTCATTGTTTTACCCTGTTTGTTTGTTATTAAAGCCATGCATATTTATTGTCATGGCATCGGTTTTAGATTGAATTATTCTTTTCGACCCACCGGCCTCACTGACGTGTATATTATTCAGGCCGTATTTAGCTGTATAGAAAAAATCACTCTAAATCACTTTTAGATGATTTAAATCTAATTACTTTATAAATCAGTGAGTTATATGGCGCTCCACGTGTGTGAAATGACACATTTTGAAGTTGTCACTACGGCTGAAAAATTAGTCTGGTAAACGAAGTTTCAAGGCAATTATTCAACAACTTTCCAAGCACCTGATCATTTCACCTATAAAACACTGCTTGCTTCTACAGACAGACTGGTCTTAAATTTAAATAAACGGCAAAAGGTCCCCCGCTATGTGCCTCGCCATTCCAATGCAAATCACAGAAATCAATGGTTTCAACGCGCGCTGTGAAGCGAAAGGCGTTGAACGTGATGTCAGTCTGTTTATGTTACAGGACGAAAACCTGCAACTGGGTGATTTTGTCATGGTACATATTGGCTATGCGATACAAAAAATTCTTCCGGAAGAAGCTCATACAGCCTGGGAACTGTTTGATGAAATGCTGCTACGCGAGCAACAACTGCTGGAGGATGAATAAATGCACGAATTAA
>JBFFSQ010000122.1:0-8695 GCA_041572275.1 Gammaproteobacteria bacterium
AAAACGATCTTAAGGTTATTTTTTGTGCTTTTTTTGACAAAAGTCATAATTTTCAATTCTATGTATCGAGAATGCTGAGGTTTTGGTTATTATGTGGCTGATGATGACATGGTGCGGGTTCGAGAAATCTGTATAAGCTTATGTTATTTAAAGAAAATTTTTTTATTGCTTTGGGTGTACGCTGCTTGGATGAATGGAAGTGGAACTAATTCACAGAACAGAAAAATCATTTGAAATAAAAGTGACGAAATACTGGACTATGGTGCTACAGAAGCTACAATCAGCATATACAGTATATATGTGATTATGAGTGCTGACTGAATTGGTGCATTTGTGATCTGGAGGTTTGAGATGTCGTCATTACGTATTGTTCATGGTCAATCGAGCACATGCAGCAATGAATTCGAAGAAGGGATCGAGCACCTTAAGGAACAGGCGATTCCAAAAGCGGTTGATAGTTTTCAACAGGCCTATGAATCTGTTGGTCGAAGTGATGTATATCGTAATAAATATGCCTCATTTTGTGGTTTGAGTCGTGTCCTCTCGGGTGATCGTAGTGGACTTGATCTGTGTCGCGATGCCGCACGCAGTGAGCTTAATGATGGTGATGTTTTTCTCAATCTGGCACGTGCAGAAGCATATCTGGGTAATCGTAAAAACGCCATTATTGCGCTGAAAAAGGGCCTACAGGTTGAGTCAGGTCATCAGGGTTTGCGTGAAATGCGTAGTGAGCTGGGAATGCGTAAAAGAAGCCCATTACCATTTTTACCTCGTAGTCACCCTTTGAATCATGCGTTAGGTAAACTGATGCGCTCTGAATAAGTAACACTAAACAGTATTCATATTGTTTAAGATTTAAAGCCGCGTGTTGTTCGCGGCTTTTTTATGTCAATAAAAAATAGCTCTAGAGTTGTTTGTTGAAAATATAGAAGGTGATTATTGTCAGCATAGAAAATTAATGGTACAAAACATAGCGTATCAGGAAGCCAGGGTTGGCTTCTGTTCATAATTTAAACAGGGAGGTATCACTATGTCTCATATCGAGGCAATATACTCTGATTACAGTTCATGCTGTACTGATTTTATTGTTGGAATTGAGCACCTTAAACAGCGTTCGATTTCACATGCTATCCACTATTTTAACCAGGCCTATCGTGGAGCGCTTATTGATGATTCGTTTCGAAATAGATACGAGTCTTACTATGGTCTCGCTCGAGTGTTGAATGGAGATGCTCAGGGTCTGGATATGTGTGTAAAGGCTGCGTTAAATGAGTGCTACGACGGTGATATTTTTTTAAACCTGGTGCGTGCAGAATATATTAAACAGAACAGAGAAAAGGCTGTTACTGCATTACTGAAAGGCCTGGAAGTTGATAGCAGTCATCCAGGTTTGCAACTCATGGCACAGCAGCTGGGACTGCGTCGGCGAAATGCATTGCCGTTTCTTCATAGAGGGCATCCATTGAATCGTTGTATTGGCCGGTTTTTGCGTAGGAGAAAGGTTAGCAGCTAATTTTTGTGGCTAGTCTTCAGGATTGTTTTTTTTCTGATAAGGTGTTTCCAGCTTACGTCGTTTTGCACCCTGAGTGTTTTTAGTATCATCACTGAAAATAAAACGTCCTGCTAACACACAGCCTTTCATGCCAGGATTGCACGGACGTTGTTCTACCTTATTGCATTTGCCATCGGCTTCATGAGGACAACCCCAACCACTCATCATTGTCTCCGTATCAAGGGAAGTGAGACGTTATATTATTTTAAATTTTAAGATAATTAGGGGCTCGGTTATTTGATAAAAGTCTAATCATCTTATTTTGTCGTTCGGTATTAATATTGACTGTTGATACATGTCAAAGGCTGTATAGGTTTCAATGTATACTCTATGCGCCTAACGTTTAATAGGTGGCTATTTTGTTTAATCCGTTTGAGCTTGAAAATGACCGCGATTATCTGATCTGGCGGCAACAAAAACTGGAAAACTATCCAACGCAGCTGAAGGATCTGATTGTAGAGGTTGGTGACCCAAAACAACTCACTTCAGCTGAGCATCAGGCAATCCTTCAATTGTGCCAGAAAACCAATATGGCCTTGTATGCCAGCTCGGTACAGGGTGAAGATAAGGAGGTGCCAAGGAAGCTGGGTGAGCAATTTGGTCTAATTCGCCTCAATCACAACTGGCTGGCGGATGAAGATGCTATTACGTCTTTGACCGTGAATGATGAAGGCAGTCATCCACAGTATATTCCTTATACCAATCGTGCGATTAAGTGGCACACGGATGGTTATTACAATAGTGCTGATCAGCAGATCTGGGGCTTGCTTTTGCATTGCGTACAGCCTGCGGCTAATGGTGGAGAAAATCAGTTACTGGATCATGAGATTGCTTATATTCAGATACGGGATGAAAATCCGGATTATATTCGTGCATTGATGTTGCCTGATGCAATGACTATCCCAGCACGACCAGCTGAGGATGGTTCTGACGCACGTGCGGAAGAATCAGGGCCTGTGTTTTCAGTCAGCCCTGTCAGTGGGAATCTACATATGCGTTATACGGCAAGGACTCGTAGCATAGTATGGAAAGATGATGCAGTGCTCAAACAGGCTGTGGCATACCTGGAGCAGCTTCTTGACTCTGATCTGCCCTGGAAGTTCCGGGGGACATTACAGGCAGGTATGGGGCTGATTTCGAATAATGTGCTCCATGATCGCAGTGGCTTTTCTGATACAGATGATTGTCAGCGATTGATATATCGGGCGCGATATTTTGATCGAATTAATGATACCGATGTCAGGGATGTATATGCGTGATCAAAAATTTTTTCCTATTCTCTTTCTACAATGGGTATATTTCCCGATTTAGTCTTCTTTTGTTCTTGAAACCTGAAAAAACGGCTGTTAGCTGAAAATTCAGAGTCTGTAGTCTATCTTTATTAGTGCATGTTTTAACTCTGTTAGATAAGGCAGAGCTAATGCAGTACGGCCTGTCTTCGTACTGTTTATAGAATGGCATCAAAAAATATGCTGGATTGTGACCAGTAAAACTAAATGATTTACGGGCTAGTCAATGTTTCAATGGATAAAAAATAATTCATCAACCGTGTGGTTGATATTGGTTCTGATGTCATGCCTGATTGTCATGGATGTGGTTATTTATTCATATCAGAAGCGAAATATAGAAAAGACCCTGCGTGAACACATTCATGATGAACTTCGGGTATTTGGTCCGTTAATTCAAAAACAGCTCGAAGTTGATCATACTGAATTGCTGATTGATGTTGTCCGTGATTGGTCTCAGTACGGTAGAGGGATTGCGCGAGTGATGATTTATAGCCAGGGTGTTTTGGCTATTGATTTTCAGGCAGGTACTGTCTGGCAGGATGGAGTACCGTTACATGCCGACCTGTCAGATGGTAAGCGTGATGACACCTTTATCGAGGTGTTTATCAATGACCATGTTATTTCTGAGCAGTTAGGCGTGGAGATATCGAGGCTACTTGTTGTGACCTTGTTTTTAATTGTTACACTGGGTTATTTTTTCTGGCGATGGAATATTTTCAAGGAGTATCGCCAGAATCAGTCGCGTCTGTCAGCAATCATAGACAATATTCCCTTCGCAATTCACCTGAAAGACCGTAATGGTTGCTATCTGCTAGCCAATCAACAGCTGGCACAGAATCTTGGTGTGGTGGCCACAGATATTATTGGTAAATCAGACTACGACCTCTATTCACAACAAAAAGCTGATCTGAATCGTCAGCGTGAAGAGGCGATTCTCAAAACCTCAGAAATTGTAAGTGTAGAAAATAATGATATACGGAATGGTCAATCAATGACTGTTATGTCCAGGTATTTTCCAGTTAGCAATCAGGATGGACGAGTGCAAGCAGTTGGCGGTATTGAAATTGATGTATCAGCCTATGCCAGGGCGAGGGAGGAGTTGGTCAGGGCTACACGTGCACTTAAGGTGATATCCGAGGTTGATGTGGCCATGGTGCGGGCTAACAATGAAAGAGAATGGCTCAATAGTGCCTGTCAATCTCTGGTTGAGACCGGGGGGTATCGATTTGCCTGGATTGGTTTTTCACAGACTGAACATGACAAAGCAATATTGCCGGTAGCCGATGCCGGTCATGAAGAGGGGTATTTATCGAAAGTAAACCTGACCTGGAATGATCTGCCAAGCGCGAATGGACCGGAAGGCAGGGCTGTACGTGATAACAAAGCCTGTGTGATTAAGGATATTCACATGGCTGAAGAAGTTGAGCTTTGGCATGAAGATGCACTCAAGCGAGGCTATCGCTCGGTGTGTGCTATACCCGTACCTATCAAGGATGCATCTCATGGCGTACTGGCGTTGTATTCTTCATTACCGGATGTCTTTGATAATGAGGAAATGCAGTTGTTGTCAGAGTTGGCAGTCGAGATTGGTTTCGGAGTCTATTCTCTGCGGGTTGCCGAAGAGCGGTTGAGAGCCGAGGAGGCCTTGGTTGCCGAGAAGCACAAATTTGAAGGCATTGTGGAAAATATTAAGGCCGGGGTGGCCTTGCTTGACCCTGGGTTGCGGATTATCTGGGCAAATTCAACATTTGTGGAATGGTTTGGCGCTTTCGAGGAAATTCAGGGTAATTCCTGTTGTGACTATTTTGACCATGCGGAGGGTCATGCTTTCTGTAGCGAGCATTTATCCCACGTGGGCTCTCAAAGTAATAGCCTTTTTTTCGAGCAGACTATTGCCGGTGAAGAGAAATGGTTTGAAGTGGTAGCTGATAGTTTGTGTGATGAGCGGGGAGAACGCATTCAGTATGTGATTATGGTGTTGGATATTACTGATAAAAAACGCATGGAGCAGAAACAAAAAGATATTGAAATGCAGCTGAATGAGGCTCAGCGAATTGCTCAGGTAGGTAGTTGGTCGTTGAACTTTGAAAGCGGCGAACTGATTTGGTCAGATGAAGTCTATCGGATTTTTGAGATAGATAAGCAGGATTTTGATCCATCTTATGAAGGTTTTTTGAATGTTATTCACCCGGATGACCGTCATCGCGTTGAAAAAACATTTGATGAGGCTATGGAAAAAGGCACGACTTATGAGACAGCTCATCGCATTCTTTTGCCCGGCGGTAGAATCAAGTATGTTCATGAAAAAGGTGATGCCCGAATGGATGACCAGGGACGGATGATGCAAGCAGTGGGCACGGTTCAGGATGTAACCGATCTGGTATTAGTTGAAAAAGCTTTGCTGGATAGTGAAGAGCATTTTCGCAGCCTGGTGGAGACAACCACGGCCATACCCTGGGAATATTCAGTGGAGAAAGAGCGCTATTCTTTTGTTGGGCCTCAGGCAATGAAGGTTTTGGGGTATCCGGTAGAAGATTGGTATCAGGATGATTTTTGGCGAGAGAGAATACATCCAGATGACCGCGCTACTGTGGAGGCTGTTTATAAGAAAGCTATTGCACTTGGTGAAGTGCAGGAGTTTGAGTATCGTATGCTAGCGATTGATGGTCGTGCGGTATGGTTACGTAACGATGTGAAAGTTGTTATGGATGATGGTAAGCCTGAGCGTTTACAGGGCTTTATGTTTGATATTACTGAGAGGAAACAGGCAGACGAACTACTGAGACGGTCGCAGAAAATGGAGGCAGTTGGTCAGTTAACCGGTGGTATCGCGCATGACTTCAATAATCAATTGGGTATTGTTCTTGGTTATCTTGATTTCCTGGCAGAATTTACAAAAAATCAGCAAAAACCTCATCAGTGGGTGTCAGCTGCAGACAAGGCAACTAAACGTTGTATTGATTTGTCACGTAAATTATTAAATTTTTCCAGGCAGAATCAAATTGAAGAGGAACAGCTAAATGTGAATGGTCTGCTGGAGCGCATGGAGGAATTAATTGCCAAGTCTGTAACACCGAAGATTGAAGTACGTTATGAGCTGGCAGAGGAGCTATGGCCTATTGAGGTCAATACGGGTGAGCTTGAGGATACGATTTTAAACCTGGCTATTAATGCTCGTGATGCAATGCCGTCAGGTGGTACGCTGAAATTCACGACACAAAATCACACATTGGATGACGGTCATATCCAGTACTTTTCTGATTTTAGGCCGGGCGACTATGTGCACATTACCGTTCAGGATACGGGCTGCGGTATTAGTAAAGAAATGCGTGAACGCGTGTTTGAGCCTTTTTTTACCACCAAGCAGGAGGGTAAGGGGACTGGGCTTGGGTTGGCTATGGTTTATGGATTTGTCCAACGCTGCGGCGGTATGCTAACGCTGTTCTCAGAACCCGATGAAGGTACAACCTTTCATATTTATTTGCCACGCTATATCCCTGAGGAGGAAGGACGGGATATTGCTGATGTTCCTGTTTCTATGGTTTCGGATATGCTGGGACGGGGCGAGGTTATCCTGGTTGTGGATGATGAGCCGGAGTTGCGTGGACTGGCAATGACACTGCTTGGGATTATGGGCTTTAAAACCATAGAGGCCGCCAATGGCACGGAAGCGCTAAGTGTTTTACAGACAGGTACGGCCGTAGATTTACTATTCAGTGACATTATCATGCCTGGAGGCATGAATGGTTATGAGCTGGCAGAAAAAGCATTGGTCCTGAGGCCGGAGATAAAGGTTCTGTTGACTTCAGGTTTTACCGGCGATGCTGCTCAGGTACAGGAATATGCCGGTATGTTACTGCATAAGCCTTATAGTAAGACAGAACTTGCCCAGTCTGTGAAAGAAGTTTTAGGCATAGTGTCTGACGGTTGGGTGAGTGTTGATGGAGCTTCTCGGATAAATGAATCATATATCGTTGACTGGAGTGATGATTTATTAATAGGTCATGATGTGATTGATGATGACCATAAGTATTTAATGAGTAAGCTAGACGAGTACAGCATCGCAATTCAGACCAATCAGGAAAAGGAAAAGGCCGGCACCATTTTTGAAGACCTAATTGAATATACAGGGCAACATTTTGCACGTGAAGAGGCAATGATGCTGGCATGTAAATATCCACAGTACAGCAATCATCGCCAGGTTCATGAAATGCTGCTTAAAATGGTGAAAGATTTGTTGAAGGTATTTCGGCAGGCAACAGAAAATTTTGATCACCAATCTACCATTAATTTTTTAAGGCATTGGTTGCTTGGGCATATTTCAAGTATGGATATGTCATATGCCTCCTATCTAAAAGGTCACGAAGCTGAGATAGAACAGGCTCTGGCTTTACTAACAGAACATAAGGCTATAGCCGCTGAAACAGGAAGTCGGCCGCGTCTGGTCGTTATTGATGATGAGGCAAGTATGGGTGAGCTGGTTGCTGATGTCGCAGATGCATCGGGTTTTGATGCTACGCAATATGTTCACGCAACAGAATTTGTTTCGCAACATGATGATACGGCTGAAATAATCGTTCTTGATTTGCTGATGCCAGATTTTGATGGCATTGAAATGATCAGGTTACTGGCGGGTATGGAGTGTAAGTCAGCGCTAGTCTTAATTAGTGGTGTTGATCAGAGTGTGCTGCACTCGGCTCATGAACTTGCCATAGAGCACGGCTTAAATATTGTCGGGACTTTACAAAAGCCATTTCATCCAGCGGAACTTAAAAAAATGCTCGATGAGGTATCTTCACATCTGAGAGAGGAGTCACAAGCGTATTTGCCAGTTACTGAAGGTAGCAGTATTCAGCTTAATGAAATTGCAGAAGCGATCAAAAATAACGAATTCATTGGTTACTATCAACCCCAGGTCTCTATGACCGATAACCACGTGGTTGGTTTTGAGGTGTTGATGCGTTGGCAGCATCCGGAGCGGGGGCTGGTGCCGCCATACCAGTTTATTTCACTGGCGGAATCTTCAGGCCTGATTAATGAAATGACCTGGAATTTACTGGATTCCGTGGCTGAAGACTGGAAGAGGCATAATTTAAGTCAACAGGTTTCTATCAATATGACAGCGGATATGTTCAAGTCTCTGGATTTGCCTGAGCGATTAAGTGAGATTGCTCAGCGACATGATTTGCGCGAACACTCTTTGTTTGTGCTCGAGGTGACAGAGTCGGCATTAATGGAGGAGCTAACTAAATCCCTGGACAGTTTGACTCGTCTACGAATGAAAGGCTTTCAGTTGTCGATTGATGATTTTGGTACTGGATACTCATCGATGGTGCAGTTGTATCGTGCCCCATTTTCAGAGCTTAAAGTTGATCAGTCATTTGTAATGCGTATGGAGCAGGACGCAGAGGCTCGTGCTATTGTGGAGTCGACGATTGATCTTGCTCATAACCTGAATATGAAAGTGGTGGCTGAAGGCGTGGAATCGGAATCGATACTGCACAAGTTGAGTTTATTGGGTTGTGATATTGCTCAGGGTTATCACATCGCTCGGCCTATGCCGATAGATGAGGCAATTGAATGGATGGCGCAGTGGCAAAATAAACATGGGGTTTAGGGCGCATAGCTTCATGTGATATAGTCACTAGTGAAGTCGGCCGGGCAGTCGCTGGTCAGTTCCTCCATAGGCATTTATCTATACTGAGTGTTTATGGAGGAACTGACGAGAGGAAAGTCCGGGCTCCACAGGGCAGGGTCCCAGGTAACGCCTGGGAGGTGTGAACCTACGGAAAGTGCCACAGAAAATATACCGCCTGTTTTTGACAGGTAAGGGTGAAATGGTGCGGTAAGAGCG
>JBFFSQ010000123.1:0-8598 GCA_041572275.1 Gammaproteobacteria bacterium
ACCATTCGCCAGCCCCCAGACACCACCGGATGTACCGGAATCGACAAAATGTATGCCCTGCTCGGCTAAACTTTCAGCCCGTTGCTGACTGAGTTTGTAATTGGAATTACCACCATCAATGATCAGGTCACCCGCCGTTAAACCAGCGGCGATGACATCCGCAATAGTGTCATCGACAAACTGATGTGGCACCATTAACCAGACTACTCGGGGTGTTGGCAAATCCGCCAACATCGCCTTGAGGTTATCTACCGCCGTGATCTGATCCGATTCCTCTTGCAATGATTGAGCCGTTTTATAGTCCACATCATAAGCTGTGACCTGATGACCATGCTGCACCAGACGGCGCACCATATTGGCCCCCATACGACCCAATCCGACCATTGCTAATTTCATATTGACTCCAGTTATTGTATTTGTGTGCTGACGCGGGACATTGACAAGTATTGCCCAGCCTCATGACCATTCGGTGTACTATAGCCCGCCGCCTGTACATTTGAAACAGGTACAGACATTAAGCACGAGCAGACACCTGTGCGATTCGATGATCAGCGTCCAGCGCCAGAACTACATCGGCTCGTGACGGCATTTCATTCAGCGTCAAACGCGTGATACGTTCATAGTGCATGATAAAATGTTTCAGTTCGGCTTCACTCATGGTGTTATTGGGCTGCTGTTGCGAGTCTGGCAGACTGGCCTGTAATTTCTGCTCCTGCAAACCGCGCCACTCATAGACTTTTTCGAAGTCAGGCACCCTGAGCATCAACAGCACATCGATTAAATTAAACAGTTGCTGATAAGGCCCGGCCAGTTGTTCATTCACAAAACTACGCCAGCGCGCATCAGCGTCTTCAGTGGATTCCAGCTCATTGACTGGCTGCTGCAAGCTGGTCGCATCTTCGGCCACTGCACCCACACACCAGCCTTCAAAAATGATAATGTCCGGTTTCACTGTAAGTCGTGTCCAATCAGACTCGGGCAGGCGCTCATCACTTGCCTTATCAAACACCGGTATCGCCAGATCGCTGGTCACCCCCTGTTTTAGCCGGGTGAGCAAATCAATGCCCAGCTCAACATCATGGGTGCCGGGCACCCCTCGGGTTGCCAGCAGTGGATGCACAGTCTCTGCCAGCTCACGACGTTGGGCACGGGTTTTATACAGATCATCAATGGATATGCTTATCACGGTTTTATCAAAAGCCTGTTCGAGCAACAGGGCCAGAATCTTGGCCAGCGTGGATTTACCTGACCCCTGGGCACCATTGATCCCCAATACCATTGGTTGTGCACCGGACTGATGGGCCAGCCAGGCTGCCAGCGGCAGATACAGTCGCTGCAGCTGCTGGCGCATATCAACATCAAGATCAATCGCTTCCTGCGATAGCAAAGCCCGAAAATCGGACCATACCGAGGCGAGCAGTCTTTGCCCCTGTACCTCACTCAGCTGCTGCAATGGTGCTGGCCATACAGGTGTTTTGTAATTCTGGGCACCCATTCTCAATATCTCAAAACCTATTTGCTCTTAATGACTGCATTTTTAATGCCGACTACCAGTAAACACCTTAAACCCTTGATTATCCATGACAAATGGGCCTGCCAGCGTACGTTTTCATGGCAGGCCCATGTTAAATCGCACCGATTTAGGGCGATTTCAAGATCGCTAAAACAAATATATAAGAATTTTTTAATATAGAACAACTCTCTTTTATCAAATTTGTACCAAACTCTAGTTAAGCATGAAAAAAAGAAATTAAGCACACCCCCAACCTGGATAGAAGAACTGACTATGACTGCCAAAATCAAAAACATCCTGTATGTGCGCCTGCCCTGCTGGAAGATTTACCCCGGCGGAGTCATTTATGTTGCAGATTACATCCATAAACAACGCCCTGAGATTAATCAGGAAATCCTCGACCTTGCTCTGGTTCCCAAGTCACAGCGTAAGCAGGTATTAAGTGAACGTATCCAGGCCATGCAACCGGAAGTCGTGGCCTTTTCCTGGCGTAACATGCAGTCCTTCGGTCCTCATCCTGAAGATGATGCGCTGGATGTAGTGATGAACTTCGACCATTCGCCAAAACTTCTCACCCGACTGAAAGCCGCCTGGGATGCCATCGGAATTATTTATGATTACACCGCCAGTCGTCTCCGTAATTTTGGCTTCATGCACATGGTGCGAAAACAATTACCCGACAGCAAGATTGTAGTGGGTGGAACAGCCGTCTCCATATTTGGCAAATATGTTGCCAAAAAATGCCCTAACAACAGTGTCGTGGTCGTCGGCGAAGGCGAGCCAGCCATGTTGTCTATCATCAATGGTGAAGATTCCACCATTGGTGAATGCTACTACAAGGATGATCAGGGCCAGATCACTTATGCTGATCGCAAAGACAATTTTGATCTGCGTGAACTTACCGCCGTAGACTTCAATTATGTCGAATCCATTTTTCCAGCCTTACATGAATACACCGATGGTTATATCGGCGTGCACACCAAACGTGGTTGCCCCTACCAGTGTCACTTCTGTCTGTATAACCAGATCGAGGGTCATAACCAGCGATACCGTGATCCAGTCGAAATTGTCAATGAAATTGAAGCGCTCAATTCACGTTATGGCATCAACAAAATCTGGTTTACTGATGCTCAGTTCTGCTCGACACGTCGCAGCACACATCATGTTGAAGAAATCCTGGATGAAATCATTCGCCGACAGTTAAAAATTGAATGGACCGGTTATTTGCGACTGAATTTCCTGACTCCGGAGCTTGCGAAAAAAATGCTCGACAGTGGTCTGGCCAGTCTCGACCTGTCATTCACCGGCACCCAGGAAGTGATCAACAGCCTGACACTGGGCTATTCGCTGGAACAACAGATGGAAGCCTTTCAGATGTTCAAAGATGCCGGCTACACCGACCAGAAAGTTAAGCTCTACATGCCATTAAACGCGCCCGGTGAAACTGCCGAGACACTGATCAAAACCATTGATCGCATTAAAGAGCTCTACCAGATTTTTGGTCGCGACAATGTGCTACCTTTTATTTTCTTCATTGGCGTGCAACCCGGCACCCCAGTGGAAAAATTATTACTGGAACAGGGTTATTTGAAACCGGGTTATAACCCGCTGACCTTTAATCCATTTACCATTAAAAAATTACTCTATAACCCCAAACCCCTGGGCCCAATTATCGCCCAGAGTTACCTGGAAGCCGTTGACTCATTAGACAAAGACAGTGAATACATTGGCCGACTGACCATGGATATACTGGAAACGAAATTGTGCCCACCCGAAACAGATAGCCAGCGACGTGAAAGCTATTGTTTAAATCATAGTTAACTTTAAGGACACGACACCATTGCCTGATAGCAATGGTGTCGTGTAGCTGTGACCTCAGGTTAATGATCAATCAAGGCTGTTCATCGTTATCACGATGAACATTCAAGTATCTTTTTTATTTACCTACAAAACGCCAGAATTGCTGCCAATCCAGCTCTTTTCTGAGCCGTGTCATAATGACTGTTTCAGGTGAATGATTTACACTACTGGAAAACTCAATCACCAACAGCTGGGCAATTGAGTTATCGTTATCCTTAGTAAAATAATCCGTTTCAGGGGCAACTAACTGTCGAGCACCGACATCACCTGACTGCGAAAGCAATGTTGCTTTAGAACCATGAAGTCCAGCCAGATAAGCAGGTGAAGCACGCTCGGAAGGTGTCATTGCAGCCAGCTCGGCTTTAAATTTATTAATCTGTGGCGCAAGCATTTTACCCATACGCTCAAACTCACGCTCAACCTCATTTTGCATTTTAGGTAATTGCTGCTGCAGCATCTGACGACTGAGGGCAAGCTGCTTTTCCATCGCCTTTGCAGCCTCCGGGTTAATCGCTTGCATCTGTCTTAACAACTCTTCCTGCTGCGCCATATTCAACGCATCATTTGTGTTTGCCACTTGTGCTTGTTGCTCAGCCAGAAACTTAGTTCTGGCATCTTCGACATTACCCTCAAGCGTTTGAATCTGGGCTCGTAAGTAACGCTCCCGACTAACCGGCTTCCACAAAGGTTTTTGATGAGCTCTGTACACCACCAGACAATCTCGTGGTCTTCCGGACCAATACACATCGGCACCATCTAATTGACCCACATGAATCGGTTTGACAAACATCGGTCCCGCATCATCCTTGATCTCGCCTCCACCAATTCCGTAAAAAAGAGGCAATAGATTATTTACAAACAGTTTTACACCGGCGCTAGATTCACCCGCTTGCTTGTAAGTTGGATGAAACAGCTGAATCATCAATTGTGCCCCGGCTACAGGCTCACCCATTTGTAGTTTTTGCCCCAGGACCCGATGAGCTCTTGCTTCCACCCCAGGCGGAGGTCTGAGCACATGGAGCTGCATAAATGGCTCAGCCAGCTCAGTCAGTAACTTGTGCTGTGCATTCATCACAGCCGCATCGATCCCCGTCTGGTCCAGATGATCATCACTCCATGGCAACCACTGCCCTTGAGAGATACTCGTTATGCTTTCCGTCGCATTACCACAGGCCTCATCTATGCTCATGGCCCAAACCAAAGAAATCGGACAGCACATGGCCAATAACAAGGCCAGCGTGGTCACCTTTAAACGTCTACTGTCAACAGAAAACACACTGAATTGAATACGATACATCCTTAACACCTCCATTCAGGCAATGAAGCCTGGACCGAATTCAAGACATTCTGCTCGAAGCGCTCTCAAACCGAGATCAGTATATTTTTTATTTCGATACATAATTTATTTCTATTACGCTCTTTGCACCTTTCATGTCCTTGTCATAGCCCATGGCAGCAATTGCCTCAGAGATCCCAACATTTTGAATAGTCATCAGCTGTCGCACATCCAGTCCATTGAACTTTCCTTTACCTTTCCAGAAAACCCACGACATACCAAATACATCTTCAAACGTATATCCCTTAAGCTGCTTTTTATACCAGGCAACTATTTTGTCAGGCGAATCGGTCGAAAGCATTTTGATGTATGAAAGTGTCTTGACCTTCTTATCGTTCATTATGGCCTCTCCCGCATCACGGGTCTGATAGATCCTGGCCTTTGGATAAGCTGGGATCTCGACTGCGGACTTATCGGGAACTTTTGCAGCGTTTATCATCATCACTGACATAAACTGTGGACTGTTTTGACTGACATTTTTTGGAACCTCGACTTTCGGCGCGTAAGCTTCCCCGGCAAAAGCGACTGGTGATAAAAACATCATCGCCATCATAATCAACGTACATAGATCTTTATTCATCGCCACATCCTCCAGCACTACGCAAACTAAACCACATCAGACCCAGATCTTTAGAACCAGCTTCTGGGTAACCCAATAACACAGCATTAGCCTTTAACTTCTATCTTAACTACTTTGCCTTCTTGTATAAAAACTTCACCCATATCCCGAGTTGGTGTAGTTAATATCTTCAACTGGTAAGTCCCTTCGATCACTTGCGTCGCACTTCCATCAGCCACGCCCTCAACAACCACATCACCGTTCTTATCCATCAATTGATATTTTGGAAACAGCGACTTCTCCAATGCCGACTTCAGACCAAGCTGGTCATTTGCAGCAAAATACATTCCACCACCAAGCTTTGCCCAGTGCGAGAACTGCTGACCGGTTTTTTCCGAATCAATCGCTAGCCCTACAATATTTAACTGCACATCATTACCTTGTTCGCGTAAAAACCGTATCGCCTCTTCTGGATCTCCACCACAAGATTCTTCACCATCTGTCAATAAAATAACGAGCTTGCGCCCAGTTGCAGATTTCAAATCTTCAGTCACTAACATCAATGATTCTGCCAGAGGCGTTCTGGATCTGTTTTTCGGGTCAACTCGATCAATAATGCTAATTCCTTTTTTAGATTTGAAGGGCTTTAATGGCATCTCAAGATTGGTATCACATGCTTTTTCTTTTCGATGCCCATAAATTCTTAACGCAAGGGGAACATCTTGAGGTAGTGATGTTTGCATCAGGTCTTTTAACACGGACTTGGCGATAGCAATTCGCGTTGTTTTGTCCAGCTTTTTATACATGCTACCTGAGGCATCCAGTATAATTTCTATAGCGGTGTCAGCTGAACCTCGTGATGTAGTAACACTGATCTCACCCGGTCCAGCAGGCTTTCTATACCTGGCATGAGCCACCAGTTCGAAATTGGCTGGTCTACGCAGCATACAAACCGCCCTGTCGAAACCAACATCTAGATCAGCCTGATTCCTGAAAAAGCTGTAATAGCCGGAATTGACACTGGCCCAGTCCTGCATTTTGTCCTGATTTAACGGATTACCAGTATGCATCTCAAATGAAAATATTCTTGGATAGACTCGGCTAATAGCTCCCCAAAGATCTGGACGCCCGACGGCCTGACCCGACATTGCATCCGTAATAATGAGAACCGCACGAGTACCATCCTGTTGTTCAAGATCTTCAACTGCTTTTTTCAGATTCAGCTCAGCATTACTTGAATGATATTTTCTGGGATATCCATTTAAATATTCAAGTACGGATAAGGGTTGATCACTCCATTGCTCAAGCAACATATCAGGATCCTTATCCTGAAATGGCAACAAGTTCACATACTCACGGCCTGGCTGGATTTGCTCTGCAAATGAAGTCATCATTTGATAAATCCTCGGTGCAAATGACGCAACACTACCACTATCATCCCAGGTAAAAACGACAGACCGAGGGGGTTCTTCAACTTGCATAAAGTATGTTTTACCTGCAGTCACCTCAGCCACATAGCGGCTCGTTTGGCTGGAGGTCTTGTGTGAACGTATAGGTACCATTTTACCATCCTGTGTCATTAACAGGGGACGTACCGACAGCGAGGGCTGACCAGAAAGACTCCACTCCAACGTGTTGCTGCCACTCGGGATAACAAAGCGATACCATGCAGACCTGTTACCTAATGAAGCTGTTCCGTGATAAGCTTTTTCAAACTTCACCTGGCTGGCTGTTTGCTTTGATGAATTCTTTGCTTCGTAAGAATTGGAAGTATCTAAATTTGGCGCTTGCCACTCGAAGGGACCTGAACTGGAATAATGCCCCCATTCGCCAACAATTGAGCGATAATCGGCACTGGTTTCCTGCTCGATAATCCGTATCTGTCTGGGCAGCTCGACGTATTGTGATTTGTCCACTTCAGCCACAAACCTAACGTATCTTGCCCAGACTGGGGTTTTCATCTCAAATACGGACACCGCGTCCTTCTGGTTAATACGCCACTCACCCACTGGCTCCCATGGTCCAGTAGGTCCAGCCTGGCTGATGGCAAGCCGTACCCTTTTCAAGGCACTCCCTGACCTGGATGGTTGTTTAGCACGCTCCCATTCCAGTCGGGATAGGCGCGCCATACGCTCATGATGAAAACCGACCACCCATTCATTGGGTAAATCACTTAGCATGTAAGCCTTACTGGTGCGTGCAGCGCCTTCCAATAATTCATGAGCAACGGAATCCGCTGACCTGAATGATCGCCAGACAACATGACCACCGTGTTTGGGTAAAGCTATATTCAGGCCATCTGGATATACTTTTTCTTTAGAACTAGCGATAACTTTCCATTCACCAAGACACAATCGTCTTGCTTTTTCACCATGATTCGTCAATATACGTAATCGAGCATGCGTGGCCACAACAGGTTGTTTGAATACGAAATATTGCTCTACTGGATGACGGGAAAGCGAATTACTCAAAACCTTTACAAAATTCTTGCCATCACTTGAAACATCTACTTCGAAATCTCGAGTCCAGTTCTCTGATGCACATCCACTCAGGGAATTTAAAGCAACACCCACCACTGGCACAGGTAGTGAACTAGCAAGCTTGACGGTGAAATCAATCGGCTTTGACTTTTTTAACTTTGGCATATTCAAGCCGCCATTTACAGGTGTCATGCCATCAATTATTTTTTCAACACTGTTATGTACTTTCAAAACTTCAGCGGGTATTTCAGCACCCAATCCCTGCCATGCCACATTCAAACCCCCAAGTAATGGTGCCGGTGGTGAAAAAAAGCGCTCAGACTTCACAGGGTCAGCACCACAAACCGCATCCAGTTCAAAGCTTTGGTAGTTCATTCTTCCCTGCTCATCTTTCACAGACACGGCGACGGAAACAGGCGCAATACTGACCGCATCCGGTTCAACTAAAATATCTACAGGAATATCCCTGGTTTCGCCAGGAGCAAGAGAAACATTGTTCATTCTCGGTTGCACATGCCAGGCTGCATTACTACTCCATGTCTGTAGTGTCAGCGCCAAAGGTGTTTGATCTTGATTTTTCAATCGCACAGATTTACTTATACGTTGTGCCTGTGGCCAGTAAGCAGCAACCTGCACATCTTTATCAACCGCTTGTATTTCAACTGGCAATGTTGTCAAACTTTTACCCGGCTCTGAAAAAGGATTTTTTCTTATTATCTTCAATCGGTAAGGCTCAAATGTACTCAATTTTCCAATAGACCTTACGTGAAGCATATAATCACCAGGAGGAAAAACGCCCTGGTAGGACACACTTTCGCCAGCAGATTTAGCAATCACCTCACGAACATTG
>JBFFSQ010000124.1:0-8598 GCA_041572275.1 Gammaproteobacteria bacterium
CCTGACAAGATCCGCGATGTGATCGGTAAGGGTGGTGCAGTAATTCGCTCAATCACTGAAGAAACCGGCGTATCTATTGATATTGATGATGACGGTAATGTGAAAATTGCGTCCAGTGATTTTGATGCAGCCGAAGCAGCCAAAACCCGTATTGAGCAGATTACAGCTGAGGCTGAAGTGGGTAAGGTTTATGATGGTACTGTTATCAAGATCATGGATTTCGGTGCATTTGTGCGCATTTTGCCGAATAAAGAAGGTCTGGTACACATTTCTCAGATCTCTGATGAACGCGTTGAGAATGTCAGTGACAAACTGACTGAAGGTGACGTGATCAAGGTGAAGGTGCTGGAAATTGATCGTCAGGGTCGTATCAGACTCAGTATGAAAGCTGTCGAAGCAGCCTGATTACACTGCATATAAAGAAAAAAGGGGCTATTAGCCCCTTTTTTTTGGCCGTTATCTAATATCGTTATCCTGGGTGTTATTCCTGTCGCTTAGTTCAGCTGCTAGCCTGGTTTTCAATTTATACAGTTATTTACAGTGTATATCAAAAAAAAACTTTAAAAATACGATGTAAGCTATTATATTTAATAAAAAAATAAATCAGGTTGTGTTTTAAAGGACTAATCAGCACAAAGCGCGGTTCTTGTCATGTTGGACGGTGAAGTGCGTATTGAGCATAAAAATGATCATCAGGAATTTCTGATTCAGACAGCAGGTCGTGTCAATACCGGCGATTTGTCAATTAAATACCTGTGGAACCTGGTTCCAGGGCAAGGTTTATAATGAGTCTGCTATCAATAAAAAAAATGATAAAACTGGACAGTATACGAAGTCGCTACATTGTCGGGGCTTTTTTCCTGTCGATTCTTTTTATTACCAGTGTATGGTTTACCCATATATCTATATCGGATGTGGTGAGCAGGACAGCACTTAATAGCCATGAGCGTAATCGACTCATTGAAACCCATCATCTGATCCGTGAAAAAATAAGAAAAACCGAACAAATACTTCAGAGTTATCTGGTCAGCCCAGAGAAGCACGAATATGACCTGGTTATGCTGCAAATTGATGAATCAATCGGTTATGTGCAGCAGTTGACAGAAACAGACTGGGTCAGTCACAACAAACTGCTGACAAAATCGATGCTGCTGATGGACGAGCTGAAGCAGTTTCGACAGGCAGCTGCTCAATTGATGGATGTGCGTACGAACGCAGAGCAGTTGTTTCCTGCCTATACCACCATTAATCAGGTGATGCTGCCGCAAAGCAGGCAATTCATGTCGCATATGGAGTTCATCATCGATGAACTGTCATCCCGTCTTACAGATCACAGAATTCATGCGCCTTACCGTCAGTTTAACCTGATTCGAGAAGAGTGGTCGGATATGGTGGGTGCGTTTCGAATGTATGTCGCAGCCAGGACCATGAGCCTGAGCTATCCAGTTGAAAGCAATCTCGAATTTGAGTCGGTGATTGAAACGCATTATTTGAATCTGCGTAAGCAGCTACAGTTCATGCAGCAACAACCAGCTGGCTTTGACCTGGGCCTACTGGCAGAAGGTATCGAGAGAGAAATCTCATCAATCCTGGAAAAGTGGTACCAGGGCTTTACAAAAACACGAAGTATCTACAGCAGTCAGCACTGGCGGCAAGATGACGCTTTGATGAGTCAGAGCATCCAGCCGCTGAACAAGCTTATCTGGGGACACTTGAATGATATTGAGATATCACTGACATCGTCATCCGATTCTGATGTTGATCAGTTATCAATTGTCGCTTCTGAAGTGAATTATATTTTATGGATACGTATGTTAGTCGCGTTGGTGTTCATGATCATTGCATTTTATGGTTTCGAACGCTGGTTGCTGCAACCTGTGGCACAGATTGCACATGCCTTGAAGCTCGAAGCTGAAGGGCATGAAGTTGCAAAACTGCCACAGGCAAATACGCTGGAGACGCGCGAACTGGTTAAAGCTTTTGAGGATATGCGCTCTGAAGTACGTATACGTCAACGGGAACTAGAGCATCAGGCTATGCATGATAGCCTGACCAGCTTACCTAATCGCCTGTTTTTGCGGCGTAGCATGATAATGGCGATTGAAGATGCGAATCAAAATAACCGATCGCTAGCACTGTTGATGATTGATCTGAATCGATTTAAAGAGATCAATGATACCTTGGGACATCATATCGGGGATCGTGTCCTGCAACAAATTGGACCACGTTTCAAGCGACAACTGGATGAGCGGGATGTGTTGTCACGTCTAGGTGGTGATGAATTTGCTATTTTGCTGAGGGATGCGGACGCAGTCAGGGCTAGTGAAATGGCTCACAAGCTAAGCAAATGTCTGGATGAAGATCTTGATCTTAGTGAACAGGCTTTGCATGTGGGTTGTAGCATTGGCATTGCCCTGTATCCACAACATGGCTTGAATGAACAGTCATTATTGCAACGGGCCGATGTTGCCATGTATCAGGCAAAACAAAAAAATATTCGTTATGCCGTGTATGACGAAGATAAGGATGATCATAGCGTCTGGCAGTTATCACTGGAGGGTGAATTAAAACATGCTATCGAAGAGCGGCAGCTGGAGCTGTATTACCAGCCAAAAATTGATCTTGTTAGCAATCGAGTATCCGGTGTAGAGGCTCTGCTTAGATGGAATCACCCTGTCCATGGCCTGATTCCAGCGGATGAAATCCATTTGCTGGCAGAAAAAACCGGCTTGATTAAACCTCTGACTAAATGGGTTTTGGAAACGGTCGTTGAACAGCTGGCGCATTGGCATTCAGCCGATATTGATCTCTATATTTCGGCGAATCTGTCAGTATGGAATCTGGAAGATCCGCGCTTGCTGGATTGTGTCACCAAAGAATTGAGAAAATGGAATGTTCCTGCTAACAAATTAACCCTTGAGATTACCGAAAGCGCAGTGATGGCTGATCCCGCCCATGCCTTGAAAACACTGAGCTTGCTGGCCATCCTGGGAATACGGCTGTCGATTGATGACTTTGGTATTGGCTTTTCCTCACTGCAATATCTGAAGAAGCTACCGGTGGCAGAAATTAAAATTGATAAGTCATTCGTGATGGATATGATTATTGATGAAAATGATGCAGTCATTGTACGCTCGACAATTGCCCTGGCACACAATCTGGGCTTAACGGTCACTGCAGAGGGTGTTGAGAGCCAGGAAATTTATGATTTACTGCATATACTAGGCAGTGATGAAGCGCAGGGTTATCACATGGCGCAGGCTATGTCGGTGCAGGATCTTGAGCAGTGGTTACAGGAGTCACGTTGGGGGCTGAATTATTCTGTGCCTCTGAAGCTGATCAAAACATAGGCAGTTTTGTTTATGACAGGCTCGTCAGCATACAAAGTCAGCTCAACAAAACACTCTTTTTTATTGCGTAAGCAGTTGATTTACTGGATAAAAGTAATGCTGCTTCAGGTCTGCTATGATTAAAAACTGTGTGCTTGTCGAATATATTTTGCGTCCAAGTATGCTTGAATACACTGTAATATATGCGATTTAATTTCACAGGTTGTGATTATGTACAGAATTTTTAGGCAGCTGGTCATAGGATGGCTTCTGCTATATGGCAATATGCTATTTGCTGAAGATATATCCCGTGAACAGATCAAGGGTCTGGATGAACAGGTTCAGGACATTAAAAAAGATGTTCTGGATTTGACGGCTGAATTATCCGTGCTGGAAGAGAAGCTGTTGTTCCCTTCCAATACACAGGTTTCTTTTTTTGTGTCCTTGACTGAAGGCGACAGCTTTAAGCTGGATGCGGTGCAACTTAAACTGAATAGTAAGGTGGTTGCCCAGCATCTGTATACTTTCCGTGAGCTGGAAGCATTACAGAGTGGAGGCGTGCAGCGGGTTTATACCGGTAATGTGAAGACTGGTGATCATGAGCTGGTGTTTAGTTATAGGGGACGATCGGCTTCGGGTGGTGAGTATAAACGCAGCGCCAGTTATACAGTCACTAAGGCAGTAGGTCCCAAGTTTGTTGAGATTAAGGTGGCCGGACCTGATTCCAGTCAGCAGGATATCCGTTTCAAGGATTGGTAACCAATGCGTGTTGTAGTCATCATTGGCCTGGTAATCTGGCAAGCGATACAGGGATCTGTAGTTGCCAGTGACAAAATACAGCCTGAACTGAGGGATCTGTTTTATGGTGAAGCGCTGTTTCATGCCTACCAGGACGACTATTTTACCGCTATCGCCAAACTCGATACCGAGTTAGGTCAGTATTATGCCCTTGATGAACCGGAACTGGATCCGTTTCATTATCATATTAACCAGGCCGAGTTCTCTGTCGGTGATCTGGAATTATCTTATCGTATGCACAAGCGTGCCGGTCGAGCCATTAAGGCAGTGCTTGAAGGCCAGGTCGATGAGGCGATACGTAACGAGGCTGCGTATCGTCTGGCAAAAATTTATTTCCAGAAAAAGCAACCGGTTAATGCTCTCCATGTCATCGAGAAAATCAGTGGTGAAATACCTGAAGTTATCGAGGAAGATGAAGCTTTTCTACGAGCCCAGATCTATATAGCAACCGGTCGTTTTACAGATGCAGTTACGCTTTTACAGGGCATGGAAGGAAAAGGTAAATACCAGGGTTTCAGTGAATACAACCTGGCCATCGCTTTAATACAGGCCGGTAAAGAACAGGAAGGCCTGCAACAACTAGCTAAAGTAGGCCAGATTAGTTCCAGTGATCGTGAGGTTCTGGCGCTGAGAGATAAATCCAATCTCACCCTGGGTTATCGGTTATTGGAAAATGGAACCCCAGAGCTGGCTAAACAGTATTTTAATCGGGTTCGCCTTGATGGGCCCTTTTCAAACCGGGCTTTGTTGGGCTCGGGCTGGGTAGATGTGGCACTGGAGCAATTCGATCGTGCCCTGGTGCCCTGGACGCTATTGCATGAGCGGGCAAAAACCAATGAAGCCGTTCAGGAAGCGATGCTTGCTGTGCCTTACGCGTATGGCAAACTGGATGTGTATGGCAAGGCGGCTCTGTTATACGGTCAGGCTATGGATGTATTTGGCAACGAAGTACAGCGACTTGACCGGTCCATTAAAAGTATCCGTGAAGGCAAGTTTATGGAGGCCCTGCTCAGAGATGAGGGGCGTCTGGATAGTGGTTGGTTGGTTAAATTAAGGGATCTTCCGGATACACCAGAAACCCATTATATGATGGATCTGATGGCATCCCATGATTTTCAGGAGTCACTGAAAAACTACCGTGAGATGACAGAGCTGAAGCAGCACATGGCGAGCTGGCTTGAAAGCCTGAGTGTCTATGAAGAGATAATAGACATTAGACGACGCTATTATGAGCCATTATTACCCGTGGTTGAGAAACAGTTCAAAACCCTGGATTCAAGAATACGTTTACGACTGGAGCAGCGTGAGCGGCTTGATAAGCGTCTGAAAGCGATGTTGATCTCACGGCGACCTGAATATCTGGCAACTGTAGATGAGCGTCTGGCTTCTGATCGGCTTAATCAAATTAATGTTTATCTGGCATCACATCCTAAGTTAAGAACAGAACAGGTAGTGGCCAGGATTAAGCGTTTACAGGGTGTATTAACCTGGCGTGTGAATTCTGAATATGATCAACGGTTAACCGATGCCTATAACCACCTGCATGAACTGGATGATGGTATTGAAAAACTGCAACGGGTGTATGCTTCGTTTATCCGAACCCGGCAGGCAGCGACCCAGAGTTATGAAGGTTACACCATCCCCATCCAGATGTTGCGCACCAAGTTACAGGCAGCACAGGCCAAGGTAAAGGCACTGATTGCACGCCAGGGGCGAATGATGGAGACACTGGCAATCAATGAACTGGATCGTCGCCGTAAACGACTGGAGGAATATCAGGTTAAAGCTCGCTTTGCCATGGCTGAGAGCTATGACCGAGCCACTAAAGCGGCCGAAGAGGCTCGTGCTGAAGAGGCACGTAAACAGCAATGAGATATTTAAGACTGAATGCTGTTCTCGTGTTATTACTTTTGTCCGGCTGTTCCGGTATCAGTGAGCGGGATACCATTGCCAGCCTCAAAGATGTCAGTATCGATATAAAGGAAGAACAGGTCGAGGGTAGTCTTGATAAGGCCATGGAAAGCTACCAGAAGTTCCTGGAGGAAACCCCGGAGTCGGCGATGACACCGGAAGCGATCAGGCGCCTGGCTGATTTGAAAATCGAAAAAGAATACAGCAGTCAGGTGTCTTCAGAGACAGCAGCTACTAGCACTGGGGTGGTTACAGAGATCACAGCACCTGAGGTGGGTGAACCAACGGCAGTTGCTGGGCAGCCAGCCAGTACAGCATCGCCAATTGTGACGACCACTGATGATGAGTCTAAGAAAAAACAGAGCCGTAAAGATGCTATCGCCGATGTAGGCGAATCAGTTAAGGATTTTGAACAACGCGCGACCCAGAAAGAGGCTATCAGCTCATCGCCGCAGGCAGCTATTACTTTGCCTGAGGGGCAGGCGGCTGCCGAAGAGTTGCAAACAGCTGGTGCAATGGAGGCGATCAGGCTGTATAAAAAACTGTTAATCCAGTATCCCCTGTATGAACGCAATGACCAGGTACTGTATCAGTTGTCCAGAGCCTATGAAGAAACCGGTCAGGTTGAAGAGGCGATGAAGGTGTTGAATCGCCTGGTCAAGGACTATCCCAATTCCAGACATATCGATGAAGCCCAGTTCCGGCGTGCTGAATACTTTTTCACCCGCAAAAAATATCTCGACGCCGAGGAAGCCTATCAGGCCGTACTGAATATCGGTATTGGTTCGGCGTTTTATGAATTGGCCTTATACAAACAGGGCTGGGCTTTCTTCAAGCAGGATCTGTATGAAGAAGCGCTGCATGATTTTATTGGTTTGCTGGATTACAAATTATCGATTGGGTACGACTTTGATCAGAGCGAGGACAAGATAGAGAAGAAGCGTATCGATGATACTTACCGGGTTATCAGTCTGGCTTTTTCCTATCTCGGTGGTGCTAATTCCCTGGTGGAGTATTTTGAGAAATACGGCACACGTACCTATGAGGCGAGTATTTATAGTCACCTGGGCGAGTATTATCTGGAAAAAAGACGCTATGCAGATGCGGCGCTGACTTACAATACCTTTGTTGAACGTAATCCGTTTCATAAAGTTTCACCTCATTTTCACATCCGTGTGATTGAGATTTACCTGAAGGGTGGCTTTCCCAAACTGGTGGTGGATTCGAAGAAACAATTTGCCACCACATATGGTTTGCGAGCTGCCTACTGGACCTTCTTTGATATCAAAGCCTATCCTGATGTCCTGATCTTCCTGAAATCCAATTTAATTGATCTGGCCAATCATTTCCATGCGCTGTACCAGAATAAAGGGCTGAGGAAATTCCAGGCGGAAAATTTTGCTGAAGCGACACACTGGTATCGTGAATTTCTTCAGTCCTTTCCGGATATTGAAGAAGCACCCGGTATGAATTTTCAGCTGGCTGAGCTGTTATTGCAGAATAAGGATTATCGCGGTGCCGCACAGGAATATGAACGGACATCCTATGATTACCCAAAACATGCAAAATCGTCTGAAGCCGGTTATGCCGCGGTATTTTCCTACCGTGAATACCTGAAAAGTGCAGCACAGGCCCAGCGTGGTTTGGTTAAACGTGAAGTGATTCGTAGTTCACTAAAATTTGCTGATGTCTATCCGAATCATGAGAAGGCGGTGATTGTACTGGTTGCTGCGACTGATGATCTGTATGCGTTAAAAGACTATGAGCTGGCAATTAAAACTGGCCGGAAAGTAATTACGAATTACCCACAGGCAAAAAAAGAATTACGTCGCTCAGCCTGGCTGGTGGTGGCACATTCTTCATTTGATATTACTCAGTATAAAGATGCGGAAGATGCTTATTTAAAAGTGCTTGAACTTACCAGTAAAAAAGACAAAACATATGCTGAGCTAACAGAAAATCTGGCAGCCTCGATTTATAAACAGGGTGAGCAAGCACGCTTATTGGAAGATATGCGCACCGCTGCAAACCACTTCTTGCGTGTGGCTACAGTGACACCCACTTCAAAAATTCGTCCCACATCTGAATATGATGCGGCGGCGGCACTGATTGTACTGAAAGACTGGGCTAAGGCTGCTGAGGTCCTGGAAGGATTCAGAAAACGCTATGTAAAGCATCAGTTACAGTTTGATGTAACCAAAAAACTGGCCGTGGTTTATAAGGAAGCCGGTAAATTACTGTTGGCGGCAGCGGAGTTTGAGCGTATTGAGCGGGAATCGAAAGATGATGACCTGCGACGTGAAGCACTGCTGCAGGCAGCTGAGTTATATGAAAAAGCGGAGGAACGTGACAGGGCGTTACTGGTATACCACAAATTTGTGAAGTTTTTCCCTCGGCCGATCGAGTTTGCCATGGAGACACGACAGAAAATTGCGGATATCTACAAACTTAAGGATGAAAAGAAAAAATACATTGAGCAGTTAAAAGCAATTGTATCCGCGGATGCCAAAGCAGGGCGTGAGCGTTCAGACCGTACTCGTTACCTCGCCGCGAAGGCATC
>JBFFSQ010000125.1:0-8539 GCA_041572275.1 Gammaproteobacteria bacterium
GAAAAGCGTTTGCGTAAACAGCCTATCTCGGCTATGTTTAAAAAATACTAAAATATCACCAAGTGGATGAGGAGAAAGAATGATGAACAAGGCTGCTTACCTGATTGCAGGTGCTGCAATATCGGCATTTTTAGTGGGTTGTGGCGGGAAGACTAAACCCGATACGCCGGATTGTGTATTCCCCGATGCAACGGGTACCTCAGCACCTGGCTGGATCTGTGATGAGCCAGTTGAAGGTATCGAGGTTTCTGCTGTGGGATCAGCTCAGAAGTCCGGTGCCGGCCACGACTTTATGAAGCAGATGGCAGCCACATCCGCACGCGTACAGCTGGCCCAGCGTATGAAAGTGCAGGTACAAAATATGATTAAACAGTATGTCGAAACTACCGGTGCTGCTGATTCTGAAACAGTGGATAAGGTGATGACATCGGTCACCAAGCAAATCACTAACGAAACACTGGTGGGTACTAAAATCCTGAAGACACGTACCAGTCCTAATGGTAGCCTGTATGTTCTGGTTGGTATGGATGAGGCCAGTGTCGAGCAGGCTGCTGAGCAGGCACTGAAAACCAGCATGAAGAATGAGCGTGCTCTCTGGCAACAGTTCAAGGCACAGAAAGGCCAGGATGAGCTGGCAGCTGAAATTGCTAAAATGGAGTAATCCAGCGATCATCAACAAAAAGCCGGTCTCAGGACCGGCTTTTTTATTGAAGCAATAAGGATGGCGTCATGTTTCGAATACGATTGATAAATACCGGTCTGGTTTTACTTGGTGTTGGCCTGATATCAGCAGCCACGGCTGATGATCGATCGGAATTCGAAAAATGGATGCAGCAGGAAACCGAGAGTTTCCAGGATTACAAGGATAAGCGCGATAAAGAATTCACCCAGTTTCTAAAAAGCCAGTGGAAGGAAATGCAAACCTTTCAGGGCCTGGTACGGGATAAAACTCCAAAGCCGGTCAAGTTTCCAGTAGCGCCTCCACCTGAACCTAAACCGGAGCCGGTTGTTCCACCCATCAGTAAGGTGAAACCGGTACCCGAGAAAATCCCGCTGAAAGAGCCGGTCACACCTCCGATTGTCAAAGTGACTCCGCCGGTGGTTAAAGTGCCAGCTATCAAGCCAGTGCCTGCACCTATCATCGTGAAGCCTGCTCCAGTCGTTAAAGTCCCGCGCGGACAGCGTATCGATATCCGCTTCTATGGTCAGGACTTGCGGTTTTACTATGATCCGAAATTGAAAGTGCGCTTAAATGGCAGTGTTGATGCTCAGTCTATCAGTAAACACTGGTCGGACATGAGTCTGGCCGATTATGAGCCGTTGATTCAGCAGATCAATGCGCAGCGTAAACCCCTGGGTTTGAATGACTGGGGCTATGCCTTGCTGGTCAACCAGCTGGCCGGGAAAATTCATCCGCGACAGGCCAATGAACAGGCTTTGTTGTCCTGGTTTGTGATGATCAAGGCCGGCTATCAGGCTCGTATTGCCTACGATCGTTATCGCGTTTATCTGTTGCTGCCATCTGAGCAGCAGCTGTTCGCTGCCTCTTATTTTACCTTTGGTGATGAGCGCTACTATGCCGTGAGTTTCGATGGTAAAAAGCAGAAGCCGGGACGGGTGTATACCTATGATGGGCAGTACCCAGGTGCCAGCAAGCGACTCGATATGCGACTGAATACAGTAATAAACACAGCCCGCAAGGAGCAGGGTAAAGTGCTGAACTTTAACTACAAGGGTGAAAAGTATCAGATTAAAGTAGGCTATGACCGTGAAACCGTGCAGTTTTTGAATACCTATCCGCAAATGGATATAGGGATGTATTTTCCTGCGACAGTGAACCAGGCCACGGCCAACCCTCTGCTGGCTCAGCTCAAGCCCCTGGTCGAGGGTAAGTCTGAGCTGGAGGCGGTAAACCTGTTGCTGCGCTTTGTGCAAACCTCATTCAAATATAAAACCGATGATGTTCAGTTTGGCAGTGAAAATTACCTGTTCCCGGAAGAAACCCTGCACTACCCCTATTCGGATTGTGAAGACCGCTCGATCCTGTTTGCCTGGCTGGTACATAACCTGCTCGGGCTTGATGTGGTCGGACTGGATTTCCCCGGTCATATTGCAACAGCTGTTAAGTTCAGTGAGCCGATCAAGGGCGATGCGGTACTGTATAAGGGGCAGAGTTATGTGGTTGCAGACCCAACCTATATCAATGCTCGCGCAGGCATGACTATGCCAGACTTCAGAACCCGAAAACCCACGGTAATTCCCGTTTTGTTTTAGTGGTGCGGCCCTCTGCTGTCCCACTTAAATAATTACAAAAGTGTATTTGACGTGTTTATTTCAATGCCTAGATCAAATTGATCTGTCTATAAACATGAAAACCTAAAGCATGCACAGCGTCATACCTGCGAAGGCAGGTATCCAGTCAGTTATTGATTAGCGTGCTCGTCACGATGTCTGAATTCCCGCCTTCGCGGGATCCAGTCGCATGGAGCTGATTTAAAACAGGCTTTGCCTGGCTCACAGGGTGAAGAGCCGGAGCTCTGAGTAATGATCCGTAATTGAGACAGTGATGGTTGTGGCTTTTCTCCTCCTCGGCTACCGTCAGTGCTTGAGAACAACCGCTTCAGGGGTGAAAAAACCGTCAGTCGCCTGTCAAAGTTTTAAAGCTCCCAAGGTTATAAAAAAGGTTTATTGTGTTATATCACACACTTATTTGACCTTGGTCAAGGTGATCTGTGGTGTGCGAGCACAAGATGCTCTATCTTATTTCTTCAAAATAACAAAATACCCATGGGAGATGGCCATGAGAATTAAAGCGAAGCGAGTGCTCGGTTTGCTGGCAGGTCTGGGAGCCGGCCTTGCAGTAAGTACGAGTGTAATGTCAGCTGCATCACTAGATGACGTGATGAAAGCACGTGGACTGACCCAGAAAGACCTGCTGGCGGCAGCAAAAACCTACACCCCGACCGGTGGGCGAGATGAGTATCTTGCCTTTAGTTCCGGTGGCCAGAGTGGGCAGGTGATCGTCTATGGCATCCCGTCCATGCGTATTCTTAAATATATCGGTGTGTTTACCCCGGAACCCTGGCAGGGTTATGGCTTTGATGAAGAATCAAAAGCTGTGCTGAGACAGGGTAATATTCACGGTAAAGAAATTAATTTTGGTGACACCCATCATCCAGCCATTTCAGAAACCAACGGTGAATATAACGGCCGTTGGTTATTCATTAATGACAAAGCCAACCCCCGTGTCGCCGTTATCGATTTACATGATTTCGAAACCAAGCAAATCGTGGTGAATCCTGTGTTTAAATCTCAGCATGGTGGTGCCTTTGTTTCTGAAAACACAGATTACATTATCACGGCAGCGCAATACGCAGCACCGTTCGAGAATGAATTCGTACCTCTGGAAGAATTCAATGACCGCTACCGCGGTGGTATGACCTACTGGAAATTTGATAATGAGAAGGGTCGTATTGATGAGAAAAAATCCTTCACTGTAATGGCACCTCCATACAGTCAGGATCTATCTGACTTCGGTAAAGGTCCTTCAGATGGCTGGTCGTTTACCAACTCATTCTGTTCCGAGCGTTATGTCGGTGGTATCGAAAAAGGTCGGCCTCCGTATGAGGCAGGTTGTTCAGCGAAAGATACTGACTTCATGCATGTGGTGAACTGGAAGAAAGCCGCTGAAGTAGTTGCCGCCGGTAAAACTAAAAAGATTAATGGTGCCGATATTATCACCATAGAAACGGCGGTAAAGGAAGGCATCCTGTTCCTGGTGCCTGAGCCTAAGAGCCCCCATGGTGTCGATGTCACGCCTGATGGTAAATATATTATCGTATCCGGTAAGCTGGATAGTCACACCACGGTGTACAGCTTTGATAAGCTGATGAAAGCGATTAATAACAAGAAATTTGAAGGTAAAGACCCCTACGGTATTCCAATTGTGTCACTAAAAGATGCCGTACACACCCAGTTGGAATTAGGTTTGGGGCCATTGCATACCCAGTTTGACTCCAAGAAATGCGTGGCTTATACCTCGCTGTATGTTGATTCCATGGTCGGTAAGTGGGATTACTGTGAAGGTAAAGTCCTCGATAAAATTTCTATTCACTACAACATCGGTCATTTGATGACTATGGAAGGTGACAGTGTCAGTCCAGATGGTAAATATCTGGTTGCCCTGAACAAGCTGGCCATCGACCGCTTTAACCCTGTCGGTCCATTGCATCCTCAGAATCATCAGTTGATTGACATCAGTGGTGACAAGATGAGCCTGCTCTATGATATGCCGCTGCCATTGGGCGAACCCCATTATGTAGTGTCGATCAAGGCTGATAAGCTGAAACCTCATAACCGATATAAATCCGGTTGGGACAGCCGTGCCGATAAACGCTCACCCTTCAAGACCCGAGCCGGCCGTGAGAAGACTGTGGTAACACCAGGTAAGGTAGAAGTGTTTGGTACTACTATCCGTTCACATATCACACCTGAAACCATTGAGGCTGAAGTAGGCGATGAAGTAATCATTCACTTGACCAATCTGGAACGCGCAGAAGATGAAGTGCATGGCTTCGCTATGTATGGTCAGGATGTGCAGTTATCACTGGAACCAGGTAAAACAGCAACTGCCCGCTTCATAGCCGACAAAGCCGGTGTCTTCCCTTATTACTGCACCGAGTTCTGTTCAGCACTGCATCTGGAAATGCAGGGTTATCTGTTAGTTAAGCCTAAGGGTTATAAAGCCAAGAAAACATCTATGAAAGAAGGTGTCGCTTATACCAAGGCTGATTATGACAAGCAGGTGAAAACTAATATTGAAACCCAGGCAGTTATCGATTCAGTTGTTGGCTTTATTACCAGTCATAACTACCAGGATTTCAAACCTGTAGTCGCCCTGGTTGAAGATGCCACTGACCAGCTGGGCTTTGCTGAAGAAGCGAAGAAAAAATCGGAAGCTGCTGCAGCCAAGAAAGACTGGCAGAATGCCATGCTCTGGGCTAACCAGTGGTGGCAGTATCAGGTTAAAACCGCTGACCTAGGCTTACGTGCCAAGACTTATCTTGAACAGCACGGTGCCAAGAAGGTGAAATAAACCTTAACTAGACGATGTATCCGGGGGAGCTTTTTGGCTCCCCCATTTTGTTTTTAAGACGAAGAAATGCCTATAAAAAACAGGGTTATCGTTTTTTTAAAGCAAGATTTTAAAGTATGAATTCAGGAGAGTATCAATGACTAAAAAAGTATTAACACTAATGTCGGCTGTACTGTTATCAGCTGTTATGGGTCAGGCATATGCTTTAGATGGTGGCGCCTTATTTAAAGACCCCAAAAAAGGTGGTTGCACAGCCTGTCACGGTAAAGATGCCAAATCACCCATCCTGCCGATGTATCCCAAACTGGCAGGTCAAAATGAAGCCTATCTTCTGCAACAGCTAAAAGACATTAAGAGTGGTAAGCGCAATAACGGCATGAGTGCGGCAATGAAAGGCATCATGCATATGGTGAATGATGAAGAAATGGCCGCTATTGCAAAATACTTGTCAGGTTTAAAGCCATAAGCTGGTATATATCAGGGTTGATGAATATCAAGGTGATGAAGAGGCCTGAGTGATAATTTACTTCCACATCATAGTTAATAGCCTGTAACCCGATTATGCACGGGTTACAGGTTTGGAGAAAACAGGCATGAAAAAAACGAATGTAATGATTACGCTACTGTTGAGTATGGGGCTGGCGATGTCAGTGCAGGCAGCAGGGTGGAATGTGGGTGGTGGTGAACAGGATGATGCGCTACATCTGACGCCCGATGTTGAAAATGGTATGGATGTGTATGAAGTCTGTTCAGCCTGTCATTATCCAGAAGGTTGGGGTACACAAGATGGTACGTTCCCGCAGTTGGCCGGTCAGCATCGTGAAGTATTGATCAAGCAGCTAGCCGATATTCGTGCCTTAAATCGCGATAATCCTACGATGTATCCCTTTGCATTACCTGAATCTATCGGTGATGCCCAGGCGCTGGCCGATGTTGTAGCCTATATCGCCAAGCTGCCGATGAATCCTGATAATGGCAAGGGTGACTGGGCCGAAGGTACACCTGAATTTGCACAGGGCAAGAAACTCTACGATATTAACTGTGTGAAATGTCATGGTGATAACGGCGAGGGTATAAAAGAAAAATTCTATCCCAAGATTCAGGGCCAGCATTATAAATACATGTTGCGTCAGT
The DNA here is from genome assembly GCA_041572275.1 of Gammaproteobacteria bacterium. Lineage (GTDB taxonomy): Bacteria > Pseudomonadota > Gammaproteobacteria > SZUA-229 > SZUA-229 > JBFFSQ01. Next base: position 6,230 of record JBFFSQ010000125.1, read on the forward strand.
TCGAGTGGATACGCGATGGTAAACGCCGTAACGCAAACCCTGATATGGTGAAACAGATTAAAGAGTTCACTAACAAGGATATGCAAATGGTTATTAATTATGTATCACGAATCAAGGTTCCAAAATCTGATCTGGCACCATCTGTCGACTGGAAAAATCCAGATTTTGATTAGTGTATACATGCTGTAGCTATATGGCTTATCAGAGTAATTAAGTTTCGGGGTGTTAGCTAAATTGACACCCCGACTTATTTGAGTAGTACCCCCTGAGGTTGAGAAATGCTTGAATCAGACAATAAAAAACGCAATATCATTGTTGCCAGCTTGATTGGTGCATCACTGATTTTATTGGCGATAATTTATTTCACGCCAATATGGTGGGTGGCACTGAAGGCGCCGAACTACCCACCGGAAGCATTTCCTGATGGTATCCGCATTCATTTTCATTTTAACGGCGTGTTTAACGGCTGCAAAAAAATAGAAAGTGAAGAAGTGCTGGTAGAGGAAGCACTTAACTGTGTTCATGAAATGGACACCATCAATCATTATGTTGGCATGTACCCGATTGCCAGTGGTGGCCCCATCGAACGTGTTCTGTCACAATTCCTGGTTGCATTTTTAGGCGTCATGATTGTGGGCTTTGCATGTCGCAGGAAAAAACTCCGCGCGATTATCATGAGTATTGGCTTTGGTGCCATAGCCGTGTGGATGGCGACAGCAATGTTCACCGAAGGTGGTGTCATGATGCTATCGGATGGCTATCGAGAATCATTGCAGACTACGCTAGATCTGGATGTCGAAGATATTCAGCAATGGAGCGGTATGGAAGCAGTAACAGAGACCTACAGTGATACGCTAGGCATGTTTTTCCGTGAGCAGGAAGTCATTGCCGGCAAGGTGGCGACACTCGAAGCCTGGACCAATGGCATCATGATTGCACTGGTTATAGCCATGGTATTGCTGGTGGTGGGCAGTTACCTCAGTCGTCTGTTTTACTGGCTGCTGATTATCGTGCCTATTTTGTTACCGGTATTTTTTGTCATCGATTATGCAGCCTGGCTCTGGTACTTTGGCCATACACTGAATGATATGGGCGCCTTCACCGTGAAGCCATTTATGCCGACCGTATTTGGTCAGGGTAAGGTGGCGCAATTCTCAACACATTCTTATCCTTATACTGGTTATTTCTTAATGATGATTACATCGGCGCTATTAGGTGTTGCTGCGATCATTCGACGGAAGCAGATGCAACAAGAAGGCGACTGATACCATGCTAGCCAGGCGATTGAGTTTTGCACTAGTCATGTTCATCGCACTGCATTGCCAGTCTGTAATTGCGGGCACCCTGTCATTACAGGAAATGGTTGATGCGGCAAAGCCGGGTGATGTCATCATGCCACCACCCGGTGTGTATAAGGGGCCGATTACCATTGAGAAAGCCATTACCCTCGATGGTGACGGTAAGGTCATCATCGATGCGGGCGGCAACGGCTCGGTTATTTATCTGGATACCGATGGTGCTGTCATTCGCAATCTGCGCTTAACCAACTCCGGTGAATCACATAACGATATTGATGCCGGTGTTCAGGTGCGTGGTAATTTCAATGTCGTTAAAGACAACATCATTGATAACTGCCTGTTTGGTATTGACCTGCAACAGTCAGAAAATAATATTGTGCGCCGCAATGAAATCAGCTCAAAGCCGTTTGATCTGGGTTTAAGAGGCGATGCTATTCGTCTGTGGTATAGCTTCGGCAATAAAATAACCAGTAACTACATACATGATTCCCGTGATACCGTGGTCTGGTATTCAAAAGATAACCTTATTGCTAAAAACCGTTCCACGCGCGGACGTTACGCTCTGCACTTTATGTATGCGCAATACAACAAAGTTGAAGAGAATGAGTACTGGGATAATTCTGTCGGCATATTTCTTATGTATAGCGACAGTGTAGAAGTACGAAACAATATGGTGTCCCATGCTACGGGCGCGACCGGTGTTGGTGTTGGTATGAAAGAAACCTCGGATGTAACCTTAGAGGGTAATAAAATTTTATACAATGCCGTTGGTTTTTATATGGACGTATCACCCTTCCAGCCTGACTCCACCAATCGAATTTATAATAACCTGGTGGCCTTTAATAATATTGGTGTACGCTTTTTAAATGACTGGGTGGGTAATGACTTTAAAAATAATCGCTTTAAAAGCAATATTACCCAGGTAGCAGTTAGTGATGGCGGTTCAGCGAAACGTAATTTATGGGATGGTAATTACTGGGATGATTATGAAGGCTTTGATCTGGATAAAAAC
>JBFFSQ010000126.1:0-8533 GCA_041572275.1 Gammaproteobacteria bacterium
CCGGATACCAGCCGAACATCAGCACTTGAAGTGGCTTATCATCTGGGTGTTAAATATCGAGAAGGCTTTATTAAAAATCGCTATATTGGTCGTACCTTTATAATGCCCGGCCAGACACAACGAAAGAAATCAGTGCGTCAGAAACTGAATGCCATCGATCTGGAGTTCAGGGGAAAAAATGTCATGCTGGTCGATGACTCGATTGTTCGCGGCACAACATCTCAGCAGATTATCCAGATGGCCCGTGATGCGGGTGCAAATAAAGTGTATATGGCATCTGCAGCGCCTGCTGTTCGTTATCCAAATGTCTATGGCATTGATATGCCTTCACCGAAAGAGTTTGTAGCGGATAATAAGACGGATGAAGAAGTTGCCCAGGTCATTGGCGCAGACTGGCTTATTTATCAGGACCTCGAGGATTTGATAGAAGCTGTACACAAGGGCAATATCAGCATTAATAGTTACGATTGTTCCTGTTTTGATGGTGAATATGTAACCAATGATGTTGATGCCGATTATCTGGAGCGCCTTGAAGAAAAACGTTCGGATTCAGCAAAGGACCAAACGAATTCGAAATTGCTGCCAGGTATAGATCTATATAGCAATCAGTAAAGTCCCATTATGCGACCCAGAAATCATTGTCTACAGACATTCATCAGTGTGTGTTTTGCATGGGCTCTTTCATTGGCTGTGGCTGATGCAAAAGATATTCTTGAGGATGAGTCTCGTTTTAAACAGGCGGTACAACTAACCGAACAGGGGCAATGGTCACAAGCGGCGGATATATTCCAGGCTATAGCTCAAGATCATCCGACCTGGCCGGAACCCAAAAATAATCTCGCTATCGCCTTAATAAAGATGGGGCAGATTGAACAGGCCCGTCAGGCACTGGAAGATGCGGTGATCAGTTTACCCAGTTTCAAAGTGGCACAGGAAAATCGTAAACGCCTGTATGATCATCTGGCGGCGGTTGCGTATGAAAAGGCTGTGGGCAAAACCGAACAACTGGAATTGCCAGAGTTTGATTTACTTGCGGATATCAATGTCATTGATACAGAGGCTGCAGTTCAGCCCGAACCGCTGGTGACTGAGACGGAAAGCACTGGGGAGCTGTCGGTGCAGTTGACCCGTTTTGTCCATGACTGGTCACAAGCCTGGTCGCGGGCTGATGTTGAACAGTATCTGTCTTTCTATTCCACGGCCTTTACTCCCTCTGATCTGCAAATCGACTATAATCATTGGCGTCAACAGCGAAGTGTGCGTTTACGGTTATCACAGGGTGTTCTTATCAGTCTGGATAATATCAGGATCTATTTCGATACCGATCAATCACGGGCACTGGCTGAATTTTCCCAGCAATATCAGTCGGCCACATACAATGACACGGTCATCAAACAACTGGTTCTGGGTCTTGAAGGTGAGCGTTGGCAGATTTTGGCCGAGCGCGTAATACAACAACTTTAATTATGACTGGATATCGTTTAATTACATTATTCTGTGTACTCGGATTGCTCATCGGACAGGCAAGCCATGCTGATGTACACCCTGAACAACGTCTGGTACAGGCGCTGGATGCATTGCAGGCGGCCAATCTAGATCAGGCAGAAATGTTGTTAAAAGCTTTAATAGATGACGAGCCGGAATTTAAGCTTGCGCAGATGCTTTATGCCGATAGTTTAAAGGCTCGGGCAAATCCTCTGTATGTGGCCGGTAAGGGCCTGTCAGATACGGATGCACGGCAGCCACTACTTTCTGAAATTAAAACTCGCTGGCAGGCGCGCCAGGCCGTTGACCAAACCGATAAAATTCCTGCTGTTATCGGTCGACTGGATGAGAATTATCTACATGCCATTGTCGTCGATCTGAGTCAATCACGTTTGTTTGTGTTTGCAAACGATAACGGACGTCCACGACAGGTCGCTGATTATTATGTTTCCATGGGGCGAGGCGGGCCGAAAAAAGAAAAACAGGGTGATTTGCGAACACCTCTCGGAGTGTATTTTGTCCAGTCCCATATTCCGCCACAGAAGTTAGCTGATAAGTATGGGTCTGGAGCTTACCCAATAAATTACCCGAATGCCTGGGATGATTATAGAGGTCGTACGGGTCACGGCATCTGGTTACATGGTACTCGCAGTGGTACTTATAATCGTCCACCGCTGGCCTCCGAAGGTTGTGTGGTCCTGCCCAATAATGACTTGCTGGAAGTTGGCAGCTACATCAGTTTGGGGCAAACCCCCGTGTTGATCGGATACGACCTGGAGTGGTTGAGTGTTGAGCAATGGCGGGCTAATCAGCAACCGGTTAGTGCACTGTTTAAGCAATGGTTGAGTGATTGGCAAAGTCTGAATACGGATGCTTATTTAAGTCATTATTCAAAACATTTTTCCAATGGTAAAAAGGACTTTGAGCACTGGGTTTCGCACAAAAAGCGAGTGGCACAATACAAGACTTTCGTTGAAGTTGAAGCAACAGATGTAAGTTTGCTGAAACACCCCAATGAGGATGTTCTGGTTGCTACCTTCCGTCAACGCTATCGCAGTGATAATTTCGTTAGCCAGTCATGGAAGCGACAATATTGGCACAAGGAAGAGGATGGTCAATGGCGCATTATCTTTGAAGGCGAAATTAGTCCACCATCGGGTTTGCGTTTAACGATGAAATAAGGCTGGACTCATCAACTGAGTTATCTTTTGGAATGTTTCGCTTCAACCAGGCTACCAGATCCACCCAGATACGACTGACTTCCTGATTGCTGGGCATGATGCCTGCGTAGGGCAGTTCAACGGTAACTACCGGGATATCCAGGTGTTTGCCTGCAAAGTTACCCAGTGAGCCTGGATAAGTGCCGAGCAGGTGTAAATGCAGAGGGCCAAGATGGGTCGGAGGCGAACGCGGTCCATCGAAATCAACAATGCCATAGGGTGCGTGGACCGAGATGATAGCATCGGGTTTGAATTCATTGATCAAGTCATGCATCCAGCGTGTTTCAGCTTCACTCAGCGCCTGCTGTCCCGGGTAACGTCGGGGGTCGCTCCAGGCTTTGTGTTTCCAGTATTCAAGCGCTGCATTTTTTTCATCACCATTAGGGAAATTTCGGTTCAGATCAACACCACTGGCATTCATGCGTTGTGAGTGTTTTTGTAATAAACCATCAGGATTAACCAGTGGCGCTATTTTCCAGTGAAACAGACCGCTATGGTATTTATCCAGAATGCTCATCCATTTGAACATAATGGTGATTGATGAATATTCATCTCCGTGTAAGCCTCCCATCATTAGAATACGAGCCTGAGGTGTTCGATTGGACAGTGGAGGATATTCCTTTATCAGTAGGGGAATGCCTTTTTCTGAATGGGCCTGGCTAGAATTGAGGTTTCGAGACAGACATTCATCAAGATTGACGCTAGCCAGTTTTCCCGCAATACGAACACAGGTTTCATGCACCCGATCCGGCATAGGTTGGGCGAGTAGCTGCAGCGGTGCTATTAGTAAGCAGCTAATCAGGCTGGGTCTGGAGAATAAATACTTCATACACTTAACGTGGTCATTTGATTCGCATCAGCATATCATAATCACAGATTGTAGAATGGATGTAGAAAAATGGCCAAACATGATGACGTCTTAGTGCGTGTCTCTGAGCAATGTCTCTATGTTTATAATCAGCAGGGTGAATTGATCAGGCAGTTTCCTGTATCAACTTCGCGTTATGGTATAGGTAGTGAAAATGGTAGTTTTAAAACACCCGTCGGGCGTCATGTGATTCGGGAAAAGATAGGTGATTCTGCTCCAATAAATGAGGTGTTTATAGGGCGCCAGGCTAGAGGTGTTCTGGAAGACTTGATACAGCAACAGGCCGAGCTACCCGAAGATATTATTACTACGCGTATTATGTGGTTGGATGGTGAGGAACCGGGTTTGAACAAGGGCGGTCAGGTGGACAGCTACCAGCGATATATTTATATTCATGGTACTAATGAAGAAGACAAAATTGGAACACCGGCTTCACATGGCTGTATTCGAATGCGTAATGAAGATGTCATTGAGCTGTTTAATATGTTGGAGATTGGGTCCACGGTATTGATCGAAGAATAGTGGATGTTCATTCAACAAGAGTTAAAAAGGTAATTTAATGTCGGGATTTGATGATTTAGAGTTTGAAACAGAGCTGGGGTTTGCTACTCAAGCTGTACGTGCTGGACAGGTGCGGACATTAGAAGGTGAGCATAGCGAACCGATTTTTTTAACGTCCAGTTATGTTTTTAATTCGGCTGCGGAAGCGGCCGCACGATTCTCGGGCGAACAGACGGGTAATATTTATTCCCGTTTTACTAACCCGACGGTGAGGACCTTCGAAAAAAGACTGGCCGCATTAGAAGGGGCTGAGTCTTGCGTAGCAACGGCATCCGGCATGTCGGCTATCCTGTCTACGTGTATAGGCTTGTTGCAGGCCGGTGACCATATCGTGTCATCACGAAGCATTTTTGGTACGACAACGGTTTTGTTCAACCAGTTTTTGGCCAAGCTGGGTATTGAAACCAGCTTTGTGGATCTGTCCGATCTTGCTAGCTGGAAAGCAGCGATTCGTCCTAATACCCGTTTGTTTTTTCTGGAAACACCATCTAATCCGCTCACAGAACTGGCGGATATCAGAGCCCTGGCTGATCTGGCCCATGAGCATGATTGTCTGCTGGCCGTAGATAACTGTTTCTGTACACCCGCCCTGCAGCAACCCCTGAAACTGGGCGCTGACATTGTGATTCATTCAGCAACCAAATTTCTCGATGGTCAGGGTCGTTGTGTTGGTGGTGCAGTGCTGGGGCGTGAAGATACAGTTGGTACCGATGTGTATGGTTTTTTGCGTACGGCCGGGCCGACCATGAGTGCCTTCAATGCCTGGGTGTTCCTGAAAGGACTGGAAACCTTGCAGCTGCGGATGAAGGCGCACAGTGACAATGCCCTGCAATTAGCGCAATGGCTGGAGCAGCAGGATGCAGTGGATCGTGTCTACTATCCCGGGCTGGCCAGCCATCCTCAGCATGAACTGGCAAAACAGCAACAATCGGGTTTTGGCGGATTGCTCTCGTTTGAGTTAAAGGGTGGCAAAGATGCGGGCTGGAAACTGGTGGATGCGACACGTATTGCTTCAATTACTGCCAATCTTGGTGATGCCAAAACCACCATTACTCATCCAGCGACTACCACCCATGGTCGACTGACACCGGATCAGAAACAGGAAGCCGGTATTTCCGATGGGCTGATTCGAGTGGGAGTCGGCCTGGAAGATATCGAAGACCTGAAGCGGGACCTGGCTCGAGGTATGTAAGCCCCCCTCGCGGTAATTTTTCCAATCTCTGATACACTTATTTGATAAGTGCTTATCTGAGAGCGGGGACGTGACAATCCATCCAGCCATGACAGCTGAATTATCAAAAGGCTTTACCATTATAGAGCGGGAGACACCGCTCATGCTGGTGGTTGATGATGATATGCTGATTCGGAGCATGCTCAGGAAAGCGCTGGAGCGTCAGGGCTATGAGGTGATCGAAGCTCCCAATGGCTCTGAAGCAGTGGAGCTGTTTCTCAGTCAGCGACCGGACATGGTGTTGCTGGATGTGTTAATGCCGATGATGAATGGATTTGAAGCCTGTGCGGCCATGCGGCGTTACGATCTTGAGGTCAGAGTGCCAATTCTGATGCTAACTGGGCTGGATGATGTGTCATCAGTCGATATGGCTTTTGAGTCCGGAGCCACGGACTTTATTACCAAACCGATTAACTGGAGTCTGTTCACCCAGCGTGTGCGTTATGCGTTGCGTTCACGCAATCTGGATTTTGCGCTGAGAAAAAGCCAGCATCGTATTCATCATGCCTTGCAGGTAGCCAAGCTTGGATACTGGGACTGGGATTTACTGAATGATCGTTTTTCTATTCCCGAGAATGTATTGCAGATGCTGGGCATTGAGCTCAGTGAATTATCCATCCAGCAATTAATTGCGCAGGTACCAGCGGATGAAATCGATCTGCTGACAGAAGCTTTCAATGCCGTTCAGCAACAGGGTCAGGGTTTTGTGATTGAGCATCGATTGATGGGGACCGATCATAATGAACGTTTTGTTTATCATCAGTGTGAAGTGGTGATCGATAATAATGGCCGACCGATCCAGGCCCTGGGAACCTTACAGGATATTACCCAGCTCAAACGTGCCGAAGATTTAATTCTGCATCAGGCCTATCACGATACCTTAACCGATCTGCCAAATCAGGCCTTGTATAAGGAGCGCTTGGTCCATGCACTGCAAGTGGCCGAGAGTCTGCAACATCAGGTGGCGGTTATTTCACTGGATATTGATCGTTTCCAGCTGATTAACGACAGTCTTGGTCATGAAACCGGCAATGAGTTACTGGTGGCTTTTGCCAGTTTTCTGAGTCGTTTTGTCAAGCAGGGGGATACGATATCGCGTATCAGTGGCAATGAATTTGCGATCTTGCTGGAGAGTATGCAGTCCACCGATGATATTAGTCGCGTCATCATGCGTATACGCGGCTCATTGAATAGTCAGGCATTTGAACTCGGTGATGACAAGGTCTATGTAACCCTCAGTGTGGGGGTTGCGATCTACCCCGATGATGATTTTGATGCTACCAATCTCATGCAGCATGCTAATACGGCCATGCGTAGATCAAAAGCGCAGGGCGGTGATCAGGAATGCTTTTATACCCGTAATATGAACCGTCGAGTGCATGACCGTTTACGTCTAGAAAATGATCTGCGCCATGCCCTGGATCAACGCAAGCTAGAAATTTATTATCAGCCACAGGTACAGGTGAGTACGCGCAAGATTATTGCCATGGAAGCACTGGCACGCTGGAATCATCCACAGCAAGGCTTAATCTCACCGGTACGCTTCATACCTCTGGCAGAAGAAACAGGTCTGATTACTGTTTTGGGTGAGTATGTTCTGGAGCAGGCTATTTGCCAGACTCAAGCCTGGCGTGAGTTGGGATTTGAATTACGCGTGGGGATTAATCTATCCGCGCGCCAGTTCATGCAGGATGACCTGGTGGAGCAGGTGGAAAAATACCTGCAACAGTTTTCACTACCAGCTCGTTATCTGGATCTGGAAATAACGGAAACCATAGCCATGCAGGATGCGGAAAATAGTATTCAGAAAATGCAACAGCTTAAACAATTGGGTGTCAATCTGTCCATGGATGATTTTGGGACCGGTTATTCATCACTGAGTTATCTGCACCAGTTTCCCCTGGATGTACTTAAGATTGATCGTTCCTTTGTGCAGGATATTGCCGGGCGTCCAGATGATGGCGCAATTGCCCGGGCGGTGATTGCTATGGCTCAAAGCCTGGGCCTTGAAGTGATTGCTGAAGGTGTTGAAAACGAGGTTCAGTATGATTTCCTGCAACAGCAAGGTTGTCAGATTATTCAGGGTTATCTGATTTCACAGCCAGTGACTGCAACGGCATTTCAGAAGTTGTTAACTCAGTCAGTCAGGCCTGGTGGTGATTAAAAATTTGTGTTTTTGATCTGAACTATTCGACCACTTCGCGGTCTTTTTCCGCAACTATTGTCTTTTGGATCAACAGCATAATGGAGTTAATAAAAACACTATTTAAGACTTTACTTATATATGGTTGGTCATATATAGTCCCCGTCATGACTCCCCCCGATCAACAACCGGTTTTAAAAAACGGCTGGATGCGTAGAGCCGTGCTGATACCGTTGGTATTGGCTCTGTTATTCGTGCAGAGTATACAGTTGCACGTGCATACCTATAGCCATGAGGCTTCGACGCTGGGGCACGTTCACCATGATCAGTTGCATTCGGAATTTGTCTTCAGTCATCAACAGCATGCCGATGAAATTGCACAGCTGGATTTATCCTATTCGGGGCTTATCAGCAACCTGAGTGTAGCGGTCCTGCCGCTTCTGTTTGTTTTCGCATTTATTGTCCTGTCCCTGTCAGATCGTGTATATCGTCGTCTTTCCTGGGATTATTTCAGACGTGTTGTTCCTCTTTTCTGGAGTGGCCGGCTACAGCCACCACTACGTGCACCTCCACAGTTAATTTCAGCTTAATTTCGCGTCTGTTGCGGCATGTCATCGATAGGCAGGCCTGAGTAAACCAGACAGAAAAAATCTAATCTAATTGTGATTGACCACATGTGTGTTGGACGCATGTTGTATGAGGTGAAGGAATATGATTGCCCCCCAAAAAGTTGTTTTACCCTGGGCTAGCGGTCTGGCGCTTGCTCTAATGGCACTGACATCAACGTCAGTAGTTGCTGAAAACCTCTGGACCCTGGAGTCCAGTATTCAGCGGATGCTACAGCTGGCCCCGGAAACCCGTGTTGCAGATGCCAGCATCAGTATGCATGAAGCTCGTCTAGCTGAAGCTGAAGTCTGGCCAAACCCCAGTGTTGAACTCCGTGTCGATGAGAAACTGGGACTGGATGATGGCTCGGGTGGTCTCGATGTGACTCAACTGGTGCTAAGTCAGCCATTGCCCTTAAA